>CP047917.1:600000-931438 GCA_010202115.1 Candidatus Saccharibacteria bacterium oral taxon 488
ACCAAGGGCTTTTTTGAGAATCGTTGGCATGAAGCACCTCCTTTCTAGGCTGCTAAGGTATGATTATTTCTATGATTTTTTGGCATAGCGTCGGATGCATTGAATGTGCTTTCCGCGATTGTATTATAATCCGCTCGATATGTCTCGATGCGCCCACCAATTGCTTCAACAGTTCGCAAACATTCTTCAACTAATTCTTCTAGCTTGCGCCGTTCCGCTAGTGATATCATTACCGACTCGGCTGTACTATCAATCACCTCGGCACTACCACGCACCGCCGCTTCGGACAGACGCGGCGTTACTCGCTGCGATCGCTCTGGGTGTGCTTGCGTCGCCAAATCCAGCGCTTCGGCCCGCGCCTTTTGAATCGACATCATTTCTGTGATTGGTCTTGGCTGCTGATTCATTATCTCTCCACTGTTACAAGCCAAAAAGTGTTACCGTGTTATCGGTCGCTACTTTTTCGAGGTCGTGAAGCACTAGCTTGCGCTCCGCTGCCCAATACTGTGCCACCAACTCCACATATTCTGGCTTATTCAGCTTACCACGAAATGGCTTTGGTGTCAAGAACGGCGCATCGGTTTCTAATAGTAATCGCTCCAGCGGGATGGAGGCGAACAATTCTCGCTGCGTTTGGTCTTTAGTGAACGTGCTGATGCCATTCAAACCAACGTAGAGTCCGCGGGCAAATCCCTTCTCTAAATTGGCGCATGTATCGGTAAAACTATGTAGTACGCCGCGCAGCCCATGAAAATTATCAAAAATTGGCCAAAAATCATCCCACGCTGACGGCTGGTCAGGTGCGCCATCACGAACATGAAAACTAACCGGCAGGCTATAATCCACAGCCAACTGCAGCTGCGCCTCCAGTGCCTGAATTTGCACGTCGCGCGGGCTGTGATTGTAATAATAATCAAGTCCAATCTCGCCAATCGCTACAATTGGTGAATCCTCTGCTCTGGCTTTCAGTAGTCGCTCCACCTCATTCCAGCCATCTTTGCTGTCGTGCGGATGAACGCCAACTGCCGCCCAAGTATAGTCGCGACTCGCGGCAAACTCTACTGCTTGTCGGCTGCTGCGCTCGTCAGTACCAACACAAATCATGCCGATACCCGCCGCGATTGTTTGCTGATATAGTTCCTCGCGATTGTCCGCGAAAAACTCGGTATCATGCAAATGACAGTGCGAATCAATCAAGCGTAAGTCTGCCGCTATACTATTCTCCGCCATCAGAATCATTATTATTTGCCCTGGTTTTTTACTTTTGGCGCGCGCGGATCGGGCGTATGTAGATATTTGCGCGGGAATAATGGTGTCAGCTCTGACGGCACGACACCACTGGCAAACATGTCGTGAATTTTCTCAGCGGTTTGCGGCATAAATGGACGAAGCATATCAGAGACCTGCAGTAATGTTCCGCAAGCATGCGCCAAAATCTCGCCCAAATGTGCTTCCGCCTCTGGATCCTTGGCGCGCTTTTTGGCAACTTGCCATGGTTGCACGCGCTCAATATATTGATTCAATGAACGGATAATCTGCCAAATTTCATCAATTGCTAGATTAAAGTTCAAAGACTCCATATCGGCACGGTACGGCCCCATATCGTGTTCAGACTGCGGCGCATCGCCAATAACGCCGGCTTGATAACTCTGCACCATCTTTGCCACCCGCTGCACCAAATTACCGAGGTCATTGCCCAGCTCGCCGTTGTAGGCCGCTTCAAATTTCTCCCAGGTAAAGTCACCGTCATCTTGCGTCGGCACATGACGCAGGAAATAATAGCGAAAGGCCTCAACGCCGTAGTGCGGGATGATGTCAGCTGGACCAATGCCATTACCGAGACTCTTGCTCATTTTAGTGCCGCCAACGTTGATAAATCCGTGTACCAACAGCACCTTTGGCAGTGGCAAGTCCAGCGCCATCAACATCGCCGGCCAAATCCCGGCATGAAAACGAAGGATATCCTTGCCGATCACCTGTACATCTGCCGGCCAAAACGCCTGCCATTCCTCAGCTCGATCAGGATAACCAATAACCGTAATATAATTGCTCAGCGCATCCAGCCAGACATACATCACCTGCGTGTCATCGCCTGGTACTGGCACACCCCAGCTGAGGTTCTTGCGCGGACGCGAAACCGACACATCTTTCAGTCCATCTTTTATCAGCTCCAAAAACTCTTTTTTACGGAATTCAGGCACAATTTTCATCTTGTTTGATTCAATCGCCTGGCGAATATGATCTGAAAAGGCACTGGTTTTGAAATAATAATTTTCCTCACGCAGCCGTTGATATGGCGCCTGGTGGTCAGGACAAATGCCATTATTTTCAGCCGCCTCCTTGTCAGTGACGAATGCCTCACAACCTTGGCAGTACCAGCCCTCATAAGTGCCTTTATAGATATAGCCAGCCGCAGCCAGCTTCTGCCAAATATACTGCACTGCGCTAACGTGATGCGGGTCAGTTGTGCGGATAAAATCGGTCGCCGAAATATTCAACTCAGCGATCATGTTCTGGAAATTGCCGTGCATTTGATCGACGTAAGCTTGCGGCGTCTGGTTTTGGCTGGCAGCCTTGGCAGCAATCTTATTGCCATGCTCATCCACACCCGTCTGAAAACGCACCTCGCGACCGTTTTGCCGCTGATACCGCGTCCAGACATCTGCCAACATATAGTCCATGGCGTGCCCAATGTGCGGCAAACCGTTGACATAAGGAATAGCAGTAGTAATGTAGGCGTGTTGTTTAGTCATGATACTCATTGTATCATTATCTGGAACAATTTTCACCGATATGCGTTCGCCGAGGGCTCACCCGCGCATCATTGCTACTACTGCAATTCGCCCCGCCGTATCACCCGATGAGTGCGAAAAATAATTTGGATTGTCCGCTGTATCAATTGGCGAAATGACAATATTATTAGCCGGAACGCCTGCCTGGACGGCCAACGAACGATTGAATCCTTGCATGTCCAGATAAATTCCGTCAGCCGTTTGACGGCAGAAATTTTGCCAATTCGTATCATTTGTATGATTAAAATAATCCATACGGTAATTTTTCTGGGTGATACTTGGCGACATCCAAATTTGCAAATCTTTTGCCTGACTACCACGCTCGGCAAAATACTGGACTGCCCTTGTCATCAACTGTGCGACCGTTGAATGCCTACCCAAATGCGCCAGCATAAGCGCCCGGCGTTTTGGATCATAGATGACGGTGGCGATACAGTCCGCCACTGGCAGGAACAATCCTACACCAGCCATTTCGGTATATAGCGCGTCAGCAAAAATCCCCTCGTTGTTGCACTTAACTGTGTCAGTTTCAGTAACTTCGGCGATATTATCAAACGTTTGTCCTTGGTCGTATGAAATCACGTGATAGACAACGTCGTCATACTTAACACCAATATGATCGCAAAACCGCCGCCGATTTTCCAGCACCTCAGCTACGTGGCGACCGCGAATACGGTTGAGCATGGTGCCGTCGTCTTTCGATGAAACCGCAATGAGCAGATTAGAGGGAAAACACGTCGGCTGATCTGCTGTAATCATTGCGTCCGCCACTCACTCAGTAGCCGCCGCCAATCGTCAATCGCCAAATCTTCGGCACGGACACCAGGTGAAATACTAGCCGTTTTCAGCAACTGTTCGGCGGTGTCTTTACTAACACCCAGCCCACCGCTCAGACTGGAACGTAGCTTCTTACGCTTGGCCGAAAAACCGGCTTTGACGATGCGGAAAAAATCTTTTTGGTCTTCAGAATCGACTAGTGGTTCGGTGCGGGTTCTCAATATCACCACCTGTGAATCAACTTTTGGCGGCGGCGTGAAAAATTGCCGCGGCACTTCAATGTCGAGTTCTGCCTCGGCAAAAATCTGGGCACTCACTGCCAAAATACTCATCTCACCAGGCTCCGCCGCGATGCGCTGGGCGACTTCTTTCTGTACCAACAGTACCGCCAAACTTGGTTTATTCTTCGCCGTCATCAGCTTCTCAACAATTTTGCTAGTGATGTAGTACGGTACGTTGGCGACCACTTTGTAGCCAGCCGGCAACTGATTCAAATCAAATTGCAAAATATCTTCGTTAATCACGTCCAGGTTTTTACCAGGAAACTGCCCCGGTAACTTACGTGCCAAATCTACGTCAAATTCTACCGCCACCACGTGCTGAGCTCGCGCCAATAACCGACTGGTCAAGGTACCAAGTCCTGGCCCAATTTCCAAAACTACATCATCTTTACTCAGCTCCGCCGCCTCAGCAATCTCCACCAAGATTTCTGGGTCGCGCAGCCAATGCTGGCCTAATTCTTTTTTCGGCCCATGCGCAGACGCCATCTAACGGCCATCTCCATTCGTCCAGTCAGTCGCTAGGTCAAACCCATGCGGATGCCGAGCCGCAAAACCGCCGGTATCATACACCTTGCCAGGACCCATGCTGGTTTCTACTACTGAGCAGCGCGGATAATTACCGTAATTTGCCGCCACCAAAATATAACCATCTTTATCCACCTTGGCACCATCCGCCCGCACCGTGTAGCCACCGCCGCCGCAGGCGTTAGCAACAATATTCATCGGTAAATCATAATAGGTTTCGCGGTGCGCCACACCCTTGGAGTCGGTAAATATCTGCGCGCCCTTGCCTTTAGTCAATGGATTTTTCGGCTTAGTGCCGACTACTTCGATCTGCTTTTTAGGCTGTTTGCTGATACTGCTACTTATTTCCTTACGGCTGATCTCAACACCGCGCTCGGCCTGGGCCTGGTAAGTCACGGTACGAATACCCTTTTCGCCCAGCTGCTTAATTTCCTTGAAACCAATCGGCTGATTCGCATCCTTGATCTGCTCCACTGGGAAGTCAATGTCAACCTCCTCGGTCACGGTTCGCAGTGGCGCACGGGTAATGTTCATCAGCACGTTTGTCCCATCCAGCAGCATATTATCGCTCGTCATAAATTCAACCCTATCCTCGACATACAGCGTGATCCCCGCCGCTTTGGCGATTCGCTGCGGCGTCTGCTCCGCTGTGGTAATATGTGAACGCCGCGAACCATCAATGACCGTTACCGGCCGAGCCCGAAAAATTGTCACCGTAAATGTTGTTCCTGTCAGCTCCATATCAATGTCTGGCTTAACAACGTCACGCCGCTCATCAACTGTTACCCGCGCCAACTGTAATGCCTGGCGTACGGTGCGTGCTCGGGTCATGATCGTCTGCTCGCGGCCGCGGTCACGAATCGTTACCAGCCGCTCCGCTGACGACTGGGCATGATTATCTTGTGCTTGGACAGGCTGAGATAGCAGTAGGCCAACCGCACCAGCCACGAAAGCCATGAAGCAGCCCAGCAGAATAACCGGCCGCCAGCCTTTCTCTATGTGCCATTTCCACCAGTTCATCATTCTGCTCTAGTACCTAATTAACGGACGTATTATACCACATTTATCTAATAATTACTAGTACCACCCTCTGGCCTTGCTGTGCGCCACCGCTTTTTCCCACGAGCCATATCGTCTCATCACGTAGCCATGCATCCAATTCAGCGAATCGACTGGGTTAAGCGGATTTCCTGGCACTTTACTACACGGCAACGCCTGTGCGAGACCACAGGCGCCACTCCGGCTGCGAGCATTTGGATTCCAGCCGCTTTCTTTCTGCACCAGCCACTCCGCATAGCCCCATTGATCACGCGGGACGTTTGACGAAGATAACCACTGATCTTTATTGCCGCCACCAGTATATGGCATAGCGGCATTCTTTGTGCCGATAATTTCAATTTGTTTTTTAGGCTGTTTTGTTATTTGACTAGCGAGTTCCCGACGGCTCAGCTCTTTACCATTTTGCACATCAATCTCATAAGTCACCGTCCGCCGGCCCTTTTCGCCCGCCTCTTTCACCTCCTTGTGACCCATCTCGCGATTGGCATCCCGCACCGTCTCAACCGGAAAAGCGACATCTTCATCAGTGGTAATTGTCTGCTTACCGTTACGCCAAACATCCAGCCGCATACCACTGGTAATTGGCGCCTCGAGCGGCATTGATACGGTATCGTTACTGGCCAGCTGGACACGCTTTTCCTTGAGTAGCGCGCCGACGGTTTTCGCGTGGGTGCGTACTTCAGCCAGTGACCCGTAGAGATTGAGCTGTAGCGGCGTCGCCCGCTTGATGGTCAAGACTGCATTCGTGCCGCTAGCGACCACGTTTTCGGCGGCATGAATATCGACAAGATCCTCGCTATAGAGTTTAATCCCCGCCGCTTTGGCAATCGCCGCCGGGGTTTGCTTGGCCGTGGTTATCCGAATACGCGCCCGGCCATCGACTACCGTTACCGGCCGAGCCCGAAAGATATTAACGTTATATGAGCTAGCAACCAACTGCTCGTTAAGTGCTGGCTCTACCACATCTCTTCTCTCGTCGACGTCAATCCGCGCCGCCTTCAACGCCTCGCGCACCGTTTTTGCCCGAGTGATAATTGTTTTCTCGACTCCCTTATCATAGACACTCATCAGACGCTGGCCGTCGCTCCGTGATGGACGCTCGGTACCCTGCGCTAGTGCAGCATCCGCCAGCTGGATCAATGTCACTCCAAGCACCAGCAAACCGATCAATAGAAAAATCTTCTTTGAATGGTAGCGAATAGATAAACTCTTTTCCATAATCTCGCTCGTGGGCAGTACCACAAAACTGTTATGTATTATATCAAATTTTCTCTAATCTGGCGAATTCTACATTAAGCTTTTTCGTATTACCATCAGCAAATTGCACCGTCACCGCCATCCCGTCAACATCCACCACCTCACCCGCACCAAATTGTGGGCTTCGCACCCGCTCACCAACCTCTATCCCTATATCATCAGCATAAAATACTTCATCAGCTGGCGGCGCGGCAGGTGCATCCAGACCGCCGTTCATCAGCCCCATCTCATCGAGAAATCGCGACGGTAGATTATAGCCGATCTGACCGAACTGCGTCCGCGAACTAGCACAAGTCACAAACAGCGCCTCTCGGGCCCGCGTAATCCCTACATAACAGAGGCGGCGCTCCTCCTCAACATCATCCGCTTTACCGCTGTCAAATACCCGTGCGTGCGGCAAGATTCCCTCCTCCAAGCCAGTCATAAACACCACCGGAAACTCCAGACCCTTCGCAGCGTGTAGCGTCATCAAGGTGACCTGCTGATCCGCTTGGCCATCGCTTGATGACATCAGTGCCATGTCTTCAAGGAATGTCGATACATCAGCGTAGGCGCGCGCCTCAGCTACCAAAACACCGAGGTTCTCCAGCCGCTCTTCGGCCTGCACACTGCCATCATTTACCGCCTCGCCGTAGCCAGTCTGCTCAATAATTTGTTCGATAACCTCGGCCGGTGCGTCGTTCAGTAATTGTTGTAATTTTTGCAGCAATTGACCAAATGCCCAGAGCGACTGCTTAGCACGGGCGCTCAACCCTATAGCTTCGTCAACCGCCACCAGCCCCTCAATAATATTCCGACCCGATTGATCGGCCCAGTCGAGAAATTTCGCCACGCTCACCGCGCCGATGCCACGCTTTGGCAGATTGACGATCCGTGCGAAACTAACGCGGTCACTGGGTTGATATAATAATCTGAGATAAGCCAGCACATCCTTGACGACTGCTCGATCTAGAAACCGTAGACCGCCCACAATTTTGTAGGGAATGTGCCGTTGACGCAGTGCGCGCTCTATGGCGTAGCTCTGGGCATTGGTGCGATACAGTACTGCTATGTCGCTATAGACTCGGCCCATCCTGGCCTGGCGATGAATTTCGTCAGCCACTGCTTGTGCCTCCTCAGCCTCGCTGTACAGTTGCCACAATTGCGGTGTCATCCCGCCAACCGCTTCTGTCCACAGGTTCTTGTCGGTGCGCTGGGTGTTGTGTTGGATTAAGTTATTTGCCACCGTTAAAATCGCGCCCGTTGAACGGTAATTTTGTTCTAGTTTAATCACTGCCGCACCCGGAAAGTCACGCTCAAAATGAAGAATATTGGTATAATCTGCGCCGCGAAAACTATAAATTGACTGGGCATCGTCGCCGACCACACAGAGGTTACGCTCTGGACCGACCAGCAACTTGATCAACGCATACTGCACCGCATTAGTATCCTGATACTCGTCGATGAGAATGTGGCAAAACTGCTGCTGCCATTTGTGGCGAATGTCAGGCGAATGGCGCAGTAGCTCCACCGCCTTAAGCAATAAATCATCAAAATCGAGCGCCCCGGCCCGGTGCATAGCGGCCTCGTAGGCGATAAATAACTCGGCAATTTGCTGCTTAGCGGGGCCGACCGCCTGCATCATATACTCATCGGGGGAAAGCATGTCATTTTTTGCCGCAGAAATAGCCGCAGCGATGCGGCGCGGCTTGATATCGCGATCAGTCAGCCCGCGCGATTTCATCAACTGTTTGATGAGACCCAGCCGATCATCTTCATCATAAATAATAAAATTACGACCGAGGCCAATTGACATTCCGTCTATCCTCAGTAGCCGCACACACATACTATGAAATGTCCCCATCCACGGCATGAAGCGTCGATCCGAGGCGTCTTCGCCCAGCATATCAGCCAAGCGCTGACGCATCTCTCGAGCAGCCTTGTTGGTGAAGGTCACCGCTAAGATGCGGCTGGGAAAAATCCCTCGCTGGCTAATCAGATAGGCGATGCGATGCGTTAAGGTTTTTGTCTTACCACTCCCCGCTCCCGCTAAAATAAGCAGCGGCCCGCCATCATGCTGGACGGCTCGCCGCTGTTCGGGGTTGAGTTCAGATAGGATGTCCATTACTTATAGTATAGCAGGAAAAAGTACGCCGCTGCACCGCCGCCAACGCCGATAAGGGCAAAAAGAATGATCAATAGAATCGTCCCGATGCCGGATTTTTTCTTATCAGGCTGGAGCGCCTCCCCGGTGGCTGGCTGGCTGGCTGCCGCATCAAACATCGGCTCTGGATCTGGTGCGATCTCGTCACCAGCGGTGTATTGCTGAGGAATATCGCCCGGAGTGTGCGGTCGACGTGGCGTCTCATCATCAGCTATCTCAGCGTCACTCTCGTCCATCGACTCGATCGCCATGAGTTCACTGTCTAGTTCTGATGTATCAGCGACGGACTGCTTGGACGAAACGTCTACCGAGGAAGCATCTGCGTCGAGCTGCTCCCCGACCTCGCCGGCCTCAATTTCATCAATAGTTGCTTCGAGGCTCGTACGATCAGCGGTGATGTCAGTATCAGCCACCTCATCATAGTGTTCTGCTACTTCGTCTCCGGCTTCCGCATCCGTCACCAGATGATCATCATCAGCCATCAGCTCATCCATGGTTAGCCCTTCACTATCAGCTGCCTTAGCCGGAGCGTCCTCTGCCAGTAAGCCTTCCTCGATAAAGGCACTGTCAGTACTGGCCTCAGCCTCACTGGCCATCGATTCATAATCAGGTACGTCCTTGGTATTGAGCGACACATTGTCTGACGTCAGACCTTCGGCCACATGCGATGGATCGGGCTGCAGAACGAGGCGTGGTGGTCGACGCTTAATCTCGCGATCAGCTGCCGATGAGCGAGCAGTGTTATCATCCGCCATCATGTCACTTGACGCGTCCTCAGCATGTTCAGTCATGTTAACGCCCCGCTGGCCGTCATTACCAGTCCGACCGGAGAGATACGAGCCAGTCGGCTGCAGCGTCACGCCAGTGCGCGGCTGATGAATACCGTGTCCACGCATGACAGACGACGGATGCACAACGTCCATAAAGCGACCAGACGGTCGACGCGAAATAGCTGGTGATGGAGCAACGGCCGGCTCGTCATCATGTTTTGTATCTGAAGAATCATCAGTTGGTTTCGCTGCTGACGTATCGGTCACTTTATCCTGCGGTGCGTCTGAGGCAGCCTGGTCATCCGCCTTTTTAGCTGGTGTTTTGATATCTGGAAATACCACGGCTGGTTTAGTCTCTGAGGCGGCGTGCGGAAATCCATTGGCTTCCGTCGACGGTGAAGCCGTCTCCCTGGTGGATGATTCTTGTAGTGAGGTCGGCGGCTCGCCCTGTGACTCACTGTGTGGCTCGTCATCACTAGACTCCGGGGTTGTTGACCGGGTCGGCGGTTCTGGTATCGAAGTAGGCGACGGCGGGACAGGCGACGAGGTTGTCTTGAACGACGGTATCGGCTCGAGCGTCAGCTTCGAGACAGGCTTTGGCGCTGGCTTTGTAACAGAAATCGGGACAGCAGTCGGCGCCGGTGTTGCTGCAGCCGCTGGCGGCGCACTTGGAGTGTTTGATGAGGCTGATGATTGTGTTGTCTTGGCCGGGGCTGGTGGCTTGCTCGTATCGGTACTTGTTGACTCGGATGCGGGTACGGTTGCCATGGCTGAAGTTGGAGATGCAGGCGCAGACACGGGCGTCGACAGCGGTGCTGGCGTCGCTGTCGGTGCAGTGGTCGGCAACGGAGGCGTTAGCGGCTTGATGGTCAATGGCGGAATCGGCGTTGATGGCGTGGTGGCAGGCGACGGTGGGGCTGACGGAGCAGGGGCTGCTGGTGCTACCGACGAAGACGGTGACGTAAGTGGCGACGGCGGCGTTGATGTTGGTTCAGACTTCTCAATCGGCTGCGGTGCGGTAGCCACTGGCGCGCTCGGTGGCGTTGATAATGACACCGCAGGTTGCGGCGCAACTGGCTTGGGTTGAGGGCTTAGCGGCGCGACCGGAGGTGTCGCTGGTTCAGGCTGAGAAGCGGGGGTGCTAGATTGAACAGATTCAGGCGACGACGCCTTCACCGTATTTTCAGCAGTACTAGCCGCGGGTGCCGTCGACGTCGCCACGTCCGTATCAACACCGGCCGCCTGCTGAGCCGCTTCTTTCTCTGCCCGTTTCTGCATCAGTGACGTCACCGCCCGATCAAGTTCGTCAAAATCAATGTCTGACATAAGCCCCCCTATTCTTTATGCGCCTTCTTTACTATCTCCGTAAATTGATATGCGTCCAGACTCGCTCCACCGATCAGCAGTCCATCAAGTCCCGCCACTGCGAGATAATCACTAGCATTATCAACCGAGACACTGCCGCCATACACCACGCGTACCGCCTCGGCTGCTTCCTTGCCAAATAAATGCGTGATTTGCTGGCGAATCACCTTGAGCACCTTGGCAAGGTCACTCGGCTGCGCATACTCGCCGCTACCGATTGCCCATACTGGCTCGTAGGCGATCACCACATGGTCTATCTCCTCGGCTGTGATATTTGCCAGGCCATTTACAATCTGATCCTGGAGCACCTCGCGCGTTTCGCCTAGCGTCCGCTCGTGTGCCGTTTCACCAATGCAGAGAATCGGCTGAAGTCGATTACGCAGTGCTGCCTGTACCTTGAAACGAATATCCTTGTCGCTCTCCATAAATATATGTCGCCGCTCGGAGTGACCAATGATGACATAGTCAACCATACCATGTAGATGCGACGCCGGCACCTCGCCGGTGTATGGACCGTGGTCGCGCCAGTAACAATTCTGGGCGGCGAGCTTGACGATCCGACGCTTGATTTGCAAGCTCAAACTCTGCAAGGTCAACATTGTTGGCGCCACCACCACCTCGACGTCACGACGCACCGGCAGCTGCTCCATGAGCTTATGTAAATACAAACTGGCCTCATGCATAGTGAGGTTCATCTTCCAGTTACCGATGATGAGTGTTTTTCGCGTCATAATGCTTATGTTTAGTGTATCATTTTAGTCCGTGTGCGTCTAGTAAACTTTCCACACCTGGTAATTTTTTGCCGCTCATCAGCTCGAGGCTCGCTCCGCCACCAGTAGAAATATGCGAAAATTGCCTGCCGTCATGTCCATCCCACCCAAGGACAAATTCCGCCGTATCGCCACCGCCAATAATTGAGGTAACGCCATGATTTTGTACGATGGCTTCGGCAATCCGGGCCGACCCCCGAGCAAACAACCGATTAGTCGAATACCCCAGCGGCCCATTCCAGATGACTGTTTTGGCCGAGGCAATCACCGAGGCAAATTGCGCCATCGTCTCAGTGCCAATATCTAGCGCCATCTCATCGTCGCCGATCTCATTAACCAACACTTCATGGCGATCGCCTGATGCTTCTGGTGACAACGCCACCGCTACGTCGCTAGGTAGCCGCAAGAACTGATCGACCTGTTTATCACCAACCTTCCCGGCAGCACGGTGGTAGATGGCCGCGAGCACTTGCTCCTGATCCGGCTCAATCGTACTGTGACCCATCCTGTGGCCGCGGTAGGCGAGGAAGGTATTGGCCATCGCCCCACCAATCAAAATTGTGTCAGCTTTATCAATCAGCCGCTCAATCAGCGCAATCTTATCAGCAATTTTCACACCGCCAATAATCGCCACTAGTGGCCGCGCTGGACGCGACATCGCTGCGGTTAGCGCAGTATATTCGTGCACCAATAGGTCACCGGCTAGCCCCGGCACGTATAGTGTAATCGCGTGCGTACTGGCATGAGCTCGATGCACCACCGCAAAGCCATCCTGCACAAAGTAATCTGGTCGCACCGCCCTGGCAATTGCCCTGGCAAACACCATATCATCGCGCGACTCCTCGTTATAAAACCGCAGATTTTCGAGCATCAGTATATCACCAGCCGCCATATGCCGCACTGCTTGACGAAGCTTATCCCCAACACAACCATCAATAAACCGCACTGGCCGCCCAAGCAGCTCAGCCAGTCGACGCGCCACTGGACGCAGACTATATGCCGGATCAGCCCCCTTTGGTCGTCCGAGGTGACTCATCAGGACAATCTTGCAGCGTTGCTCTAGTAGGTAGCGCAGAGTCGATAAACTAGCGCGAATGCGTAAGTCACTGGCGATCCCACCGGTCGCGGTTAGGGGCACATTATAATCAACCCGCACCAGGACGGTCAGCCCGCGGAGATTAACGTCATGAATTGTTTGCTTGAAAAATGTGCCCACCCTCTTTTTGTCCTACTCCATTGTCCGGATCTGGATATTGTCAGTCTTGCCCGGCCGGCCCGGTTGATGGCCGCTGACCAATACCAACGTCACTGGATCCTCGCCAAAGTAACCTTCGGCCTTCAATTCCTCTGCTAATTTATTCGCCGAACCCAGACCACTTGGGCGAACGTATGAGCGCGTGGCGTAACTGAGTGCTAATTTTTGAGCGGTTTTTTGGCTATCGGTGACGCTAATAATCGGCATATTCGGCCGAAAGGCGCCGACATTCACCGCAGTTACACCCGTACTAGTCTCGGCAATAATTGCCCGCGCCTTAAGCTCTGTGGCGAGCCGCGCCGCCGTGTAGCTGAGCAGCGCATCATGTTTGCGACGCTTTTCACCCGACTCAACTGCCATGACATCACTGTGCTCCTGAGTGTACATAATCGTCCGGCGCATCGCCTGCACTGTCTCGATCGGATATTTACCGTTAGCCGTTTCATCAGACAACATCACCGTGTCGGCACCCTGGATGACCGCATTGGCAACATCACTCACCTCAGCGCGAGATGGCTCAGGATTGTCAACCATGCTGCCCATCATCTGCGTGGCGACGATGCTGAGCTTAGAATACTTGCGACAGAGAGCGATAATACGCCGCTGAATAACTGGCACGATCTCCGCCCCGGCTTCAACCGCCAAGTCGCCACGCGCCACCATGATACCGTCACTCGCCTTGACGATCTCCTCCAGATGCTCATCGGAAATCGCTGATTTCGTCTCGATCTTAGCAATGATATACGCATCTGACCCCAGCGCTGTCAACCGCGAGCGTAAATCGATAATGTCATCCTCTGTCTGCACGAAACTCAGCGCCACATAATCAAAATCTTGATTGGCCGCCCACTCGATATCGGCGATATCTTTTGGTGTTAAAATATCACCACCAAAATCAGTGTCTGGTAGGTTCAACCCCTTGCGGCTCATCAAAAATCCGTCATTCTGCACCTCCACCCTGATGGCTGTTGGACCAGCAATTTCACGAACGATCGACTTGATCTTGCCATCAAACATATACAGCGGCTCGCCAACTTTCATTTTCTCAGCGAGGTTATACTGGACAGGCAGATTAAAGCTTCCATCATGTTCTGTAATCGACGAATCAAGCGTCAGCACATCACCAGCCCGCACCGTCAGCATGTTGTCTTTGAGAACGCCGAGGCGGATTTTTGGACCTTGAAGGTCTTGGAGAATGGCAACTGGTTTACCCTGCTCGTGACTGGCCGTGCGAATCCAGCCGATTTGCTCACGCCGCTCATCATAACTACCGTGGCTAAAGTTCAGACGAAAGCCATTGACACCGGCCTGCATAAGTTGACTAATTTTATCCTGGCTCATCGTTGCCGGACCGACAGTCGCTAGGATCTTGGTACGTTTAAAAATTGTGTTACTCATCCTTTTGATTATAACACCGGTTAGGCGCTGAGAAAAGATATAATCACTATTCAGAATTCGCTGCCCGATATCGAGCGATTGCTTGGCGGGCGGCTTGCTGTTGAGCCACCTGCTTGGACGGACCCACGCCGTGCCCCATCAGTGTTTCACCGACGAACACCCCAAGCGTGAAAACCTTATCATGATCTGGACCTTCCTCGCCCAAAACTTTATATACTGGCGTCTGGCCATCGACGCGTTGAGAAATTTCCTGCAAATACGACTTCGGATCACGCCAGCTACCTGATTCCAATATTCCGTCCAACTTGATAATAATATGCTTATGAATAAAATCGCGCGCATCGTCAAAGCCACGCTCCAGGTAAATCGCGCCAATGACTGCCTCAAACGCGTTGGCCAAAATCTGCAAGTGTGCCCGATCCGAACCATTTTTCTCACCCTTTGACATGCGAATCAGCGGCCCGTAACCCAAGGTATCGCCTGCATCGCCGATACTTTCCGTGCGCACCAACGCCGCCCGCCACGCTGTCAAAATACCTTCTGGCTCAGAAAAATTCGTAAACAAATATTCCGTGACTGCTAGCTCCAACACCGCATCACCGAGGAATTCCAACCGCTCGTTATGCTCGTGGACTGATTTTCTGTGTTCATTAACGTAGCTACGATGCGTCAAAGCCGTAATCAACAGATCCAAATTATTAAACTCAAACCCCAACTTCTCACGCGCAAACTCCTGATACGGCGCCGTATTCATCCCGCTCATCTATAGATTCTCCTGCCTGATTCGTTTCATAGCGAGCAGAATCAGCTTGCCAATATCCTCATACTCGATCTCATCCAGCGCCTCATGAAAGGTAAACCACGCCAGGCCATTCATCCAGTCTTCTTTTTGCAGTTTTTCGTCCGGATCAAGCGCCTTCATCAGGTACACTTGCTGCGAAATCAGCACTAACTTATCAAGCCGGCGATAGCGAAAATTAATCTTGCCCAGCCAGCCACATACCTCGATATTCTTGAGGCCAGCCTCTTCGCCAACCTCACGCTTGGCGGCGGCCTGTGCCGTCTCGCCCGGCTCAACGTGGCCCTTGGGAATTGTCCAGCGATCCCGCGCGTCTTGGTAGAGTAGAAACTCAACATCACCTTTTTTATTGCGTCGAAACACCACACCACCGGCGGTTGGCTCGCGAACTATTTCTTGGATCGACGGTTTTTTGCGACCGCCAAAATATTTCTTAATATGATCAAAGCTGCTTGTCTTCATCGGCATCCTCTTGAAGGGAGCGATACGCTGTGCCGAGCACACCGTTCACAAATTTCCCTGAGTTATCCGAACCAAACGTTTTTGCCAGTTCCACTGCCTCGTTGATAGCCACTTTTGGTGGCACTGCTGCCCGAGAAAACAATAATTCATACAGCCCGAGCCGCAATACCGTCCGGTCAATTCGCGATATCTGCTCAATCGGCCATTCTGGCGCCAGCGGACGAAGTTTATCATCAAGCTCTGCTTTATGCGTGGTGACGCCATTGATCAGACCCCGCACAAACTCAACATCATCGACTGACGATTTGTATTTCTCAAGATTGCGCGTCAAGATATCGGCGACATTAACCCCGCTGTCGCCAACTTCCTGGCGAAACTCAATCTCGTATAAGGTCTGCAACGCGACGATTCGTCCCAAATGACGGTTTGAAGCCATGACAAAAACGTTCCTGTTCGTGTTAGTTTATTTTGTACTCTTATTACCAGTCTCGCGTTTGGTCGTCTTGACTTTCACTGGTGACGTCCCGTTGACGCGGCGTGCTAATTTCAGTACCAAGTGGCTGCGGCGCAGACCAGTCTTGCGCGGGCTGCTCTGCTTTTTTGGTTGTGCCATAGAAAAATCTCCTTTATTTCAGTTTATCGTAACACTTGGGCTTCATTATACCGGTTTTTGATAGATTTCTCAAGGGGATGCAGAGATGATGCAGGGCGATGGCGATACGCTGTCAGGGGGTATTATTGACTTTATATAATATTTATGGTAATATCGTAAACATCACTTACAATAGAAAGGATACATCCTACTAATTATGGATAAGAAAAACTTACCCCTCAATCTGGGGAAACACTAAGTCGACTAGGTGAGCTGAAACTGGCCATCGGATCAGGAGCGATGCTAGCGGTAATGGGGGCGGGTCTCGGCATCGGCATTAACGGTATCGCCAACGCCGATAAAGAGCCGCCAGGATCACCCCTAGTTGGCTCTTTTATGATGCATTATGACCCCACGGAAGGTAATGCCACAAATGATTCAGATGTATGTACAGCAGCACATTCCGTTGTAAGAGATGCCAATACTACTACCCAAATTGATATAGTGGGCTGTGCTACGGAATCCAAAAAGCTCGCTGGTCTTCCACAGGGAACACGCGTACGAGTCGAGGTACACCGGGATGGCTCGGTGACGACTAAGCCCCTCGGCAACTAACCTAGACAACAATATTCACCAACTTCCCCGGCACATAAATCACCTTTTTCGGTGTCCGGGCGTCGAGATAGGCGCGAACCTTCTCGTCATCCAGCGCTCGTTGCTCAATCATCTCTTTATCAGCGTCAGCCGGCAGCTCCAGCCGTGATCGAAGCTTACCATTGACCTGAACGATGATGGTCATCACATCGCTCACCAGATATTTTTCATCCCACTTTGGCCAGTGATTAACGTGAATGGTATCAGCATGGCCCAACTCCTGCCACAATTCCTCAGTGATATGCGGCGCAAATGGTGCTAAAATTTGCAGCAAACTCTCCAAGGCAAACTGCCACGTTTCTGTTGCTTGCATGCCGTGTGTTTCTTTGAGCTTGTATAGGCCATTGACCATCTCCATCATCGCCGCCACTGCCGTGTTGAACTTTTCATCCTCAATGTCGCGAGTGACTTTCTTGATAGTGAGGTGAGTGAGGCGCAATAATTCAGAAGAATCAGTCGATGACGATGGGTCGCTCAAGGAAGGGTTAGTGGATGGTGATGTATCCGCAACCACAAACTCCTGCACCACATTCCACACTCGGTTTAAGAACCGATACGTCCCTGGCACCCCGCGCGGATCCCACGGCGCATCCATATCGTACGGCGCGATAAACATTTCATACACGCGCAGCGCATCAGCCCCGTAACCGCTATCCATAATCTCCATCGGGTCGATGACGTTGCCCTTGGACTTACTCATCTTTTGACCGTCCGGCGCCATGATGTAAGCGTTGTACATCATCCGCTTGAACGGCTCCGGCGTTGGCACGAGACCGAGTTTATAGAAAAAGCGCATCCAAAAACGACTGTACAGCAGGTGTGCCACCGCATGGTCAGCACCGTTGTAATAATCGACCGGCATCCAGTGGTTAATGCGCATTGGACCCCACGCCTCGGCGTCATTGTGCGGATCAAGATAGCGCAGGAAATACCAACTCGAGCAAGCATAGCCATCCAGCGTATCAGTTTCGCGCCGCCCTTCATGCCAATTGTTGCCCGTTGGCTTTGGCTCGGTGATCGGCACCGTTTTACCCGTCTCAACATCAACCCACACCCGCACCCAATCATCGACTTGCGCTAGGACCGAGGTGTTGCCGCCCGTTGGTTTGAAATTCTCGACTTCTGGCAAAATCACCGGCAAGCACTCATCCGCCACGGCGATTGGCTCGAAGCCGTCAACATGCACCATCGGAATTGGCGCACCCCAGTACCGCTGGCGAGAAATCAGCCAATCGCGCATTTTATAGGTAGTCTTGCTCCGACCCAAGCCCTGTTGCTCCAGCCAGGCTACCACCTGTTCGCGAGCCTCTTCGCTGCGCAGACCATCAAAATCGCCCGAATTAATCAATTCGCCTTCGCCCGTGTAACAGCCAGCATCCGCCGAGTTTTCCGGTTTTTCAATCACCTGCACTACTGGCAAATCAAATTTTTCGGCAAACTCCAGGTCGCGCTCATCATGCGCTGGCACCGCCATAATCGCGCCAGTACCGTAACCACCGAGGATGTAATCCGCCACCCAAATTGGCACTTTCTGACCATTGACTGGATTGATGGCATAGCTGCCAGTAAAGACGCCAGTTTTGTCTTTATTTTCCTGGCGTTCAACGTCGGATTTTTTCTGCGCCGCTTGAATGTATGCTTCAACTTTGGGGCGCGTGTCAGCATTGACCAACTGAGAAACCAGTGGGTGCTCTGGCGCCAGTGCCACGTAGCTGGCACCAAACAAGGTGTCGGGGCGCGTAGTAAATACAGTGACGACGGAATCCTGTCCGCTGACCGCAAAGTCAACTTCCGCACCGACTGACCGACCAATCCAATTTTTCTGCATGGTTTTGACCATGTCCGTCCAGTCTAGGTCGTCAGTCGCCTCCAGCATCTCATCAGCATAGGCGGTGATGCGGAAAAACCACTGTTTGAGGTTGCGCTTGGTGACGGGGTTACCGCAGCGCCAACATTTGCCGCCCTCAACCTGCTCGTTAGCCAGCACCGTATTGTCAGTATCACACCACCACTGCGGCTGTTCCTTTTGGTACGCCAAATCGTGTTTGTATAGCTGCGTAAAAATCCACTGAGTCCATTTGTAGTACTCTGGATCAGCCGTAGAAATTTCCTTCGACCAATCATAACTAAATCCGAGTCGCTTCAGCTGAGCGATGAAGTGTGCCTTGGCTTCGTCGTGCGCCACTCGCGGCGTTTTACCGACCTTGATGGCGTAATTTTCCACCGGTAAGCCAAAGCTATCCCAGCCAATTGGATGATAAGTATTATAGCCCTGCTGACGCTTGAGGCGCGCTTTAATATCGGCAAACTGAAACGTCCGACCGTGACCGATGTGAATACCCGCGCCAGTAATACCAGGAAGCATGCTTAGACTATAATACTTAGGGCGCGTTGTATCACTAAGGTCAGTGACATATGTATCATCAGCCTCCCACTTATCTTGCCATTTTTTCTCAATTTCCGTCGGATTGTAGCGTTTCATACTCCTTAGTATATCATCTCTCGACGCTAACGTTCGTGTCTTCGTCATTCTCGTCTACAGACACACCACCCCTAGCAAACGGCGGCGGTATTGGCGATGAGCCGGCAAAATCCTGAAGCACCGACTTAAGATTATCGGCATTTGATGGTATGTCAATCTGTTCTGACTTGTTGTAATCAAATGTCATATCCATAGTGATATTCCGATCCTTGTCGTCATCTGAACTGTGTGCCTTAATCTCAATCGCTTTCAGTTGATGCGACCACGGATTGACCCAGATACGTATAGTGGGCAATTTCTTTGATGACGTAGTTTTATTTGCTGTATTGAATACTTTGTCGCCATAGCACTCTTTAATTTTCTTGCCAAGTTTCGTATCCCCCAGAGAATCGACAAATGCGCGTAGTTTGTCTGACATTTTACCATCCGAAGCTAGATCAATTTCAAAGCCAGGCGCACCATCACGCGGCTCGACCTTAGCGTCCTTTTTGACCGTCACAAAGCTGTTTTTGCGATACGCATTGATCAGTTCGCTACGCACCTGCTGGTCAGCATTGATCAAATCAAAGATTTCTTGGGAACATGTATCTTTATCCGCATATGACGTGCCAAGCTCATCAAATGACACCTTAAGCCACTTGCCTTCAATCTTGTTAAGTTTCTCATCAAGCTGTTTGAGGATCTGGTCACGTATATGTATAACTGTTGGCTGCGCGTCCGGTAGTGCTCCCTGGCCCCGATCCTTAATGATCGTCTCTGCCATCTGGCGTACGATATCTTTTAAGTGTTCACCCTTAATATAAACCGCGCCCTTGCCGTCAGCCACCACCGTAAGCACGATATCCTGTTGGGTTTCTATGCCATTGATCGCCAATGTAATGGTGGCCTCGGTTTTTGATTTTGGTGAGTCAGCAACGGCTTTAATCTTAATGTCAGCCCGATTGCCGCTACCAAGATCCATGACGAGCTTACCTGAGGAAACCACCTTTTTAGTCTGGAACGAACTGACCATCGCATCAGTTACCATCCTCTGCGGATCTTGCCACCAGAAAAAGTACAACAGTACCGCAGCGATAGCTAGCAGCAATACAACCGAGCCGGTAATAATACCGATGATGAGGCCAGTTTTCTTTTTTGGCGGCATAACCGAATTCATGATCGGCGGGCGCAAGGACGACGATGCCGGCTGATCAGCCTGTGTAGGCGGAGTCGTTGTCGACTGTGATGAGCTTGATGTGACCGTCGACTGCGACGCTGCCGGCGGTGTTGACGCAGCGGCTTTATCCGCTGGTGTTTTCTTGCTATTCGTACCCTTGTCGTCCATATTCCTCCTCGTTATACTTTCATTGTATCACTATCCGCGAAAGCGCGAGAAAAATTCATTTTTTCGCTTAATCCAATCAGGTGACTGGCGCACC
Source organism: Candidatus Saccharibacteria bacterium oral taxon 488 (assembly GCA_010202115.1). Lineage (NCBI taxonomy): Bacteria > Candidatus Saccharimonadota > Candidatus Saccharibacteria bacterium oral taxon 488. The sequence continues at coordinate 620,800 of CP047917.1, forward strand.
AATTTTTTCTCATCCTCAGTGCTGTGTAGGTTAATTTTAATCGCTTCCTCGAGCCAAACACCGCCACTTGAACCTTTGAAGAGAGCCACGCCGCCCGCATGAAGTTTTTCGCGCACAAATCCGCCGGCCATCAGCGCATCACGACACTCCTTGACCTGACAGCCGCGACGACGTGCTACTGGCGCTAGGTATTGATTAGCCATCTCACCGACGGTCACTACCCAATCCAGCTCGTCTGGTGAACACTGAGCGCCGAGCTTGGCATGACCGGCCTGCGTATCCTTGCGTAGCCCATTCATGTTACCAAACACCACGATACGCTGCGGCACCTCAAGACTGTACAGCGTTTGTAGTGCTGACAATGCCGTCAGTGGTGATGAGCTATAGCTATCGTCAATCAAAATCGTCTGATCCGCACCGCGAAGCACTTGCATCCGACCCGGCAGCGGGCCTAACTGGCTCAAGCCCTTTTCAATCAATTCTTTCGTCATACCCATCCGCACCCCAGCGAGCATCGCCACGACGGCTGGCCGCAGATTATGTTCACCAAGCAGCGGCAGCGTCACCGCGATGCCATCAGGGTATTCCGGGCCGATAATCTTGCCGACATAACCGTGCTCCAGCGAGAAATCATGCTGCTCAAAATAATACTCAGCGACCTCGCTAGTGCCATATGTCGTCATCTGGGGATTTGTCAAAAATGCAGCAAATCGACCGTCAATATCATCGCGGTTAATGGCCGCAAAGCGAGCATTATTCGCTAACGTTAGCATCTCGCCAGCCACCTCTTCGACGGTATGTTCAACCCGCATGCGGCCAGAGGTTACCGACGTCACAACGGCCATATCCGGCAAAATAACCTGCTGAAACCACGCGTTAAAACCGGGCTGCATCGGGCTGAATTCTTGGACGATGACATGAGCTTCGGGATGCTCAGCGCGAGCACGCTTTTTGACAGCTCGCATCATCTTGCGGCGGTGCCAAAATCCCCACTTCTCCTCCGGACGATTCTCAGGATAGCGCACACCCATAATCTGTAGAAGGGTTTGCAAGTGCGACATTGGCTCAGCAGCGTGCATGGCGACAGCAAATTGCTGCGATAGCACAGTGGCGATCGCCGTTTTGGCACTCGTCTTGCCAGCACTCCCGGTCACTGCGATCAACTTGACATCAGCATGGTCGGCAAAAAATTGCCGGACATAGCGTATCACTTTTTTCTCAAACGACTTCTTGAACATCCCCTTTATCATACCATAAGCGCCGTCAAACGCGCCACTTGACGAACAAAAAAGAGCTGTTACGCGCCCACCCGGGGCAATTTCATGTGTTTGTTTTGGATGGCAGCATAGGAAACGCCCCTATGCGTACCAGCTCTAATGATATTATGTGCTTTTTTATTAAAAAGCACAAGAGGTTTACCTGATATTTATTTACAATTCCTTAGCAAAGGCGTTAGTACTACGTACGACTGCGCCCTTTTTCAAGTAGAATTGCTGCGCCGCTTCACGTTCTGGGCGTGATGTGAATTCTAATTTCAAAGCGCCCTGCTCGCGACCCCAGTCGATGATAGCGTCCCAGAGTTGAGAGCCGACGCCCTTACCCTGGATAGTCGGATCAGCAACGAAATCGTCGAGGTAGATCTTGCGCCCAGCAGCTGGCCCCAGTAATAACGCCACCGTTGCCATGCCAACGACTTTGCCTGATAACCGTGCCAACAGCAACGCATGACTCGGCGAGTCGATAATCTGCTGTAACAGCTCGGTATCAGCCGGGTGTGGCTTGCTGGTGAGTGCCGCGATGAGGTTAGTAATGTCTGCCACATCAGCTTCAGTGATATGGGATGCTCGTTCAATTGTCAATTCGTCCATGTTTCCATTATACTATACCTATGAATCAGCACATACGAGACTTAGCAAAAACCTTAGCCTTACGTCCGCCACGCGTGGTATTTCCTGAAGGTAATAACCACATCATCCAGCAGGCGGCGCGGGCACTAGAGGAGAGCGGTGCAGTGCAGCCAGTATTGCTTGATGAGGAAGAGGACGCCATCAGTCGCGGTGCAACGATGCTAACGAGCGGCGAGGCCGACGTTATGGTGGCTGGAATTGATCACCCAACGAAAGACGTGCTGCGGGCTGGGCTGAAAATTGTTGGACTGGCGCCCGATGTTCGATATGCATCCAGCTTTTTCGTGATAGACGTCCCACAGTTTCAGGGTGGCGAACACGGCTTGTTATTCTTTGCTGACTGCGGCATGAACATTCAGCCAAATGCCGAACAGCTGGCGGCAATTGCTATGGCCTCGGCGGATAGTGCGGCGTCGCTTGGCTGGGAGCCACGCGTGGCTATGCTGTCATACTCAACGAAAGGCAGCGCTGGCGGCGACAGCGTCGAGCTCGTCACGCAGGCACTACGGCTCGTCAAAACAGAGCGACCCGATATACTCATTGATGGCGAACTGCAATTAGATGCGGCGATCGTCCCCGCTATCGGCCAGAAAAAATCACCAAGCAGTCCGGTTGCCGGCAGGGCTAACGTCCTCGTTTTCCCCGATCTTGATTCTGGTAATATCGCGTATAAGTTAGCCGAACATCTGGCTGGCGGTCATGCGTACGGGCCGATCTTGCAGGGTTTTGCTCGGCCAATCAGCGACCTATCTCGCGGCTCTAGCGTTGATGATGTGATCGGCGCCACGCTTATTACTGCCAGTATGGCGCGAACTTCATAGAAACCAGCTACTGCATGATATACCACTGCGCAAATTGATGCCATTGCTGCAGCGTATCAGTCTCAACCGCCAAGCCTTGATCGCGCCGATCAAACACCTCGGATATCGTCAGGCCGTTACTACCATCCATCGTAATAATCTTGTTGACCGATGCGCCACTCTTGCCACGTGGCGGAGCCACAAACTTCCCCGGCTGATCAAAGATAAACGTCTGTAGATTATGCCCGTCGTAATAGGCGACAATGTCATGGAGAATAATCTGCCAATCATCTTTGTCGCGTAGCAAAGCCAAAAAATCTTCGGGCGTCAACCAGTGCGCGATATCTTTCATGTAGCCACCCGGAAAGCCACCGAGCGCGGGCACTTCCCAATTACTATCGTTGACAACAACCGGCTTGCCAACCTTCTCGTACGCTGCCCGAACCTTAGCCTCGGTAATTTTTAATGGATCACGGTGCTGGATCTCATCAATATCTATATTAATAATCTCCACCGCTATGTCGTATTGGCTCAGCGTAGCCGTTGCCTCCTCAATTTTACGCGGATTACCAGTGACGAGATTGATGTGTTTTGTCATGGGGTCTATTATAGCACCTCTCATTTTAGTGTGGCTGTAGCACTGGTTTTACCATAGGGGATCCTTCGTCAACCAACCTCACTCAGCGCCTTTATAATATCCTCATCCCGTGAGACCGCATGAATATTTGACAGTTGTAGAAACCATTTTGGGGTATCATGAACAACGACCACTGGTTTACCAAGCGCTATCGCCATGCCAACTTCGTAGCGCGCACTCTCCTGGTCGGATTCCCATAGATATACCAAAACATCGGCAGAACGGACAGCCTGAACTTCATCTTCTGGACTGAAATTTGTCTCGTCGTCTTTGTAATTATAGTACCAATTACACGGAATACTATAGCCGGAATCCTCTAGGATTTTTGCCACGCGATTCGCCCTGTCGAGATTTTTGCCAGCTAGGTAGATCACTTTCATATATAAATAATAGCATATGTTTATTCAAGTGTGGTGAGAAATTGACGGACGGCATCGATTGGTTTGAACAAGCGGTACGTTTCGGCATCCTCACTCGGCGTTAATTCGGCGCGAGCTCTACCGCCATGGCCATCCGGGCAAAATATTTTATCCCAGCCAAAACCGCCATCGCCGGCAGGGTGCTTGGCGATGACACCACCAAGTTCAGCACGAAACAATTTGACCTGCTCGCCGTCACAATAGCCAAATACACACGCCGCCACTGCTGATCGATCGTCAAAACCATCAAGCATCCGGCAGAGATTCCCTAAGCCGTTTGGCGCCTCCACGAAAAACTTGATAAACGGACCCGGCAGTCCGCCCAGCGCAGTAAACCCGAGCGCTACATCCTCAACCAAAACTGGACGCTTAGCAAATGCATACGCCTGACGTACCTTATGTCCAACAATCTCTTCCAAGCTCGTTGATTGAATTTCCGTTAAATCAACCGCCCGATGTTTCAGCGGTAAACCCAGCATGCGCGATAAATAATCTGCTTTGTGCGGATTGCCGGTGATAAACGTAATCGTCTTCATCACGCTTATACCTGAGTTTCAGAGTTTACTTTCTGAAATCGCGGCACAGATTTCCCATCCAGTACTACCGTTTCCGTAAACATGTTGGCGGGGCGAGCAAATAACTCATATTCATTTTCATAGAGAGGTCGGTAAATTACTAGGAAGTCTTCTGCCTCAGTTTCTAACGCTAGACCGATCACCTCGTATAGCTTGCCTGACTTGCTATACTTGTACACACCCTTGCTTATTTTCGCGCAACGACTCTGCTCTTTACTATCCGCAGCTTCTTCGCGATACTTCTCTGGCTGAGCGCGGAAGATTCCTACCCATTTACTATCATCATCCAGGTCATGATATTTAATGTAATGTCGTTTGTCAAAGCCACCCTTGCTCTGTTTCTTGCACGCCATTTCCGCTTGGACTTGCTCGACAGAAAAACCAAAATCTTGGCGCAGCACGTCAACAACTTCCTGTAAATCAGCCAGCTCTTTGAGAGATTCGCCGCGTTGATCATCGTCCAGCGGGATTTCGTCCGCTTCCTCATGAATCTTACGGAGCAGTTCGTGGCGAAATTCTTGCTTGTTTAGTTCGCGGTACTCCGTATGTAAAACTTCTTCGTCATCCAGACACTTTTTCACAACTTTGTCGCGAACTAGTTTTTGTAAGTAAAATCGGATCATATATATTCCCCTTTATTCTTGTAGCATACGCATCAGTTCCTGCTCGTCGATAATTTTGGTACCATATTGCTCAGCTTTTTTTAGCTTGCTGGCACCGACCTTGCCGCCGGCTACTAAATATGTTGTATCTTTTGCAACAGCGGTTTGGAAGGTGCCGCCGAGTTCGCGGATTCTTTCAGCAGCAGTATCACGGCCCATCGACTGCAGGGTGCCGGTGATGACGAAACTTTGGCCAGTTAGACTGCCGGATTTTTTAGTAAACTGCGGCGTCACGCCAAGGTCGGCAAATTTTTCGAGCAGCGTCACGTTATCTTCATCAGCAAACCATGCCACGATCGACTCAGCGACAATTTCGCCCACTCCGTCTACCTCGCGCAACTCGTCAATAGTCGCTTGGCTTAGCTTTTCAATACTTTCAAAGTGGTTCGCGAGGTCAATCGCCGTCTGCGCGCCAACATGACGAATACCAAGGCCGAACAAAAATCGTTCCAATGCTGGCTGCTTTTTGGCAGCAATGGCATCAATAAGCTTTTGCGCAGAAATCTCAGCAAAGCGCTCCAGCTGCAGCAAATCGTCTTTCGTCAACCGGTAAATATCTGCCAAATCATTGACTAGCCCAGCCTCAACCAGCGCCTCGACATTTTTCTCGCCCAGCGTATCAATGTCCAGCGCACCTTTGGAAGCAAAATGTGCCAGGGAACGCTTTAAAATCAGCGGGCCGTTCAAACCTTTAACCCGGTACACCGCCTCACCTGCTGGTCGCACAAACTCTAAATCTGGATATTGGCGCGCCAGTTCCGCTGGATAATCAATTGGTTTAGCATCTGCAGGTCGCAATTCTTTCAGTACAGTTTGCACCTGCGGGATGATGTCGCCCGCCTTGAAAATCACCACCGTGTCACCGCGGCGCACATCCAGCCGAGCAATTTCGTCAGCGTTATGCAGACTAGCATGCTGCACCGTCGTACCAGCCACCACCACGGGATCAAACACCGCTACTGGCGTGGCCGCACCGGTTCGACCAATGGAAATGACAATATCGCGGACGATGGTCGTGGCTTCTTCGGCGGCAAATTTATAGGCCACTGCCGCTCGTGGTGTCTTGCCAACGATGCCCAGCTCGGCAAACTGTCGCCGGTCATTGAGCTTGATGACTGCTCCGTCGGTGTTAAACTGCAGCGACTGACGCAGCTCATCAAGGTGATTGATATAGCTCATCACTTCGTCCAGGCCATAGACAATTTGTGTCTGCCGACTGGTGGTGATACCCAACTCGTTCATCATCTGATAGCCAAAGGCAATTGTCGGCGTATCCTCGAGGTTATCGCGAATGATGTCATAACCAACGAAGTACAATGGACGCTCTGCCACCAGTTTTGGGTCAAGCTGACGAATCGTCCCGGCTGCTAAATTACGCGGATTGGCAAATTCTGGCTGACCGGCCGCTCGCCGACGCTGATTTAAGGCTGCAAAGTCCTCTTTGTGCATCACGATTTCACCACGAATCTCCGTCCGACCACGCAAAAAATGAGCAAATCGCTGGTTGGCGCGCAGTGTCAGCGGCACATTCTGAATCGTCCGCACATTCATGGTCACATCTTCACCAACCAATCCGTCGCCGCGCGTCACGGCCCGCGTCAGCACACCGTCTTCATAAATCAGCGCACAGGCCAGGCCATCCATCTTGATATCACACAAAAATTCTTCAGTGATGTCCCGGCGCACTTTTTTCATGCGCTGTATCCACGCCGCAACTTCTTCTCGGTCAAACACGTCCTGCAGTGAAATCATCCGCGTTTGATGCTGGACCTTGGTAAATTTACCGAGCGCTTTTCCTGCCACCCGCTGGGTCGGGCTGTCTGGTGTGACGAGTTCAGGAAACTGCTCTTCTAGCTGCGACAATTCATGTTTCAGGCTATCAGCCGCCGCCTCACTCATGATCGATTCATCAAACACATGGTAATGATAGCGATAATCATTGATCAGATCTCGCAGTTTGACAATTCGTTGCTCGGCCGCCTGCCGATCAAGCTGGCGCGCTGTCATCGGCGACGACCTTTCGGTAGAATAGATAAATGTAGCACGCCGAGGCAACAATCGAGAACGCCACCAACATCAACGCCACGAGCGGCACCAGCGGCAGCCAGTTCAACGCCGGTATCACCGTTTTGAGTGCACCATCAATCGTAATGACCGGAATAAGCACCGCCGCCCAAACCACGGCGAGCACCACCAGCAGCCACATCAATCGCAGCAAGATTCGTATCCGCCGTCCTAGTACAACGTCCGAAGCCAGTCGCGCTGCTTCTAGTGGATACATTCCCGGTAGCGTGACGATCACCATAGCAAACAACGTACTCGTTAGCCAGTATATCGACAAGGTAACGATTAATATGGTGGCACCGGCCGCCAACATCAGCACCACCGTCTGTTGTAACATGCCTGACGTATCCGCCGCTCCGTAGATGATAGCCGCTATCGCCGCTGGTAATAATTGAATGAGCGCAATAAACACCAGAACCGCCAGGGCAATGACTGGTGCACCCGCGTTATACAGCCCATCACGAATCTTTAGGCGCTTATCAGCGGTCACGCCACGAATCAGCCAGATTGTCGTCAGCCATATATATAGCCCAATTAACGCACCAACTAGCTGCTGGGATGATCCCACACCACCCGTCGAACCGCCAAGCTGATTGGTAACCACGCCGGCAAATAGCGCCAGTGTCGGCATCACAGCACCCAGGGCTCCTTCTTGGTTCGCTTCATTAATTGTATCTTTGAGTTGCTGGTACGTATCTTGTGACATTAACCCCGATAACAATACGCCCAATACCGCATATATTGCCGCCAATCCAACGAAGATCCGCCAGTGCTTTCGTATCAGTTGCCATGCTTGTTTGGTCAGCGCAAAGTAGCCTGGCAGTTTGAGCGAACGACGATAGTCACGCCGCTTGGTCACTCGAAAACTACGGTGCGGCCGACGGCGGAGAAAAGCTTGACGGCGCTGTATCAGCCGCTGCCAAGCTTTAATAAGCCTCTCTTTTAACGATACTGTTTTCTTTGTCGCGGCGCGACTATCCGCTCTTGAGGTTGCTCGTTTACGCCGCGTGGTGTATTGTTTTTTGGTTGACTTCGTCATGATTACATCTTCGTTGCATTACTTCGCAGACGTGCGATTCGATCTTCTAGTGGCGGGTGGGTGCTAAATAACTTTGAGAAAAAGCCAGGGCGCAGTGGATTGTTCATAAATAAGTTCGCTGTTGAGGTGCTCTGCTTACGCATTGGCCGACCATAACTTTGTAACTTCTCCAGTGCCATCGCCAGCCCCTCCGAGTCGCGAGTCAATAGCGCGCCCGAGGCATCCGCGAGATACTCGCGCTGGCGGCTCACCGCCAGTTGCGTAATCGTTGCTAAAATCGGTGCCAATATTACTACTATGATACCCACGACGTAGACAACCGGACTGGTATCCCCGTCATCATCATCACCATAAATCATCATCCGAAGCGCGATATCAGCGAGCAGCCCAATAGCACTCACCAACCCAAAGGCAATCATACTAACGCGAATATCGTAGTTGCGCACATGGCTCATCTCGTGCGCCATCACCGCCTCGAGCTCGCGCTTGTCCATAATTTCTAACAGCCCAGTAGTCGCACCGACGATAGCATGCTTTGGATCGCGGCCCGTCGCAAACGCGTTCGGCGCTGGATCATCAATAATGTAGACTTTTGGCATCGGCATGCCGGAGGTAATCGCCAGGTTTTCTACTACTCGCCACAGCTCCGGCGCATCCTTCTTTTCAATCTGCTGCGCACCGCTCATCGCCATGGCCAATTTACCAGCAATATAATATTGTAACCACGCATAAAGCAGCGCACAACCGACGATGATCAACGACAATGAATAGTTCCGTAGATACATACCGACCAGCACACCGATTACACCGATAATTGCCACAAACACTGCCATGATCAGCACGGTGTTTCGCTTATTATGAGAGATTGCACTATACATGTAGTTATTATACCAAAAACCGCCCGCCGAAAACAGGCGAGCGGCTTAGTTCAGGCAAAGATTATTCTGCCTTAGAATTTTACCTCGACTGGATTCTCAATGCTTGCTCGATCAGCAACCTCAAAGAACTCCTTGGCCTGGAAGCCGAACATGCCGGCGACGATATTTACTGGGAAGGTTTGGATCTTAGTGTTCAAGTCGCGGACGCCGCCATTGTAGAAGCGACGAGAAGCCTGGATCTTGTCTTCGGTATCGACCAGTTCCTGCTGCAGTTGCATGAAGTTTTGGTTAGCCTTCAAGTCTGGATAAGCCTCGGCTACCGCGAACAGGCTCTTCAGCGCACCTTCGAGCATGTTCTCTGCTTCGGCAGTATCCTTCACACCTTTAGCGTCCATAATGGCTGAACGAGCTTCAGTAACCTTTTCAAATACTTCTTTTTCATGTGTCGCGTAGCCCTTGACTGAGTTAACCAGGTTTGGAATCAAGTCAGTCCGGCGTTTGAGCTGGACAGTGATATCACTCCACGCTTCCTCGACGCGGTTACGCAGTGTCACCAGTCTGTTGTACGTACCGATCAAAAACGCCACGATCAGAACGATAACGACACCAACGATAATTAAGGTTATTATTACTGCATCCATGTTCTATTCTCCTTATGGTTAGTACCTTATACACATAATTATACCATACACACGAGTCGTATAGTGGCAAAATCATGCCAACTCATTGTTGACACGCAGCTCATCATAGTCGTATACTTATTCATATAAATCATATTTATATGAAAGAAAGGAATTATATGACAAAACCAAAGAGTAGACATGCTTGGACAGTCAAGGTTGGCGAACGCGGGCAAATTGTGATACCCAAAGAGGCACGAGATATTTTTAATATCAAGCCTGGCGATACACTTATCATGCTCGGCGACAAGCAGCAAGGAATTGCTATTCCGACTAAGAATAAAGTCATTGATACAATCACCGCCGTACTCAATGATACGGAGATAAAATCATGAATGCAATCACTGCGACCAACTTAACAAAACGCTACGGTGACTTTGTCGCAGTCGACAGCCTTAATCTATCAATTGAAAAGGGTGAGTTATTTTCACTACTTGGTGTCAATGGTGCGGGTAAGACGACATTGATTAAAATGTTATCTTGCTTAAGCCAACCAACACAAGGTGATGCTATTTTACTCGGCAATAGTATTACCGAAAAACCTCAGGCAGTCAAACAGATGATCAACGTTTCACCGCAAGAAACTGCTGTAGCTGGTAATTTATCAGTCCGCGAGAATCTCGAACTGATCGCTGGACTCTACGGACAATCTGCTCATAACGCCAGTGAGAGCGCCTCGCGTATGGCAAGCCAATTCAAGCTCGAAACTGTCGAACATAAAAAAGCTAAGCATTTGTCTGGCGGCATGCAGCGACGCCTGTCGATCGCCATGGCGCTCATCTCAAATCCAAAAATATTATTCATTGACGAACCAACGCTAGGTCTTGATATTTTTTCGCGCCATGAGCTATGGGAGGCGATCAAGTTGCTCAAAGGTACAGTGACGACACTACTAACAACCCACTATCTCGAGGAAATTGAAGCGTTGTCTGATCGTGTTGGCGTCATGGCACGCGGCAAGCTCGTGGCAATCGGTACAGTGGCAGAACTGCAAAAACAAACCAATACGCGCACTCTCGAGGATGCGTTCGTAGCACTTGTAGGAGATATTCGATGAGATCATTACTATTTGCTAAACGCTGTACAAAAGAAGCTGTACGCGATCCGATCAATCTATTCTTTGGATTGGTCTTTCCGCTCGTTTTACTTGGACTGCTCTCTATTATAAACGCCAGCATTCCCGCCGAAGCCAATAATACTATGTTTGCTATCAAAAATTTGGCACCAGGTATCGCAATGTTCGGTACGGCATTCCTAGCACTATTCTCAGGTATGCTCCTAGCAAAAGACCGAACGTCATCATTCCTGATGCGTCTGTTTACCTCGCCTATGACAGCCCGAGATTTTATCATTGGATACACAATTCCGATGATTATCATTGCTACCATGCAGGCAGTGATTACCCTCGTTATCGCCTGCTTTATCGGGCTCGACTTTTCAGTACACATTCTTGGGGCAATCGTTATTACAACGGTAACGTCGCTTCTATTTGTTGGATGTGGGTTATTCTTCGGCAGTCTCATTAACGAGCGAGCAGTTGGCGGTATATGTGGCGCCCTGCTCACCAATGTCGCTGGCTGGCTGTCGGGCGTATTTGTCCCGGTTGATCTCATCGGTGGTGGTTTTAAAATGGTTGCGGAAGCACTGCCATTTTACCACAGTGTTGCCGCCATTAAAGGCAGCACTGAGGGGAATTGGCAAGTCATCACACCACATCTACTGATTGTTTTGTGTTATACCACCGTTATCTTTACACTCGCCATCTATATCTTTCGGCGAAAGATGACCGGACGAAACACTTAATTTATCTGGGTCTGGCGCCCTAGAATTCAACTATCCATAACGAAAGCCGCCCTTTATCGGCGGCTTTTGTAACAATTGTGGTGCGCGAGGCGGGAATCGAACCCGCACGACTTTTGGTCAAGGGATTTTAAGTCCCTCGCGTCTACCAATTCCGCCACTCGCGCATACCTCCATAGTATACTATATTTATAAAGTAAAATGTACACCCTACGCGCCAATATGGTGTAGATAGTTGGCCTAAGAACGAGATGACACTGGCATCTTGCTGCCCAGTATACCAAACGAAAAGTCTGCCAAAGAAATTCACCTACTACATAATAAAGACGACTGTACTTTTTTACTTTATTGACGCTTTTATTTTGAAAACTAAGCAAGAAAAACAGTAAACTTTTCTCGATTTACTATCTCAAAAATTGTTCTATTCAATGAAGCAATCTGTTATGTTTCATCATCTTTGTGCCTCCTGTATCCATCAATACCACAATAATATCATTGACAATCATTTATATAAATGTTGCTGTCAAATTCCAGTGTGACGCGCTGTAGCTTACCCTCATTTTACATACTACATCTGAAATGCCGTTATCCAAAAACATATTCCGGCTATAAGTGAGATCGGAGTCATAACATATTTTTCTTTCTTACTTTTTGAAATCATGTTCATAATCGTATTCAAAGTTAGGTAAGCGGCGAAGAAGAGACAAATATATTTGGTAACCGTAAAAGGCAACCATAAGGAAATAAAACCCCCGGCTTGCAAAATAATGATCATTGCAAAAATTTGGATAACCACCGAAATGACTGCCATAACTCTCAATTTCTTAGGTAAGATTTTATGTTGTCCACCCATGGTAAATTCGCCCAAAGGCAAGCCGCAAGCAACAAGAACGGTCATAGTTGCTATAATTCCAAATAATACTGCACCTGATATTGAAAACATAACTCAATATTCTCCCTTCGCAAAATACAAAAATTCAGTTACAAATTCAACTTTATTTCACTCAATATTTTTATTTATAATTATAGCTCTCCAAGAGAGCTTTTATCGACAATCCTGGAGGCACGTACGAGAGTCGAACTCGTCTAAAAGGTTTTGCAGACCTCTGCGTAACCGCTCCGCCAACGCGCCGCTCTGTTACATTTGGTGCGAGCGAGAAGACTTGAACTTCCACGAGCGTAATGCTCACTAGCCCCTCAAGCTAGCGCGTCTACCAATTCCGCCACGCCCGCATGACCACCTACCATTATACCTGATTACGGTGTTTTGTAAACGGATTCGCGGCGAACTGTCCAGTAGATCACGTCAGCAAACCGATCGGTGGGATATACCAACCGCATTGACTTATCAAGCGCCGACACGGAACGCAAGTGAATGTAGTCCAGTTGCACTTGATATAGTGCGAGGGCCGGCACATCGGACTGCCAATGCTTGGTAAACGCTTGGTATTTGCTAACTCGCTGCTTAGCACTCCGTTTGGCACGACCAGCTGCGAGGGCATCATCAGCTACGGCGCTATTATAATTAGCAAAATTGAGACCGCCTTGATTGGCCTGTGACGAATGCCAATAGGCAAAGACATCGGCGTCACCGCCCAGCACCAACTCATACAATAGCACATCAAAACCGCGCGGCCGCAGGACGGACTGCAAAACGTTCTGCGAGGCATCATTTGGATCAACCACCCGCAAGTCAACGGTGATATGCAGCGTTTCCTGCCAGACTTTTACGAGTTCACGCGCAATAGTTTCAAAATCAGAGCCCTTGAGCGTCACGAACGACAGTTGCAAAACCTGCTCGCCCTTTTTACGCTGATTACCAACCACCTTCCATCCTTCTTCGTCCAGTAACTTTTTTGCTGCTTCTGTGTCATACGGCAAACGACCGGCCAGTTGCCCGTCCACTTGGTCGTCAAAAATTGGGCCATGTAGCGGCTTCCTCGCAAAGGCAAACTTCTCGCGCAGCGCCTGGGTATTAATCGATTGGACCAGTGCTTGCCGAACTTTGCGCGAGCTCACTACTTCGCTTTGGGTATTAAACAGTGCGTAGACACCATCGTTAATCGCATACGACTGCGATGCGTACATGTGGCGAATCTGCTCCGACTGTGCCGTATAAGATAATTCCGGTGTTGCCATAATTTCGCTTGTCTTGAGGCCCTTGGTGATCTCGTCCCGCGTCGGGTATACATACAGCTGAAAGCGATCCAGCTTTGGCGCGCCATGATGATACTGCGAGTTAGCCACGAGGTGAAGCACTTTTTTCGACCCATCAGCATTGGCATTCTGTAGAATCCGCATAGCAAACGGCCCAGAGGTCACGGGCGACTTACCATAACCATGCTCGCGGAGCTCGGCCGGATTAACTTCACTGAGACTGTGTTGAGGCAAAATCGGAAAGGTGAGCGCATGCATAAATGGTGCGTACGGGGCCGGCAGGGTAAATTGCACTGTCCGCTCGTCAACCTGCTTGACGTTGATCGACTGCCAGCCGGTAATCGCTGCTTGTGTCCGTGCATCCTTGAGTAAATTAACCGTAAACACCACGTCGCGAGCATCCAGCGGCGCTCCATCTGACCACTTGAGATTACGGCGCAATTTGACCGTGTACTCGGTCTCGGCCTCATTGACTGTGACCGACTCAGCGAGGTCGCCCTTGATGTGTCCGGTCGTATCATAGTTGTAGAGACTCGCAAACATCAATCGGGCCGCTGACTTTTCGGCACTACTACGAGCAAAGATTGGATTAAGCGTCTCTAGCGGACCTAGTACACCCTCTGAATATGAACCACCGCTAGTCGGCGCATTATTATTGGCATACAACTCGCGAAACGATAGCCACTGCACCATACTGACCGTAATTAACAAAATAACCAGAAAGATCCATCCCAAGACATGTCGCTTAACTCCAGCCAAATGTTCGAGGCGCAAGGAGATAAACGTATGCGCGTGACGCAGGGTCGTCTTGGTTAGTTTCTGCGCCCGTCCATCGAGGTCTTTCGTTGTGAAGTCCAGCCGCAGAAATTTTTTCCAAGATGATTTTTTTGTGTCCAAGATATACCCCTAGCCCTTCAGACTCGGCAGTACCATACTCGCCAAGATCGACAGTACGAATACGACAGCAAACACAATGGTCACATCAAACAAATTCTTGTCAAAACCTCGCCGCGTGGTGAACAGCTCGCCCGACGAGCCAAAGCCTGCGCCGAGGCTGGCACCACGCTGCTGCAGCAATATGGCAATGATCATCAAAACGGCTGATCCTAATGTGACATACGGCAAAATAGTATCAAGTGACATGCTTTCTCCTTATTCTGGCGCCGGCTTGATAACGAAGGCGCTACTTACTATATAGTTTACCAGACTGAGTATGATTCCGGCAAGAATTGACGAGCCAAAACTCATGGATAATCCCGGCGCCAGTGCCAACGATATATACACCATGATGCCATTAACCACCAGCGTAAATAAGCCGAGCGTCAGTAAGATCGCCGGTAGCGACAAGATGACAACGATCGGTTTTAAGATAGAGTTGACGATCGAAAAGATTAAACCGGCGAGGATAAACGTTGCCGTCGTCTCAACCACTGGCTCACTCGTCCCGAGAAGCCGCACCGCCACCCAGATACCAACAGAATTAAGTACCCACCTGACAAAAAATATTGCAAATTGTCGTCTCATGACTACATTTCATTATATCATAACGCTAGCAAGCGCCGTCGACTACCTTGCGCTCAGTGCTCTTGATGTGCATCTGGAGCTGCTGTCGACTACTCGTCCCCTCAATGCAGATCGCGGCCGGCGTCGAACCAGACGGCGGGATTGTTCGTACAGTGATTACGATATCTGGCGAGCCACTCTTGAACGACTGCGGCAATGTCGTTGGGTATGACCCTTTGAAGTTTTTTTCCTGTTCCGCCGCTGATAATGCATTCTGAAGATCCGATGTTATAGCTTTACGCACCGTCTCTTTGCGCCACCCGTTATAACTGACGAGACCGATGCCCGCCAAGATACCAATAACCACAACGACAATTAGTATTTCTATGACGGTAAATCCATACTTGCGACTCATACTTATGATGATAGCATAAGCTTAATCTTTTTCGCTAGCTCTTTATCCACGATTTTTTCCAGGTCGGTGAGTAAGGCATTCCGTATACGGCTGATGCTGCCAAACTTTTTCAATAATTTGGCGCGAGTTTTTGGCCCCACACCAGGAATTTCCTCCAGCTGATTTTTCGTTTGCTGCTGACGCTTCAGTGCCGTGTGGTAGCTCACCGCAAAGCGGTGCGACTCGTCACGGATGCGCTGAAACAGTTTGACGATGTCAGTTGTCGCAAGGGTATTCTCGTCCGCCATCGGACGTTCGTTGCGAGTTTGTTCCATGCTAGCTCGCAGGTTTTTTGAATGCGAACCGGCGTTACGCTGACTTGGGTGTAAATTCACTACATAAATATCACCGTCTTCGTGAATCATAATATCCGTCCGTGGCTGCGACCGCATTTGCTCAATAAACGCCGTATCAATTTGCGAACCAGTTTTATGCACCAGTAGTTCCTCCTCGCGCTTGGCGATACTGACAATCGGCACAGTGGCGCCACGCTCATCGCGCGCTTTGATGGCCGCCGCTAGCTGACCTTTGCCGCCATCAATGAGCAGCAAATCAGGACGACCCCAGCTTTTTAAATGACGCTCACTCAGCCGGCGAAAAATTGTTTGATACATATTACCAGTGTCATCATTTTTCTCACTGACTTTGAATTTGCGGTACTCCGCCCGGTCGCTCGCGCCATTGGTAAACACCACCATGCTGGCGACAACCTGCTGGCCGCTCATGTGCGAAATGTCATAACCCTCAATGCGTGCTGGGATATCTTTTAGGCCCAATAATTTTGCCAAATCAGCCAGCGCCTTGTCTTTAGAAATATCCAAAAACTCTTTGTCGCCAAAACAAACCCGCCGCTGCAACTCCTGCATGGCGCGCAGCTTATTGCGAAGATCAGCCGCCCTCTCAAAATCATGCAGCCCAGCTGCCGTTTTCATGTCGCGCTCCAACTCGGCGGCAATGGCTTTACGATTACCTTTGATGTAGCTGATGAGCTTGCGCAAAGTGGCTTTGTAGGCGACTGGTCCATCACTCAATCGCGGACTCAAGCCCAAATCTTCATCCAATTTCGACTGTCCCGGCCGGCGCTGCCTGGTCAAATAGGGGAAAACCCGCCGCAAATAGCGCAGCGCTTTTTTCAAAGCAAAGCCATTATAGAACGGGCCAACATATTCCGCCCCATCATCAGCTGGATTGCGCGTAAAACTGACGGTCGGCCACTCGCTTTTCATGTCGATTCGCACATACATCTGCGATTTATCATCGCGCAGCAGCACATTATAGCGCGGCATATAACGTTTGACCATCTCGCTCTCCAAAAACAACGCATCAACTTCGCTCTCGGTCTCAATCCAATCGGTATCAGCAATTTCCGCCACCAACGCCATGGTTTTATTGTCCCGCCCGCGCGAATCCTGAAAATACTGGCGCACGCGATTTTTCAGCACCGCCGCCTTGCCCACATAAATAATCTCGCCGCTGGCTGACTTGTGAAAATAGACACCGGGAGTGCGGGGTAAGGTTTTGAGTTTTTGTTGCAACCGTTTATTCACAGTATCATTATAACTTATACAGACAGTCAAGCCTTACCGACGATGCCGCTTAGTACGCCATCCAGCTCGCCCTGAGCAAGTCGTATCGCCCACTCTTGACGCTCAAGGAGTGATAACAATCCAGCCTTTAGCCCAAACCAACCCAACTTCTTCCTAGCTGCGGCAACTTTTTGAGATTGCTTCAAAAATGCGAGGTACTGTTCACGATAAGCCGCTGGAATATCTGAAATTTTACCGTTTGGCATAATAATACCTGTCAACGCCGCAACTTTTTCTTCATCTTTTGGACGCAGGCCAGTGCTTGAGCGACACCCGTACGCTCCTAGTTGAGCAACTGGATTAGGTATAGCACATACCGTCTCGCCACCTCTCTTGACAAGCCATTGCTCAAGACTAGCTGAAGGAATTTCCGTCTCAATACCGCTTAGGCGCCAATATAGACGACCTTCATTATCAACATAACGATCGCCGACAAAATCAAATATACCGCGACGATTCTTTTCGTATGGATGAAGTCCAAATGCTGAAACTACCAACTTATCACCGATAGCGTCAGCAATTTTCTGTCGACAGCCCTTTACAACAGTCTTATCTGTGCTTTGCACTAATGTATCAAGGTCTCGCACCGTACCATTTTCGCGTAAACACGGTAAGCACACGCCGCTAGGCAGATAAACAACGTGATTGTCCCAATCAATTTCGGCAGAGTTGGTAACTGCATGCAAACCTAGCCCGCCGACAACGTTATACGGGACTTCGCAATCTTCCATTCTGTCATGAAAACCGCGCGCTACAAGCAGTGAGTAGACATTTTCTGAAGTTTTACCCATAATACAACTCTTTCTATCTATTGTAAATCATTTACATTAGCTATTTTTAACAAATATTTTTCCAAAAACTCGCTCCACTCCGGCGCATTCTTCTCGCGGAAATAATGGCGTAAGAAATCAACCATAATTTGCTGGCGGTTTTCTGCCTCTATTCGTCCTGGCTCGGTCAGCATCAAGTCTTTCAGTTTCAGCAGCTTTTCAAAGAAATGATTGATAAAGCCGTCGGTATCGTGGGTATTGCCGTCAGCATTATACTCGTGCGCCGCCAGATTAACATTCGGCCAGACCGCGGGGTCAAAAATCCGCCCGCCGTGATGGCAAGCATAAACCAACGCCCGCTCAATCCCAACTGCACCAATAGCGTCGCACATGTCGGCGTCAGACACAATTTGACCCGCCAGCCGCTGTGGTTGCCTGCCGTTCAGCCGTTTGCTATAACCAATCGCCGCAATATTTTCCAGCACCGCCTGACTTAGACTATTAACTACTTCTGCCTGCGCCATAATTTTTACTGCGTTCGTTAATTTCTCTGCCTGCGCCTTGCCGACTAGTTTATAGTCGTCGACGTCATGCAGCCAAGCCGTCAGCAGCACTTCTTGCAGATCCACTGATTCGCTGCATTCGCTAGCAAAACGCTCCGCCAGCAGCGCCACTCGCTCAACGTGATCATCAGCATGGCCTGATGGATCGCCGCCTAATATATCACGCACTTTATTTTTTATTGTCTCAAGTTGAGCTATCTGCCGTTCGTCCATAAGCTTATTGTATCACCCATGCAGGTCTCGACCCACTAAACTATTTTCATTTTAGCCAAGAGGCGCTATAGTAGTGATGTGAAAACAACTGTCAAAAGAAAAGTACCTGAATTTATCAAGCGATCACTGGGACGAATTCCACGATTACCAACGCCAGAACCCATTTGGCAATTAGATAAAATCGACGAGAGCCTGACGCCAAATATGCGAGCGCTGCGGATGACGATGACAATCGCCGAGGAATTATTAGCAATGGGGGTGGCTGCTCGGGACGTGGTACATATGGCGCTAGGGATCACTGGCACATACTGCAGGCGACGGGTTCATATTGATATCAGCTCAACGCTCATTACCATATCTCAAGATCGCGGTACCGAACGTGAACCACTCACATTAGTGCGGACGATTACCTTAAAATACGTTAATTACCAGACAATTCAGGCATTGCAAAACCTCGCCCTCACAATCCGTGACCATCATTTACCACTGGCCGAAGCTGAAAAACGCACTGAGGAATTATTAGCAGGCTCACGAGAGCACTCGCGCTGGATCGTCTGCCTAGCAGGCGGTAGCGTGTCAATGGGCGTGGTGATTTTATTTAACGGCTCGATCCTGATGAGCGGACTGGCGTTTGTGATGGGCTTTGTGGCGACGGCGACGATGAGGATTCTGGACAAATGGGGCCTCGCAACATTTTACCTCCAAATCATTACCGCACTCCTAATCACCCTGGCGGCGGGTGCTGCCCAGTGGCTGAATGGCTGGCTGGGCTGGCAAGTTGATACGACGATGCTGGTGATCAGCGGTATCGTGCTGTTGGTGGCGGGGCTGATGATCGTTGGCGCTTTTCAGGATGCGATTGATGAATATTATGTAACAGCAAATGCCCGACTGCTGCGGGTAACTATGGCGACGATGGGTATTGTTGTCGGTGTAATGACCGGGCTATATATTATTCAGCGATTTGGGATTAGCTTTCCGGCTACACCAGATCGGCTGGGGCTAGCGGCAGATATACGAGCGCAATACTTGGGGGCGCTGATCATTGCCGCAGGTTTCGCGGCTGGCAATCACGCGCGTTTGTTCGGAATGCTGATTGCCGGCGGTGTCGGTGTGTTGGGGTGGTGGATATCGAGTGCACTCGTTGGGCCGCTCGGAGTCGTTATCGCAAGTGGCGTTGCTGCAACAGTTGTTGGACTGATGTCGGTGCTATTATCCCGACTATGGCGCTTTCCTTCAGTGGCCATTATCGCTGCTGGCATCGTGCCGCTGGTGCCGGGCTTATCGCTCTACAACGGCTTGATGGGGGTGATCGAAAATCCACCGACCGACCCTGAATTTTTACTGTCCCTAGCGATATTGGCGCGAGCTATCATGATCGGCGTGGCCATCGCCATCGGTGCATCGCTTGGTAATATGATCGGCCGACCAGTACGGCGCGGTATGATTCGCTGGTATAATAAGCTCCTGCGACGACGAGAGATAAAAGTTCAATAAAGTACGCGCAAATTTTATTTCAAGACTACACACTCGTCGCCCAGTGTCTGACGCAGCTGACTCATGAGCTGATCGCCAGCCTCAACACGAAACGGCATGCGCATGGCAGACTTATTTGCCTCACCCAGCACCAACACCACGTCAGTCGCACCAGCGTATTCGGAGCAGAGCGACTTGAGTGCTACTAGTTTATCATGGTCGCTCGGGTTTTTGATATGAAGAAATAGCTTTTCTGTCTCGGGCACGGCGTGCGTGGCTGCTGGATGCGGTGGCGTGTTTGTCGTGTCGGCCGGTGTTGACTTCATGTTCGTCCCTTTCGCTGTCGATACTCGGGCTGCGCCTGCTCGCTGAGTCGTTTGAGTTCGAAATGCCGTACGCCGCTCTTGCTTGACCTTGCTACTCATCTTTGGCGCTTCCATTTTACGGCCAGTCGACTGATACTGCCGGAGGTCATCGTCAGAAATCAGTTCAATTTCATCAGCAATCATCTTGCTCTCTGATCCCAAATTACCATCCCGATCGCGGGCTGAGTTTTTGCCGGTCACCCGAATGACAGCGTCCTGGACGAGCTTGGCGCCGACTTGCTCATACAAATTCGGAAAGACGATAACTTCGCCTTCGCCAAACTTATCTTCGATCCCAACGAATGCCATCTTGCTGCCTGACTTGGTAACGATGGTGCGCACGGTCGTGATAATACCGCCGATCGTCATCAGGCGACCGTCGTATTCTGGCACTAACTGCGTTAATGGCTGCGCCTGCTCGCTGAGATATGTTTCATACGCATCGAGCGGATGCGCCGAAATATACAGCCCCATCAGCTCGCGCTCCCACATCAACCGCTCTTTGTTGGTATGTTTGGCCGGCGCTGGCTGTAGCTGCATCGTTGGCTGAACATTAGCCGACTCATCACCAAGCATACCAAATAGGTCAGTCTGCCCCGACGCGGCCTCTTTCTGAGTTTTTTGAGCAAAGGCGACAATGGTATCAAGATTAAACAATAAATCAGACCGATCACCAAAGCCGTCAAAGGCACCAGTTTTGATCAGCGACTCCCAGGCCTTGCGGTTAAACTTGCTGGTCGACACTCGCTTGGCAAAATCTTCGACCGACTTGAACGGGCCATCAGCCTCGCGAGCACGAATAATTTCTTCCACCGCGCCGACACCAACGCCCTTGACCGCCGCCATACCGAAACGAATCTTCTTTTCACCAGGCACCACCGCGAACTCGACAAATGATTCATTAACGTCCGGGTTGAGCACTTCAATGCCCATGTGCTTACACTCGGTCATCTCGATGGCCAGGCGCTCAGTATCATCCTGGTCACTGGTCATCAGCGCCGCCATGAATGCGTCAGGATAATGCGCCTTGAGATACGCCGTCCAGTAGGCGATCAGGCCATAACACGCCGCGTGCGACTTATTGAAACAGTAGTTAGCAAATTCTTCCAGCGCGTCCCAAAACTGCTCAGCGATTTCCTTAGTCGCACCACCAACCTTGACCGCGCCTTCGACAAACTCTGGCTTGACCTTTTTCATCAGGTCAATTTTCTTTTTACCCACTGCTTTACGCAAGGTGTCGGCCTGGCCGCCGGTAAAGCCGCACCACTCTTTGGAAATCTGCATAAATTGCTCTTGATAAACCAAAATTCCATAGGTGTTTTTCAGCGAGTTTTCCATACCGGGGTGCAAGTAGGTGATTTCTTCTTCGCCGTGTTTACGCTTGATGAATGAGTCGATAAACTGCATCGGCCCCGGGCGGTACAAGGCCACCATGGCGATGATGTCTTCAAAGACGCTCGGCTTGAGCTCGCGCAGGTACCGCTTCATGCCGGCCGATTCTAGCTGAAACACGCCAGTGGTGTCACCGCGCTGGAATAATTTGTAGGTTTCTTCATCATCCAGCGGCAGCGTTGATAAATCTATTTCCGTTTTATAGACTTTACGAATAATACGCAGAGCGTTGTTAATAATGGACAGGTTAGACAAGCCCAAAAAGTCCATCTTCAGCAGCCCGAGTTCCTCAACCGGGCCCATTGGATACTGCGTTGCCACCACACCCTTTTGCGCCATCTCGAGCGGTACGTATTTCACCAAATCATCCGGCGCGATCACCACACCAGCAGCGTGCACACCGTGCGAACGAATCGTTCCCTCCAGCCGCGAGGCAAAGTCATAGACGGTTTTGGCGGTTGGATTACTTTCGTATTCTTTCTTGAGATCAGGGTCTTCCTCCAGCGACTTTTTGATGGGTACATGACGACCCTGCACAGGTGGCGGAATGAGCTTGGCCAGCCGGTCCGACTCGCCATATGGTACCTGCAGCACCCGCGCCACATCACGCACCGAAGCGCGCGCCGCCATGGTGCCAAAGGTACAGATGTTAGCCACTCGTTCTGAGCCATATTTCTTGGCACAATATTCGATCACCTCGCCGCGGCGCGTATCTTGAATATCGATGTCGATGTCGGGCATGGAAATACGGTCGGGATTGAGGAATCGCTCGAACAGCAAGTCGTAATGCAGCGGATCAAGGTCGGTGATATTCAGCGCATAAGCGATGATTGAACCAGCCGCCGAACCACGTCCCGGGCCAAAGATAATTCCTTGGGATTTGCCCCAGTTGATAAAATCCTGAACAATGAGGAAGTAGCCGTTATAACCCATGTTGTCGAGCACACCAAACTCCATGTCCAGTCGCTCTAGCTGCGCCTCTGATAACTTGGCTCGCAGCTGATCATTCGGGAGCTTCTTCGCGTCCTCCAACTTCATGCCAGCGTACCGTACTGCCATACCGCTATACACCAGATGATCCAGATATTCTTTTTCGGATTCACCGTTTGGCGTTGGAAATTTCGGGATGAGAATATCACCCAGTTTGATTTCCACGTCACAGCGGTCGGCGATGGCTTTGGTATTGGCAATTGCCTGAGGATTGGTTGTTTGCCACCGCGAAATGATGTCTTCTGGTGTGGTCAAATGCAGCTCAAAATCCTTCAAGCTCATCCGCTTTTCATCACTCAAATACGCACCAGTACCGACGCATAGCAAAATCTCATGCGCCTCTTGGTCTTCGTGATTGAGGTAATGACCGTCGCTGGTCACCACACACGGAATATCCAGTTCCTCGCTGATGCGCTCAATGTAATCATTGACCTTTTTCTGTTCCGGCCAGTGGCTGCGCGCTTCGGGGTGGCCATGGTCTTGAAGTTCCATGTAGTATCGGTCGCCAAACACTGACTTGTACCAGCCAGCAATTTCCTTGGCCTTTTCATAATCATCATTGCGCAAATTCTCACCCAGCTCACCACCGATACAGCCGGACATACAGATAATACCTTCATTGTATTGCTCCAGTAGCTCGTGATCAATGCGCGGTTTATAGTAGACGCCTTCGAGGTTGGCGATGGTGCTAAGCTGCATCAGGTTTTGATAGCCCTTGTGGTTCATAGCCAGCAGCGTTAGGTGATAACGCGCCTTGTCCTTGGCCGGGTCGCGGTCGTGACGAGTGCGGGCTGCTACGTAGGTTTCGATGCCGATGATTGGCTTGATACCAACATTCTTGGCCGCTTTATAAAACTCAATCGCGCCCGACATCGTGCCGTGGTCAGTAATGGCACAGGCCTCCATACCCAGCTCCTTCACTCGGGCAACCATGTCAGGAATTTTAGTCAATCCGTCTAGGAGCGAATGGTGAGTGTGGTTGTGTAGGTGCACGTAATCAGACGGCTGCAACGTGGCCGCGACTTTGGCTGAAGCTGTCGTATGTTTGGTAGCCATTATTCATTGCGCCTCCCTTGTGGGCGCCACCTCCTCTTTCTCCACCCAGTATAACATGCTAGCGTCGTCGCTGCATGGTATCAATCAGCTGATTGAGAAAATCCGCCAGTGCCGGAAAGATATCAGCAAACCGCCCCAGCAGCCAGGCTGACACCATGATCAGCACCGTCACGCCCACGAGGCTACCCATACCAAAGAAAAAGCCGCGCCAAAAGTTCATCCAATAAACCTGCCGGCGCGATCGATGAAAATCAAAAAACAAGTCTTCAATCATTGCTTGCCGGGCGCCATTTTCGTTATCACGCTTGATGCGATCAATGGCGCGGCGGGCTACCGAGGGACGTGGGTCAGCGGCCTTAGCATCCTTATGGCCACGTTCTTTTGACGATTTAGTTGGCGCCATTTTCCTCAAGCCGCTTGACTAGATATTCACGAAGGCTCGCACCAAGCTTCGGATCACGCATACCAAAATCGATCACTGTCTTGAGATACTCTAGCTTGTCGCCAGTGTCATAGTACGTGCCATTGGTAATTTCCACGCCATAAAAACTATGGCCATCATCAATCATGCTCTGCATAATCGGCTGCACCGTAAATTCGCCGTGACCATCAAACGCATGTTTGGCTTTTTCGAGATAGGCAAAGAACTCGCCCGGCAGCAGATAGCTACTGACGCTTGCAAGATCGGACGGGGCATTGGCCTTACCTGGTTTTTCAACAATGTTTGTCATCTTGATCACGCCGTCAGCAACCTGCTCACCGTTAACCACGCCGTAGCGATCAAATTCAGCATCATCAATAATTTTCTTACACGATAGCACCGCGCCATCTAATTTTTGCGCCGCAGTGATCATCTGGCGAAATCGGCTAGGGCTAGCAGCGATAAAATCATCAGCAAACGTATAGATAACCGGCTCATCACCATTGATCAAATGTGCGGCGCAGATCAACGGCGTAGCATTACCGTACGGGCCCTTCTGGCGAATATAAACAAAGTTGGCCATTTCTGACAAATTATTCACAATGTCAATTAGTGGCTGCTTCTTGGCGCCGCCCGCCCGTAGATTAACCAGCAGCTCCTCGTTCGGCCTGTCAAAATGATCCTCAATTGCTCGTTTGTTAGCACTGCCGATAATAATAATATCCCTGATGCCGGCCTCGACTAATTCCTCGACAACGTATTGGATAATCGGCTTGTCGATCAGCGGCATCATTTCTTTTGGCATGGCCTTGGTCTGCGGCAAGAACCGCGTACCGAAGCCAGCGGCAGCGATGATAGCTTTGGTTGGTTTTTTCATGATAGTTCCTCCTGTCGTAGGTTATCTAAATAATCAAATAATCGCCTGAACGTTTTCACTACAGTCGCTCCCGGATTAGCTTCTGGGCGAGGCTCGGGTTAGCCTGGCCCTTAGAGCGCTTCATGACTTGGCCGACGAGATAGCCGATAGCTTTGCCTTTGCCCGAGCGAATGTCAGCGATGGATGCCGCCGAGGCTGGGTCATGTAATACTTCGTCAACGATGGCTGCGATCACCCCCTCGTCAGACACCTGCAACAAATTCTTACTCTCGGCAATCTCGCGCGGCCCCTGTTTGAGGTATTGTCGGTCGAATAGACTAAGGAAAATCTCCTTGCCGCCAGTTGAACTGACCTCGTTATCCTCGACGAGTAGTGACAACTCTGTCAACCGACGCGGCCCGACATAGCCCTCCCCGATGAGATCCATATCAATCAGCTCCTCCGGCGTCGAAGCGAACCAGTTAAAGATCCGCTTGACCAGCCGCTGATATTTTATCTTGTCAGCTCCTAGCTCATCAAGGACAGCCTGCTCGTTATGTACCGTCAGCGTCTTGATAGCATCAAGCAATATCGCGAGCGGCTGATGGCCGAGTATCGTCGTAATCACCGAATGATCCAACCCCAGATCAGCCCAACGCTCTCGGCACTCGCCCGGCATCAGTGGCATATGTTCCTGCATACCGGCAATTTCCTCGTCAGTCAAAACAATCGGCGGGATATCCGGATCAGGCATGTAACGATAATCCTGGGCGTCCTCTTTCGAGCGCTGCGAAGTAGTAATCTGCTTGTCATCACTCCAGCCGCGAGTTTCCTGAACTACCGATTCGCCGCGCTCGAGTAGATCAACTTGGCGCTTAAACTCGTACTCAGCGGCGCGCTCGACGCTACGGAAAGAGTTGAGATTCTTCACTTCCGCGCGCTTGCCGAGTTCGGTCGCTCCTTTCTTAGCCACCGAAATATTGACGTCAAAGCGCATATTGCCGTGGTATAAATCACCGTGCGTCACACCTGCATAGATCATCAATTTGTGTAGCTCCGAAGCGTAGGCCCTAGCCTCCTCGGCAGAATGCATGTCCGGCTCAGAAACGATTTCAATCAGCGGCGTACCGGCACGGTTGAGATCAACCAGCGAGTACCCGTCGTGGTGCATCAACTTGCCAGCATCCTCTTCCATGTGCGCGTGATGAATCCGCACCCGTTTGAGCGAACCGTCTTCTAGCGGCGCGTCGACATAGCCAGCCAAGATGATCGGCTGGTACATCTGCGAAGTCTGATAGCCCTTTGGCAGGTCAGGGTAGAAATAATGTTTGCGATCAAACCGGCTAACGCGGGCAATCGGCGCATTCAACGCCTTGCCGGCACGCACCGCCAACTCGACGGCGTGCTTGTTGAGTACTGGCAGCATTCCTGGCATGCCAAAGTCAATCTCGTGCGTTTTACTATTCGGCTCAGCATCGCGAGCGTCGTTATCAGCCGGACTAAACAGCTTAGTTTTGGTCGCCAGCTGGACATGGCACTCGATGCCAATGGTCATTTCATATTCATCATATACACTCATCATAACGCTCCCAAATCTTTTAGTGCTTGCTCAAATGCGGCCATTGCCCGCTTGAATGTCTGGGTAGTAATGGTGACCCGACTTTCGTGGGCAATCTGATTACGCAGTTTATGTGCCGACCAGACCGCGTCCTCATGTGTCCACAGACCACGCCGTGCCTTGAGCCGCTCACCCATCGTCGTACCACTAACGCCATATTCGCGCATCGCCCGGTCGAGCAGCTTGTCAGCTTTGATAATCGCCATCTGCAGACTGTCGGGGTTATTTGTATCGGCCACACGCTGCACCGCCTGCCAGACTTTTCGGTATAGTTCCCGGTCGAGCTTCTCTGTTCGCTTCGACGTCAACTGAATGAATAGCATCAATAGGCCACCGATCACCAGCGCCGCCACCACTAGCGCGATCAATAGTCCATCCATCAGCTGGCCTCCACTTCCGCCGCCAGTTTCAGCAGGCTTCCGTCCGAACGGTAATTACCAACTAGCTGCACGCCGATCGGTAATCCTTCGTCATTGCTTCCAGCTGGTACGGAAATTGCTGGCAGTCCAGCCAGACTGGCCGGCACGGTCATGATGTCAGACAAATACATTTTGATCGGATCATTGGTGTTTTCATCAAGTTTGAAGGCTGGCGTTGGTGCGACTGGCATCAGCAGTGCGTCGTACTCAGCGAACAACTGATTGAACTCATTGATAAGCAGCGTGCGCGCTTTTTGTGCCTGCATGTAGTAAGCGTCAAAAAAGCCGCTCGACAACACGAAACTGCCGATCATAATCCGCCGCTTATTCTCCGTCATGAAGCCTTCATCACGGCTGCGGCCGTACAATTCCGCCAGCGTTTTCACTTCGGCCGCTCGGTGACCATAACGCACGCCATCATAGCGCGCCAGATTTGACGACAACTCTGCCGGCACAATAATATAGTACATCGCCAGCGAATATTGCATCATGTCCAGATTCACTTCTTCAATTTCATAGCCCAGCTGCTTCAGTTTTTTAGCATAATCAAGCGTTTTCTGGCGAACTGCCGCGTCCACATCGTCAGTCATACACTGCTTAACCAAACCAATCTTTTTCTTAGTAAAGCCTGGCTGGTTCCGCCAAAAGTCAGGCAGTGTCGTCATATCCTTGTCGTCGCGGCCCGCCATAATTTCCATCACCAAATTAGCATCATCAGCATTCGTGGCGAAACAACCAACCGTGTCCGTACTCGATGCCATGGCTACCACGCCGTAGCGACTGACTGCGCCGTAGGTTGGCTTGACACCGACCACGCCGTTAAAGCTGGCTGGCTGGCGAATTGAACCGCCAGTGTCTGTCCCCAGTGCAAACGGCACCACGTCAAGCGCCGTCACCACCGCCGAGCCGCCTGACGAACCACCGGCTACGCGCGTTTTATCCGCGGCGTTTTTGGTTGGACCAAAGGCTGAGTTTTCCGTCGAACCACCGTGAGCAAAGGCGTCCAAGTTCGCCTTACCGATACAAATTGCGCCTTCAGCCTCTAGTTTTTCAACGGCCGTGGCCTGCAATGGTGCGTTAAAATTCTCGAGCATCTTCGAGGCAGCAGTCGTCGGCGCTCCAAAGGCCAAGAAATTGTCTTTCACCACAAACGGCACACCAGCCAGCCGGCCAGAAATCTCACCCTTATCCACCAGTTCGGCACGCTCCAGCGCCCGCTCTTCCGCTAAACTGAGTAGTGCATGGTATTCTTCAATGTCGCGCGCCCGCCGCAGTGCTTCTTTAACATTTTCGACCGCGCTTTTTCCGGCAAAATCACTAATCTGGCTCATCACAGCACCTGCGGCACTTTCACTTGATTGTTCTGCTTTTCAGGCGCCAGCTCAAGCAACTCGTCTCGAGAAATCCCTGACTGGACCTCATCTTCGCGCCAGACGTTCTCCAAGCCCGTCACTTGATAGGTTGGCTCCACGCCAGACGTATCGAGCTCGCCCAGCTGCTCAATGTAGCTAATTATGTTTTCCAAATCCTGGCGCAGTCCATCAACTTCATCATCGGCTAATGCCAGACTACTCAAACTCGCCAGGTGCTGAATGTCACTGGTAGAAATAGTTGTCATGCAGTCTATTATAGCACTGTCTCGAGGAAAATCTAATAACTTAGCAGTCGCGGCGAATGGAGCGTCACCATCTGTGGTAGGCCATATCTACTGATCCCAGAACCAAGCGATAACCCACCGCGGTTCCAGCCGATAGCTGCCGCCGTTGCTGCATCGGTTGCCGCATTTGGTGCGTCTGGTCGTTCAATATAACTAATCTTGTTGGCACCACGATCTGCCACATATACTCGACCATCCGGGCCACGTAAAACTTGTCCGCCGCCATCGCCACCAAAGCCAGGACCCATCCAGCTAGGTTGATTCGGCACTGACGAGTTTGGTAGAGAGTCGGCAACCGCACAGTCCCTGAAATGCTCACAGCTAGTGAAGCCGATGAATCGCTCGCTCGCTTTAATAGTGCTACTATTACGACTTGTTATATCATAGCGGAATAATTCACCAATATACAACTTCGAGACGTAGACGTGGTCACCATTTGGCGAGAAATCAGCAGCATATCCTAAGCTACTGTCAAGTGGGTTGTTGTTATGCACGCCAACTGACCAGTGAGCTATTGGTGTCATATTGGTATCAGCCCCAGATATATCAAATACGTGTAATACTCCAGCGTTACCATTACGATTTGGACAGGCACTACCACCCATAAACACTAACATTTTGGTAGCCTCGTTGTTAAAGTTAATCGAGCCGAATCCCGTTCGTGAAGGGCTTGATGGATTTGGTTGCACGATACACGGCTGAGCCGGGCCAGACGGTACATTATACACTGCTGCATTTGGCGTCTGAATAGTTGCTCCGTTGTCAGTCGAGAAAATATTGAAGGCATAGACTTGATTCGGTGAACCCGGCCGATAGGTATACACCACCGCACCATTTCCCGCATTATTCGGCACGGCATTCATCGCCTCGCCAGAATAGTTGCGCGAAAAACTGCCCGCCATGCCAATAGACATGTTCTTTTTCGTCACTCGTCCGAGTGGATCATTGGTAAAATCAACGACGTGGTAGTATAGCGTGCCGAATTTTGCCCGCTCACGACCATTTGCCGAGTTTGATACTACGAGATATTTAGACTCTTCCTTATTGATCGGGAAAGCAACCACCGCCTGCGTACCAGTACGCGAACCGCATAATCCCTGTGGTGATTCACTATAGTATGCTGTTTGACCATCGTCACATGTTGGATTGCCATCGGGAGCCGAGCTATCAACCTGCATAATATTCCGTGCCGAGTTCCAGATACGAAGTCCGTCAGAGTAGAATTTCAAATTACCATTACGATCGGAAATCGTCGTTAGACCCTCATGGGATGGGCCACTTGAGTGTGTTGGATGAGGGTGTGGAGTCGGTTTATTTGACCCGCCCACACCGAAATCGAGACAGACTGACCCGCCGATACACCACCAGCGCTTACTGGCGCGCGTTCCCTTAAAATCAACTTCCGGGATAGCTTGCTGGCGTGAATTGTAAATATAGGTCTTATACGGGCGGCCATCAGATTTTCGGATCAACTCAAGGTAGCCCTTGACATCAGCACGCCGCGGATTAGTTGTTGAGGTGTATTCACCAATAAAATACGAACGTAATTTGTCATTACGAAATACGTCAATCGCTGTACCGTTGCCGCGGCAATCAGTACCTGGACGCACACCCGAGGCAATGGCACTGTCATGGCCACGACTGATACATTCATTCATCCGCACCACGCCGGCCTCAGCCGCTTCACGTGCCAGCTGATTATAATACTGCTCCATCAAGGCATTAGCTGCCGCTGACGCCAGTTGGAGACCAGCCAACAAAATCAGCAACAGCATAATGCTCGCCACAAGGACGGTCGGCAACACAAACCCACCGTCCTTATCCCACCCAGATGTCTTATTAGTCACATCCGACTCCGTATTTATCGCACATCGTCGAACGGATATTGCGCTGTACATTGGTTTTAGTGTATGTGGACCCAGTATCGTGCACCTGAACGGCCACTGTGATAGCTCCAGCAATCAGCACCACCCCTGTTGCGCCCAACAGGATCAGAGACATCGTCTTAGATGTGTTGCGGCCAGAGATAATCCCCTTAAGCATCCACAGCGTCGCACCGATTACCCCTAGCCCTAGGAGATATGGTACAAACTCACCGAGATACAGCGCGCCATACACTGTACCAGCGTCACCAGCGCCGACAAATAGTAGCGAGCTGATGAGGACTGTTACTAACTTTGCCGTCAGCACAATTGCTGGAATTACCAAAGCACCAAATGCACCATATGTTACTACTTTATACGCCGTACTACTGGTGTAGCTGTCACGATCTGGAATAGCCCGTGAGACGCGACCAAATGTGATGAGCGCAACGATTGCAAACAGTGTTGCCAACACACCCGCCATCACTATACCCGTTCCCGGCGTTACCATGTTTATCGATAATATATCGGCCAGCCAACCGCCAATCGAAGTTATCGTCGTTGTCGCTGCACCATTAACCTTTGCCCAAGCAGTAAACAACGACCCCAGTACTTGCGCAAACAATACCGCCGATACGACCGTCGATACCATTGCTAGTAAATACTCAAATGTCAGCCATTTTGCCTTACCGCGACCCGGATCAGTAGCAGCCTGGGGATAGTACGCTGTCGGTTGTGGAGCATATTGTGGAACTGGTGGAGCGCCCGCGTCCTGTACCGGCTGCACCATCTCTGGTGTTGATGCTGTTTTCTTTTGTGTCATAATTATTACCTCCGCTTATGCTAACCTCATTCTACATGGTCTGGCGAATTTCTGCAATCAAATCGCGCAGCTGAGCGGCTTTTTCAAACTCCAGATTAGCACTATGGAGTTCCATTTGACCAGTCAGCTCCTTGACCAGCGTTGGATATTCGTCCTTTGGAATCTTCTTCAAATCAAGCTTCGGCTTTTTGTCCGATTCTTTTTGTGGGATGATGGAGCGCAGGCCATCGTCAATCTTCTTCTGGATGGTTTGCGGCGTGATGCCGTGCGCTTCGTTATATTGCTGCTGAATGTGCCGCCGACGATTGGTCTCATCAATCGCTCGGCGCATGCTGTCAGTTACGTTATCGCCATACATCAGCACCCGCCCGTCCACGTGCCGCGCCGCCCGGCCAATCGTCTGAATCAGTGCCTGTTCACTACGCAAGAAACCTTCTTTATCGGCGTCCATAATCGCCACCAGGCTGACTTCCGGTAGATCCAACCCCTCGCGCAGCAGATTGATACCGACTAATACATCGTAGGTTCCCAGCCGCAGATCTTTGAGAATATCACCGCGTTCCAGTGTGTCAATTTCACTGTGTAGATACGCCGTTTTCACACCATTGTCGGTCAGATAGGCGCTTAAGTCCTCGGCCATGTGCTTGGTCAAGGTGGTCACCAATACACGGTGACCATTGGCGATGGTTTGGCGAATCTCCTCCATCAAATCATCAACCTGCCCCTTAGTCGGCCGCACCTCAATCGGCGGATCAAGCAGCCCCGTTGGTCGAATCAGCTGCTCGGCCGGCTTTGGAGAATGAGCAATTTCATAGTCGCCCGGCGTAGCGGAAACATAAATTGCCTGGTGAATATGCTGATCAAACTCATCAAACCTCAGCGGGCGGTTATCCAGCGCACTCGGCAAACGAAACCCATGCTCCACCAACACTTCCTTGCGCGCCCGGTCGCCGTTATACATGCCGCGGACTTGCGGCAAGGTCATATGCGACTCATCGACCAGCAGCAGCCAATCATCCGGGAAATAATCAATCAAGGTTGCTGGCTGCTCGCCCGGTTCACGATCCGTCAGATAGCGCGAATAATTCTCAATGCCTTTGACAAAGCCAGTTTCTTTGAGCATCTCCAGGTCATATTTGGTGCGTTGAGCTAGGCGCTGCGCCTCCAGTAACTTATCGTGCGATTCAAACCATTTCAGCCGCTCGTCAAATTCTTTTTCGATGCCGATGATGGCCTTTTCAATTCGTTCACGCGGCGTCGAATAGTGGCTAGATGGGAAAATCGTCAGGCTAGCTGGCTGCTCCAAAATCTCGCCAGTCAGCGGATCGATTCGTGTTAGTCTCTCGACTTCATCGCCAAAAAACTCCACCCGCACCGCCGTGTCCTGTCCGGCTGGGAAAATATCCACCACATCGCCGCGCACCCTGAAAGTGCCGCGCACAAAATCAACGTCGTTGCGCTTATACTGAATATCAGTTAGCAGGCGAATAAACTTGTCCTGAACCCGCCGCTCACCAACCGTCAATTGAATGGCCATATCAGCATACGTCTCCGGCGAACCGATGCCGTAAATACAGGATACACTGGCCACAATGATAACATCGCGCCGCGTCAGCAGTGCCGACGTCGCCGCATGCCGCAGTCGATCGATTTCATCATTAATCTTCGAATCTTTCTCAATGTAGGTGTCGCTCGAGGCAATGTAGGCCTCCGGCTGATAATAATCAAAATAGCTGACAAAATAATGCACTTCGTTGTCCGGAAAAAATTCCTTGAACTCAGAAAACAACTGTGCCGCCAAGGTCTTGTTATGCGCCAGCACCAGCGTCGGCACATTGGCTCGAGCGATGATATTCGCCATGGTAAAGGTCTTACCCGACCCCGTCACGCCCAATAGAGTCTGCTCACGTTCGCCCCGCTCCAAACCGTCCACCAGCTGAGCAATCGCCGTTGGCTGGTCGCCGGTCGGCTGATAGTTAGAGACGAGGTTAAAGACGCTCATATCATTACTATTGTACCACTGTTGACAAATAGCAACTTTTCATGATATAGTTAACCAGTTATCAGTGATAAAAACAAAAAGGACACCTCATGACTTCACAACATACATGTATTCCGCGCGACGTGCAGCTACAGGCTGCGATGTTCCGCCTCGGCAAGATGGAAGACGAAATCCAGAGCGGCTACGAGATTCTTCGGAAATATCAGAAAACAGTAACGATATTTGGTTCAGCACGCACCGACCCGAACAGCACTTATTACCATGCCGCGAAAGAAACAGCTGAGCGGCTAGCTAAACTTGGCTACGCCATCGTTTCCGGCGGCGGACACGGCATTATGGGCGCTGCCAATGAAGGCGCCAACAAGGCTGTCCAAGAGGGTGCGCGGGCTGTTGGCGGTGAGTCGATCGCTTTTAATATTCGCCTACCGCACGAACAGGAGGTCAATAAATACGCCACCGAGGTGTTTGAGTTTCAGCACTTTGCGCCGCGAAAGATCGTCATGACTATGTTTGCTAATGCCTATATTTATTTTCCAGGCGGCTTCGGTACGTTGGATGAGCTAGCGGAAATATTGACACTGATCCAGACTGAAAAAGCCAACCGTGCACCGGTGATCTTATTTGATACAGCGTTTTGGAGCGATTTGGACGCCTTTTTCCGCAACCATATGCTGGCCGAGGGGGCTATCGTCGAAAAAGACCTGGATATTTATACTATCACCGATAGTGTTGATGAGATTATTGAACTGGTACAAGCAAATAAGACCTATTGCTGATCACCTATTGTGTCAATTCAGACTTTTTGGGATTTCTTCAGGGTATTTGCGTTTTGCTGGGACTTTTTATGAGGTTTTTTGCTAGCAGATTTTTTAGATTTTACGGGCACGGCAGCTGACTTGCGACGTTTTGGTTTAGCGTTAGCTACCGGTAGCTGGAACGGCGACGCTGACTTGACTGGCTCACTGACAGCCGAGGCAACATAGCAAATCCCGCCCTCGCAGACGACACGCTCAACAGTCGGCGTGTGCGTGCGTGGATGAGCTGAAAAACGACGAGTTATTTCATAGCCAAGCCCGCGCTTACCAGATTCGATACAGTGCTGGCCGTACGGTAACTGATGATGATAATTTTCGACGATATCCACTGGATGAAACGAGATAACCTGCCCGTCAAAATCCATCATCACCCAGTCGCTGGCTCTCGCCCAGGCCGTCTGATCAAGCCGCGGCGCAGCAGCCATTAGCGCCTGATACACTTCTCTACCCGTCGTGTCCGCCGGATCAAGCCCCAGTGCACGGATAATTGAATGAGCCCGAGCTAAAATCTCAGTAATCAACCTCACATCGCTATCATCGCCGGCCATTCGTCTGAGCTCGCTCACGGCAACTCGTGTCCGCACTGAATCACCCAATAATTTTGTTAAGTTTCTTGACATTAAAACTCCTTTTCGCTTAGTGGCATGGCATGTAGTCGTGCGCCTTGATGTAAGATACCGGTTTTAGCACCGATATGATTGACGACCGAGCTTGAATTTGCGCTGGCAAATACTACTGCGTCCTTCAGCTGGGCGCCATGAGCCCACTGACTCAAAAAGCCACTGGCAAATGCATCACCTGCACCAGTCCGATCAATTGCCGGCACATCCTCGTACATCGCCGCTCTGACAATCGTTACGCCATCAGATACCATCGAGCCATTCACGCCGTCTGTCAGCAACACCACCGGCACGAGATCTTTCGCTCGCCGCACCAGCTGTTCCAGATCATCACCCGGCACTAACTGTTGCATCTCTTCTTTATTCAGCGCCAATACCTCCACATCATCCAGCAGTCCCATTAACTTCTCGCGCTGTGCTAGCTCTCGCTTGCCTGGATTAAAGCAAATTTTCATACCAGCTGCTCGCGCCTCACGGAACACCTTATCCAAGACCGTCATCTGACCTGCCAGCGTCGACACATATAGCCAATCGGCCTCAATATCCGCCACGGTAAAATCAGCCGCGTGATAATGCGTTGATGCACCGCGATACGTCAAGATTGTCCGTTCACCGTTTGGTGCCAATAGCAACACCGAGTAGCCCGTATTATACTTCTGGGAAAATCGAACATATCGTGTATCAACATTCTCGACGTCCAGATCATCCAACACCGCCTGGCCAGCCGGATCACGGCCGACAACGCCCAAAAACATCACTTCGTGGCCCTGCCTGGCAAAGGTCACGGCGGCATTCGTCGCACCACCACCCGTCGAAAAATGGATCTGGTTGACGTCTGCCTTGGCACCAAGTTCTAACTTAGCAAAACAACGTTCTGGGCTCTCACACACCGGTTTCAATGCGTCCGACTGACTTAAAAAAACATCTTGCACACCAGCACCAACAGTAATAATTTTTGCCACTACACCACTGCCTTTCCGGCTGAGCCAAAGGCTTGAATTTTCGCCTCAACTACTTCCTGAACAGCAGCATATACCGGTGGCATCAGTTTGACGATGGCGTATTCGTTCGGATTTTCACGCAAGGTCTTTTCCAGCGTCGTGCGGAAAGCGTAACGCATATCGGAATTGATATTAATCTTAGAAACACCAATTTTCGCCGCATCCTTAAAATAATGCAGCGGCGTGCCTGATCCGCCATGAAGCGAAATCTGACAGTGCAGCGCCTCGCGGATGCGTCCTAATAATTCCAAATCCAACACTTTCGGCACCGGATACAACCCGTGCAAATTACCAATCGCCGCCGCAAAGGTGTCAATTCCCGTTGCCTCTACGAAATCACGCGCGCCCTCTGGCGTAGAGAAAGTTTTCTTAATTTCTTCATAGTCAATCGCCTCGGTATGGACGTTTGACGAACCCCAAAAATAATGCGGCTCAGCTTCCACCAGCGCGCCGGTGAACTTGGCGTACTCGACAACCTCACGGGTTTTGGCAATAATCTCCTCGTCCGAAGCATCGTGATTTGCCTGGGAAATATCGATATGCACAAACTCATAACCCGCGTCAATCGCCCGTTTACAGCCCTCCACTGTCGGCCCGTGATCCAAGTTCAAATACATCTCAATGCCGTATTCAGCCTTATAATTATCCACCAGATCGCGCACATTTTCCAGACCCATAGCCTTGACCTCGGCATCCGACACTTCCACCAGCACCGGTGATTGGAGCTTCTGCGCCGCTCGCGCCACCGCGATCAGCGTTTCTTGATTATCAATATTAAACGCACCGACCGCAAAGTGCTGCGCCCGTGTCCGCTGCATCAAATGGCGTGCATGCGTGGTATTGCGCCGAATGTCAGAAATTGTCAGTCCCATAACCTCGCTTTATCCTCCATATTACTTATGGTTATTATAGCAGCGGTGACGGAAAATGAAAAGAGGCGAAGGGGTTTTACGATTTATTTTTGTACGGCTTTCGTCAAAATGCTGGCCTTATCTTTTGGTTCATCATGGGGTCAATCCTGATGAGGGAACTTGGTATTTTTACCTATGCAGCAGCATGGGAGATCGCGACACTCGTGACAATTTCCTGTATAGCTGTGGACGCTCGAGAAATTCCCTGGCGTCTGCGCAAGCCTAAATAAATGACAGGTTATCTTTTACGTGCCGGACAACTGCTTCGACATCTAGTCCATGCTTTTGCCATAATTCAGCTACCGAGCCGCTTTCGCCGAACTGGTCGCGGACGCCGATGCGCTTTATTTTGACTGGCAATTTTTCACTAAGTACTTCCGCCACCGCACTGCCAAATCCGCCGGCGATTTGCCCTTCTTCTGCTGTCACCACACGGCCGCACTTTTGGGCGGCAGCAATGACCGCTGCTTCGTCCAGCGGCTTGATAGTGTTAAAATGCACGACTTCTGCCTGAACGCCGGCGTACGCCAATTGTTCTGCCGCCATGAGCAGTTGATACGTCATCGTGCCAGTACCGAGTAACGCCACATCGGTACCCTGCCGCAGTACAGACGCCTGGCCAATCGGCGCTTCGCCATCCAAAAACAGCGGTATGTCAGCTCGCGGCAATCGCACGTAGTTTGGCCGCGGATCAGCTGCCATCACTGCTGCCATCATTTCGGCCTCGTAGGCATCGCCCGGTGCCAAGACTACCATGTTTGGTAAACTCCGCATCAGCGCGATGTCCTCTAACATCTGGTGCGTCGCACCATCCGCACCAACACTCAGCCCGGCATGTGAACCGACCAGCTTGACCGGCTGATCATTCAGGCAAATCGTCGTCCGAATTTGCTCCCAATTCCGCCCCGGGCTGAACGCCGCATAACTGGCCGCAAACGGGATATTACCCATCGCTGCTAACCCTGACGCTACTGTTACCAAATTTTGCTCTGCCACACCAACCTCAATAAACCGCGGTGCACCGATTTGCTCAGCAAACTCGCCAAAGCCAACACTTTCTGCCAGGTCAGCGCTTAAGGCCACAATTTGGGAATTGTTCAATGCCGCGTGAACTAACCCATGGCCAAAACCGAGCCGCATCGACGCGGTATTCCCCATGCGCCAATCGTCCCGCAATACGCTCATACGCCCATCCCCTCTTCTGGCCGTTTCTTAGCTGATAGATCTAATTGCGCCAGAGCTGCGGCGGCCTGCTCAGCATTTGGCGCCTTGCCGTGCCACCGATAATCACCCTCCATAAAATCAACGCCGCGCCCAGGTACCGTATGCGCGATAATCACGCTCGGTTGCTCGCGTACTGCCTGTGCTGCTTCAATTGCCGCGATAATTCGCGCCACGTCATGCCCGTCGATTTCCTGCACCTGCCAACCGAAACTGCGCCACTTCTCACCCAAATCATTCAGCGGCATGACTTTTTCTGTATCGCCGCCAATTTGAATAGTATTACGATCAACGATAGTGATTAGCCGGCCTAATTTATACTTGGCTGCAAACATCGCCGCCTCCCAAATATTGCCTTCATTAAGTTCACCGTCACCTAAACTACAATATATGAAGCGTTCCGAATTCTGTAAATACTGCAAATGATATGCCATGCCAGCAGCCTGACTGAGACCGCAGCCAAGCGGCCCGCTCGTCGTCTCTAGCCCTGGTAATTTCACTCGCTCCGGATGCCCTTGTAGCCGCGAGCCCAACTGCCGCAAACTCATTAACTCTGATTCCGATAAAAATCCGCGCATCGCCATCGCTGCGTATAGCAGTGGCGCATAATGGCCGTTACTCATGACGAACAGATCGCGATCAGACCAATCCGGCTCTTCTGGCCGCAATCTAAGCATCTGAAAATACAACACCGCCATCACATCAGCAAACCCCAGCGGTCCCGCCACATGACCGCTGCCGGCGGCTGCTACTTGACGAATAACCAGCTGTCGTAGTTCTCGCGCCCTCTCTTCTAGCCGGCCAATCGTGAGTTCGCTCATAGCAAACTACCCGAGCACACCCGTCTTGCTAATTTCCTGCTGGAGTTTAGCGAACATTGCTGGTGGATCAGTTGCTTTTTGGATTGTCCCGCCAACGTTCAGGACGTTCACGCCGCCCTGAACAAGGCTATAAGCATTGTCAACCATCACACCACCATCCCAACCAATTTCAACATTCGGATTAATCATCTTGACGAGCCGAATTTTTTCCAGCTGCATCAGGCTGGCTGTTCCGCCAAACTTACCTAGCTCACCGCTGAAAATCAGGACATGCTCTGCCTCTTTGATAAGCTCTTCGACGGTTTGCGGCACTGTTGGCTTGAGCAGTGCTAGCCCAGCCATAATACCCGAGCGCTTAATTTCTTTGAGTGCCCCCAACACGTCGCCTTCGGCCTCGGCATGAATAATAATCAAATGCGGCCTCAGTGCGATTAACTTCGGTACATACTCATCTAGTTTGTTCACCATGGCGTGAATATCAATCGTCCAACCTTCTGGTGCCCATAATTCTGGGATGCTGACCGTAAAGGTTGGCGCAAACTCACCGTCAGTTAAGTCAATATGCACCCGCTCAGCAAAGCCAGTAATTCTATCGACTTGCTCTTTGTATTGCTGGGCATTTTCTGCCAAAATTGCCGGGGCGATAACACTACTCATACGATCTCATCCAGTTGCGTATTGCGCCGATTATACCGCGGGGCATCCGCGTATGCAGTATTGAGCCACGTTTCAACAATGCCCTTCCAGGCAACTTCGTTATCCTCGAGAACCCTAGCCGGCAGACATAGTACATTCGAATTATTGTCACGCCGTGTCATCCTCGCTTCATGTGCATCCCAAATCACACTGGCGCGGATCCCCTTGAAACGATTCGCCGCCATGCACATGCCCTGACCGCCGCCGCAAATTAAAATTGCCCGTGGCTCATCCTCGCCATCACCAATCACTCGCAGCGCTGCCGCTGCCGCAAACTGCGGAAAGTCGTCATCAGGATTAAGCTCACGACCACCGACATCTTCGACCACGTAACCATTCTTTGCCAAATACGCAAATACTTTTTCTTTCAATGCAAACCCTCGATGATCTGAGCCAAGATAAATCTTCATGGGTTTAGTATAAGCGGTTTGGGCGATATTTGCAACTAATCAAGTCCTTGGAAGCTCAACTCATCACGTCGAGCCGCAGCTGGCCAACACCTTGCCCATCGCCTCTTTTTCTGCATTTGTTACCCACAGACGATATTTACGCTTGATCGCTACCTGTCGTTCAATGTACTGACAGCGAAACGGTTTGTTAGGAGGCAGCCAGGTTGCGGCGTCGCCATCGCCTTTGGCTTGGTTGGCCGGACCATCAGCGGCCAACAAATTCAGCGGATCGTTTGCCAATTTTTCTCGTTCCTCACGTGGTAGTTGCTGTGCACCTTTCTGCCACGCATCACTCAACGCCACCACGTGATCGATTTGTACTTTCGACGAGGTCTCTGGCCCGCGCTGAAACTTGATCGTTCGGCCGGTATACGGGTCACGTAGTGTCCCGGCCAGCACGCGACATTTATCGTCAATTTTTGTTTCCGTTAGATCCCGCGCCAAAATTACTTCACGCACCGAGCAGCCACTCATTTTACCCCAACCATCACTAAATTGTTTGCGGCTGTAGCCCGTTTTAGGTGCGCGACCTTTAACCTCTAGTTTAGCTAACTCCGCTTGAGCGTTTGAATCACCAAACAATTGCTGCTGCATAGACGGCGAAGTCGGCGCGACCCGCGGCTGCTGCAGTTGCACCGCCCACACTACTGCACCCACCACCGCCATGACAAGCAGTACCATGATTTGCCGACGCCTTATTTTCCCCGTTGCCATAATCTATATTATAATGAAAGTATGAAAACAGTTCCACGCCTACTCGACACCTTTATACCACATCATTACACATTAACTCTCGATCTGACGCACGCTGAAGAAAAAGTGTTTTCTGGCACGGTAATCATTTCTGGCGAGTCAACTAATGAATTAATTTCGCTACACACCAAAGACTTGACCATTCATTCAGCATTAATTGACGATCAGCCAGCTGAGTTTTCCCATGATGAATTTGATGATCTGCGCCTATCGCGCCCAGATTTATCCAGCGGCCAGCGCACCGTTCGTGTTGAGTTTTCTGGCACTATCACCGACGCCATGCATGGACTGTATCCGTGCTACTTTACCCACGACGGCGTGAAAAAGCAATTGTTTGCCACCCAATTTGAATCGCACCATGCCCGCGAAGTCTTTCCGTGTGTTGATGAGCCAGCTGCCAAAGCCACCTATGACGTCACGCTTGTGACTGCTCCGGAACTAACCGTCCTAGGCAACATGCCCGTCGCCAAATCTTCTAAAGACGACGGCGTGCTAACAACCACCTTCGCCACCACACCACGGATGGGCAGCTACTTACTGGCTTTCGTTGTCGGCGAACTACACAAGAAAACTGCCCGCACTAGTTCTGGCGTCGAGGTAAATGTCTGGGCCACACCAGCTCAGAGCGAGGAGACCCTAGATTTTGCGCTGGATATC
The DNA here is from genome assembly GCA_010202115.1 of Candidatus Saccharibacteria bacterium oral taxon 488. Lineage (NCBI taxonomy): Bacteria > Candidatus Saccharimonadota > Candidatus Saccharibacteria bacterium oral taxon 488. The sequence goes on from CP047917.1 coordinate 662,388, forward strand.
GCCACTCGCTCAATTGATTTTTATGATAAGTATTTTGGCGTGCCATATCCGCTGCCAAAGTCTGACCATGTGGCGCTGCCAGATTTCTCGTCGGGCGCCATGGAAAACTGGGGACTCATCACCTACCGCGAAAGCTGCCTGCTGGCTGACCCGAAATTAACGCCGGAATCGTCCAAACGCTTTATCGCCACCGTCATCGCTCACGAACTCAGCCACCAGTGGTTTGGCAACTTAGTGACCATGCAGTGGTGGAATGACCTGTGGCTGAACGAAAGTTTCGCTAACATGATGGAATACGTGGCGGTCGACGCGCTACACCCTGAGTGGCGGATGTGGGAGGATTTTGCGACAAGCGAAGTTACGGCGGCACTGCGGCGCGACAGCTTGGACGGCGTCCAGCCAGTGCAGGCCGATGTTAATCACCCAGATGAGATCAGCACGTTGTTTGACCCAGCAATTGTCTATGCAAAGGGCGGGCGTCTACTGGTGATGGTACGGCGGCTGATCGGCGAGGAGGCGTTTCGTGCAGGGCTGAAGTCATATTTTGAAAAATTTGCTTACCAAAACACTGTTGGTAATGATTTATGGCAGGAGCTAGAAACCGCCAGCGAACAGCCGATTGTTGACTTGATGAACACTTGGATTTCGCAGCCAGGTTTGCCGATTGTACAGGTCGAGCAAGATAGTTCTGATAGACAACCTACCGCCACCCTGCGCCAGGAACGCTTTTTCATCGGTGATCATCAGCCGTCCGACGTCCTGTGGCCGATTCCGCTGTTCGCCAATCAGCCGCTTGATGATATTCTGGCCGAGCGCGAGAAAACATTTACGATAAATAGCGACGTTCGACTGAACTGCGGACTGAACGGACATTTCGTAACGCATTACGACTCAGTAATGCGAGACCGATTGATCGAAAAGGCGGCAGAATTACCGACATTAGATAAAATTTGCTTACTGCAAGACATGACGCTGCTAACACGGGCTGGACGAGAAAGTTCGGCGGCGCTGCTACCGCTGGCACGCGTTTTTCAGCACGAGACCAATGAGAAGGTTTTTAGTATGGCGGCCGGTGCGCTGGCGGAATTACGGAAATTTGTTGACGATAACGAAGCAGGACGTGCTCGGCTAAAGCAGATTTCTGCTGAATTTGCCCACGATACCTTCATGGAACTTGGCTGGGATGAACGGAGCGGCGAGTCTGATGATGATCGCGAGCGGCGCACGGCAGCGCTGGGTTTGATGTTATATGGTGAGGATTCAGTAGCGCTCACGGAGGCCAAACGACGCTTTGACGAAACCGACCCAGATGATTTACCGGCCGAAATTCGCCCGCTGATCATCAACGCCAATGTCAGACAGTTTGAGACGCCAGAAATGATTGACAAGCTTTTTACGATATATCAGAATACGCCGTCAGCCGACCTGCAGGTTGATATCGCACTAAGCTTGACCTCGACGAAGAATCCAGCAACTACCGAGCAAATTTTAACAGCGATCAAGGATACTACTATCATACGTCCACAAGATGCCAGCCGCTGGTTTATTTATCTGATCCGTACGCGGGAAAACCGGCAAATTGCTTGGAATTGGCTGAAAGAAAATTGGTCGTGGGTGAAAGATACCTTTGGCGGCGATAAAAGCTACGATACTTTTATCCGCTACGCCGCCAGCGCTCTGTTGACCCGCGATGAGTTAAACGATTTCACCGAATTTACCACGCCGCTGCGCGCCGAACCAGCCCTGACCCGCACCATTGATCTGGGCATCCGCGAAATCGCTGGCAGAGTAGCACTGATTGAGCGGGATCAGGCCGCGGTTATTGATGCGCTTAATAAGTAATGTGAGTTATACGCTTTTACTATTGACTTATGTAATATCAAGTGGTACAATCACGGATAAACATTTAGTCACACTGAGTGGAGTTGGCACGTGTTTGAGGTAATAAATTAACTCAATTTAAGGAGATTCTACGGGAAATCACAACACTATTGGTAGCCAGGGAGACCGGAGAGATACACTACACCAAATAGCTGACACCGCGCGTAGGCTGGGGCAAAAGGCCGTGGCTTGGGCTTTAATGGCTGGCACAGCCGCATTTGGAGTCGTAGGCTGCTCAGGGAAGAGAACCACCGAACACAAGACTGTCTCCGTGGCTTGCGGCCACGATTCGTTAGCAGTACCGCAGATTGAGAGTGCTGAAACTTACGAATATAATATAACTAGAGAGCCAAGGCTCGGAGTAGTTACTGTTGGTTGCCCCGGCGGCGGCAATGTCATAGTTACTGGTATAAATGAACCAAGCAGTAATCCTACGCCAAGGGGTGAGCTATTTCCACATACTCTTGAGATAACCGCCCTTTGCTCACGAGGCGACACAGGCTTCAAAACACGCGTTATCGACACGCCAGCCGGTAACAATATATTTGAAGCCACCATAGAAGACTGTTCTATCGAAAGTGCAGTAATCAACCGAGACCCTAACTAACGACACATCGCCAAATTTATACCCTACACCACTAGGCATTCGGCGTTGTAATCCCTGTCGACAGCTATAGCTAACATCCGCATATCACGCCCCTCGTGTTGCGGGTGTTTTATCATAAATAGCTCAGCTGCAAAGCGCATTTGTCGCTGTTTTTTGTTGGTAATCGCCGCCAAGCCATCACCATATCTGGAATTCTTGCGATATTTGACTTCGGTGAAATACAGCACATCATCTTTCATGCTAACAATATCGATTTCACAGTACCGCGTCCGCCAGTTGCGGGCAATAATCTCATGACCATCAGTCGTCAGCCAATCTGCGGCGGCCTGTTCACCCCTATCCCCAATTTGGCGAGTTGTTGCTAATTTTTCCGTTTCTGGAGCGGTATTTGGTACATCGATTTGCATAACATCTTCGGTGCCTACAAAATCGACTGGAGTGATATCCTCGGAAAAAATTTGGGCAACTTTACGTGGGTCCCGAATTATTTTCTGAGGATATCCGACAGGCGACTCATTCGGTAGAGCACTTGACTTTTTCTGGTGCAGATTCTGTGAATTCATGCTACCCACATACTTCTGTAGCGGCGCAAAACTCAGCCGATGCAGCGGCGTCACGCCCAACCGCTCAATTGCTGTACGGTGCTTGGCCACGCCATAGCCAGCATTTGACGCGAAGCCATACCCTGGATAGACCACGTCTTGCTCGGCCATAACCTGGTCGCGCGCTACTTTGGCGATAATCGATGCCGCCGACACGCTGGGGATCAAATCATCGGCTTTTGTCATCACCGTCACGTATCGCTCCAGCGCCGTATTCGCCAGAAAATTGACCGTCCCGTCAATGATAATTTCATCAAATGCCACATTATTCTCTTTGCATTGCGCCTGAATTTGCTTGACCGCCCGCCGCGTTGCCAGTCGCAGCGCCTGGCTCATGCCAACGTCGTCCAATTCCCTGGCACTCACCCAGCCCAGCGCCCAGGCAGCCGCCTGCTCACGAATTACCTCGTCCAGCGTCTCGCGGCGTTTTTTAGTCAACTTTTTACTATCATCCAAACCCTCAATCTCGGCACCGCCCAAAATCACCGCACCGACCACCAGCGGCCCCGCCCATGGCCCGCGTCCAACTTCATCAATGCCGAGAATCATGCGCGTGCTGGCCCTTTTTTGCCGCTAATCTTACGACCACCCAACCAAGCCACACCGCCGCCGTGCCCAATGTATTTGCCAAAATATCCCAATTGGTATCGTCTAACGTGATGTGCGCCAAACCAACCTTGACCATAAATAATTCCGCCAGTTCATTGATACAGCCCAGCGCCGACACCAACGCAAACACCGAGAACGCCATCACCAACCAGTGCGCCCGCCAGCGTGTCGCCAGCACCAAATATACCCACACTAGTCCCGTAAACAACCCGCCGCCCACGAAATGCGTCGTAAAACTGGTGTCTCGCCCCTCAATGAGCGGCGACGGCAAATACCACGAGATGAAGAACAACACACAGGCAAGGTATAACAACCAGCGATACTTCTTTTCGTCGGTGAAGCCATGGCGGCGCAACACATATGGCACTGCACACGCCAAAGCCACGGGAACAAACACAGAGATATAGTGAAAGATCGACATATTGGCATTATACCATGAGAAAACCGCCCCCAGAGAGAGCGGCCTATGTGTCTCAAAACTAATTACGCTTCTTTGTGGCGAGCTGCGACCTCGGCAGCCTTAGCGTCAAGTTCTGCCTGAGCAGCGTCTTTTTCAGCTTGTTTGGCAGCGGCAGCCTGTGCGGCCTCCTCTTTCAAGCGTTCAGCTTCTGCTTCAGCCTTGGCGTCGTGCACGTTGTTGACAGCTACGCGGTCAAAGTTTTTGGCAGTCAAGCGAGCTGATTTACCAGAGCGCTTACGCAAGAAGCTGAGGAACTTGCGGCGAACCTTAGCGCGGCGAACAATTTCCACTTTCTCGATCAGCGGACTGTGCAGCAAGAATGATTTTTCCACGCCAACGCCTGAGGCAATTTTACGAACGGTGATGCGTGAGGTGTGTGACTGTTTGTTGTCGGTACGAATAACCACACCTTCAAACATCTGGATACGCTCTTTGTTACCTTCTTTAATCTTCTGGTAGACGCGAACAGTGTCACCGCTGCGGACGTCAACAACTGCTTGCTTTTTCTGTGCTTGATTGACTTTGTTGATTAGTTCAAAACTCATACTGTTTTCCTCTGTTTCGGGATCTTAACAGCTGGCCATATAGTTGTATCCCTATAGCTCCACACTGAAAGACTCGATATTTAATGTCACCGATACAATTAGTTATCAATTCTAGCACAATTACCCAAAGATAGCAACTCCTGAAAACTTCACCAAACTGCGCTATAATTGACCGCATGGATTACAATACACTAGCACTTGAATTACACAAAAAATATAAGGGTAAAATTACCACTAGTTTGCGTGACCGAGAGGAGCTGGATCGCGATAAATTAAGCGCCTATTACAGCCCAGGCGTGGGTGCAGTTAGCCAAGCGATCGCCGAGAACCCAGCAGACTTGCCAAAGTACACCTGGACGAATAATCTAGTCGGCGTGATTTCTGACGGCTCAGCGATTTTAGGCTTGGGCGATTTGGGACCGAAAGCCGCCATGCCGGTGATGGAAGGCAAGGCGCTGCTGTTCAAGCATTTCGCTAATGTCGACGCTGTGCCGGTTGTACTGGACGTTCACCAACCAGAAGAAATTATTGCCACGATCAAGGCAATCGCACCGAGCTTTGGGGCGATTAACCTGGAAGACATCGCCGCACCAAAATGTTTTGAGATTGAAGAGCGCCTGAAGGCTGAGCTGGACATCCCCGTGTTTCATGACGACCAACATGGTACAGCGATAGTGGTGTTGGCGGGGCTGATCAATGCCGCGAAATTGACGAGACGAAATTTGGCAGACTGTAAATTTGTAGTCATTGGCGCGGGCGCAGCCGGTACGGCCATCATCAAATTATTGCACTTATACGGCGCGAGGAACATCATGGCAGTAGATAGCCGCGGCATTGTTGGTGCGTCTCGCACTGATTTGAATGCGGAAAAAACTGCACTGTTAGAATACGTCGACGCTTCACAATCCGGCTCCATTGACGACGCCATCACCGATGCTGACGTGTTTATTGGTGTGTCGCGCGCTGGGCTGCTCACACCTGAATTGGTACAGAAAATGGCCGAGGATCCAATCATCTTTGCCCTGGCAAACCCGGTACCAGAAATCATGCCAGACGTCGCCCGAGAGGCGGGCGTAGCAGTCATCGCTACTGGCCGCAGCGATTTTCCAAACCAAATTAATAATTCCCTGGCCTTCCCAGGTATCTTCCGCGGGGCGCTCGATCATGGTGTGAAAAAAATCACCGACCAGCACAAACTCGCAGCAGCCAAAGCACTGGCGGCACTAGTTGAAAACCCAACGGCCGATGAAGTCATTCCTTCGCCATTTGATGAGCGAGTGCCGTCAACCGTCGCTCGTGTTATCACATAACCCTATTCGCATATGCTAACAATCATAATGGAAACCGTCGGAGTGATGGCCTTAGCGTGGCTTTTTGATGTCCACTAGATCACTCGATTAACTTCCTCAAGTGTCGTCTCGCCGCGCAAAGCCGCCAGCACGCCCGCCTGTAGCAGCGTCACCATGCCATGTTTCTTGGCTGTAGCCTCAATCGCCTCGGTGTGCACATCAGCAATATCGCCACGTAGAAACTTCTGAATTTCCTCAGTCACCACCAATTGCTCCATCACCGGGATACGCCCCTTGTAGCCAAACGGCACCTCGTCGGTTGCCACGGGTCGCCACAGCTTGAACGTATCAAGATCAGGGCAATCAACATGTGACGGTAGATCCCGCAAGACCTCCTTTACCCAGCTGCGCGTTGCCTCATCTGGTTCATACTCTTCCTTACTCTCATCATGTAGCCGTCGCACCAGCCGCTGAGCGATCAATAGTCGCACCGCTGAACTAAAAATTGGATTCTGCCCAATCATATCAATAATTCGGCTAAATGCCGCTGACGTCGAGTTAGCATGAAAGCTTGACAGCACCAGATGTCCGGTAATCGACGCCTGAATTGCCGTCTTGGCCGTTTCCTGATCACGAATCTCACCAACCATCACCACGTCTGGGTCGAGGCGCAGCACACTACGCAGTCCATCATCAAACCGCTGGCCAGCCGTCGTATCAATTGGGATCTGCGTAATACCGGGAATGGTATTTTCTACTGGATCTTCCAGTGTAATCACTTTACGATCCGGTGTATTGAGCGCATTGAGAATGCTGTACAAAGTCGTTGACTTACCCGAACCGGTTGGCCCAACTAACAGCACCAGGCCACGCGGATGGGAAATGATCTCATCAATTTGCGCCCGTTCAGCTGCACCGATACTGAGCAAGTCTAGGTTCAGCATCGAGGTGTCAAAATTAAATAAGCGTAGCACTACATCTTGACCATACATGGTTGGCACTGCTTCGACACGGAGGTTAAGGAGGTGTGATACCCCGTCACGATGGATTTCTTGCTGCATGTGCCCCGACTGCGGCTCATTGGACGCCGTCGAAATATTTGCTCGCGATGCCAGCGCCGCCATGATAACTCGATAACGATCACGGCCCAGCTCCGCCACCGAGTGCAGCGCGCCATCAACGCGCATCCGCACCCGAATGGTGTCGCGCTGATTCTCAATATGAATATCCGAAGCATTCAGCCGATCCGCCTGATCAATTAGATAATTAAACACGTCATTTGTCCCGACAGTTGCTAGTGTTTGACTAACCTGCTGAAGCGTATCACTATCGCCCTCTTTGGCGATTTCGATATTATCATAAATCACTTTCTTTGGCGGATCAAATCGCAGCATTAACGACCTAAAGCCCGAGGCCGATATTAGAAAGAACTTAGCAATAATACCCTGCTCGCGGTAGTTATTAGTCATCGTCGCTACTAATGATTGTGGTGTCTGTGACGTAATGCCAAATCGATATGACTGCTCGTCAGGGTTTATCGCCAGTGGCACAACGTGTCCGTTATACATCTCTTCAATCGTCAAAATATCACGAATCAGCGGAATTGTCTGCTCAAACTCGCGAGCATCCAGATACTGCAGGCCTAAAATCGCCGCTCGTTTCCGGGTCGCGTCTTCATCTTGATCGCGACGTTGTTGTTGAATTCGATCTTCATCCATCAACCTTATTATAGCAAAAAGCTTATCCTTGGGCGAGTGCTATAATGATATCATGCCAGAAATTACCCTCCTCATGCACAATATTCGCTCGACGTACAATGTCGGTGCAATTATGAGAACAGCCGAAGGCTTTGGCGTCAGACAAATTATCTTTAGCGGCTATACGCCGTACCCCGATTTACGATTAGCCGATCCCCGGTCTATCGATCCAAGGCTGCCGCACATTACCGAAAGGTTGACCGCCCAGATTCACAAGACTGCGCTAGGCGCAGAAACAATGCTGCCCTTTAGCTACGTAGTTGATATTCGCCAGTGGTTGGCGGAGAATGCCAACAGGGAACGCTTACCTGTGATTGCCCTAGAGCAATCAGCGTCGAGTACAGAGCTCAATATGTTTCGGCCACCAGCCCGCTTTGCCCTACTCCTCGGCGAGGAGGTCTATGGCATTGAGCCGGACATTCTAGCGCGGTGCGATCACATTGTCGAAATCCCCATGCGGGGTGCTAAAGAGTCATTTAATGTCTCAGTTGCGGCCGGTATCGCACTCTACGGCCTCTGTTTTTCGCTAAATATAACCCCGGGCTAGATCATAATCCCTACGGGCGTAAATGATGTCACAATTGCCATTAAAATCAGCGTCACGTACCAAATCTTGCGATTAAATTGATACTTCTCGACCGACACCACTAAAAGCAGGCCGACAATCAGTCCAACCGGCAGCGCCTGGATCGCTACCACACCCAGCTCAATCGGCTGCTTCAGTCGCAACCACAATGCCGCCAGCACGACACACACCACCAACTTTACGAAAAAGATGCTGTCATTTTCATACAGCCGCTCCCGACCTTTGCGGTTGGTAATGATACTTGCCTTTGAGCGATTACGAGCGTACGTTCGTGATTTTTGTTTTGCCATAAGCTTTTTTATCATATCATACCAGGCGCACCATAGCAAAGCAGCCCCGCACACAAAGCGAGGCTGCCCTAAGTTTAGGTTACGAGAAATAAATTACCACATATTTGTCAGGTGGACCGACTTAAATCCATTCCAACCGTGACCAACTTCTATTGAACCACTACTAAACGGCCAATTCATATTGCCGCTATTTGTATATTGCAGCAACCGTCCATCTTTCGTCCGGCCAACAATATCCGCCAAGCTATCGGCATTCATATTACCGAGCATAATCGTATCAAATCCATTCCAGCCGTGACCGATTTGACGACCACTCTCAAACATTGTTGTCTTGTTGTCGCGTCCACGATTGAGATATGCCCACATCGTACCGTCCCGGTGTACCGCGACGATGTCATCATAGCCATCCCCATTTAAGTCACCAGCGACAATTGATCGAAAATTCTTCCAGCCATGACCAATCTGACGAGCCTCATCTGACACAAAATCATACACTCCTTCAAGCTTCTTGTAGCGTAGATAAACTTTGCCTGCCATCAGGTTACCGTTGTTATCAACATAAACATGTGAGGCCGGGCTGTCTTTACCGTGCAGCTTGGCGAACACTGCATCACCCTGATAGTCAATATCGCTGGCGACTGGCTTGTCAGCAAATGGTGTCGTCGTGGAGCCATTATTGCGGAACACTTGAGCCTTTTGATTTTTTGGGTAGGCAACAATATCCGGACGACCATCACCGTCCATATCGGCGAATGTAATGTTTGTGTACCCGTCAAATCCCTGACCGATCTTTGTTGAACCGCCGCTAAATGGCCAGCCTGGAATAGCGTTATTCTGATACAGCCACAACGAGCCATCCTTATTCAGGCCAATCGCATCACTGAAAGCAGCGACATTCTCGATAGCATTCGCAACCGGTGCACCACTCAACACCAAGCCAAACACCGTCGCCGACAGTCCGAGCACCGTTACTGTTTTCTTTAGTATTCCCATACATCCCTCCACCGTCATAGACGGTATTTATTTAGTACACTCCTACCGTACTACGTTTTCTACATAAAAACAATCCCGCTTATGCTTATCAAGCGGGATCGTGGTAAATTCTGCTGTAAGATTAGGGAAATTACATCCGAATCTCAGCGTCAACACCAGCCGGTAAACTCAGATTCTGCAGGCTATCAATCGTTTTTGGTGTGGCATTGGTAATGTCAATAAGGCGCTTATGGGTGCGCATCTCGTAACTCTCGCCGCCCATTTTGTAGACGTGCGGGCTCTTTACCACCGTGTAGGTGCTGCGACGAGTCGGCAGCGGCACAGGGCCAGCTACGCTCGCGCCGGTGCGAATTGCCGTATCGATAATTTGTTTTGCTGACTGGTCGATGACTTTATGGTCGTACGCTTTCAGGCGAATACGAATCTTGATACCAGTGTCTTGAGCCATAGCTCCTCCTTTATGTGCGACTCCGTAACCTCTGCTCACGTCCATGCCTCGCGGACGGCCGAGTTCTCGGAGTAAATTAATACTGCCCGGCAATTATATCACAGTACCTGAAGTATGGCTAGTCAAGAACCACCGGATTTGCTGCCACCCACTGGCGCCACTGCGCGACATCTTCAATCGGTGGCCGATAACCCATAGCTTCACCTAACTGGCTCGCCGCCAAAATACAGGCTGCAATATAATCGGCATTAGCTTCGTGGTCAGACCGGACATATTCTTGGTATTGCTCACTAGTATAGTCCACCGGTAGAGGTACGATGGTATTATCTATCTCACCAAAAACCTGCATTACCTTTTTGTCAAGCTGGATTACGTGCCCTAACTCGTGACAAAACGCTATCAACCCGACGATTTGACGACCTATTTCTGCATCCTCAAGTCGCTCACGCGGCACACCCAGTCGAGACGACATCCGTGCTACAAGATTCGGACTAGACAGCATCTCCCTCGTGCCGATGACAATCATTGGAATTTTCTCACCATCCAATGCTTCGCCCTCACCACCTCTAAAGTCACCACTGTTCTCATCAATAACAATTTGCATCTCCTCTAGTGTCCGAGCCGGAAACAAATTCAAGGCGGTCTCGTAAATATCACCTGCTAGCGGATTGATATACTCACCAAGTGTTTCGACTCTTAATTTTTGCGCTTTTTTGTGCGACAACTCTTCCATAGTAATCTATACTGTAACATATAATATTTATTCCGTCAAGCATTACTCTAAACTACGAATTGCCTCCGTTACCACCTCGGCCGAATGACGTAGCGCCGCCTGCTCGCGCTCATTAAGCGGATACCCTGTCAAGATTTTTACACCATCTGCACAAATCGTTGACGGTAGGCCAAGCACTACATCGTGCAGTCCATACTCGCCCTCAACCAGTGAGCAAACTGGATATACTGAACGCGACGATGAGCGTAGTGCCGAGACAATCTTGGAGATAACGAAACCAATTGCATAATACGTCGACCGCTTGGTCTCGATCACCCGGTATGCCCGCTGACGAATTTTCTCCTCAATACCGTCGACCATCGCTGGCTTAAATCCCGGATAATCAGCAAGTGGTACCTCACCGACTTGCGCTGATTCAATTGTCGCAAATGATGAATCACCATGCTCCCCTAAAATATAGGCATCAACCTCTCGACTATGTACATCTAGCTGATCCGCGATATACGACTTAAGCCGCGACGTATCGAGCGTCGTTCCGGTACCAAACACCCGACCCTTTGGCAAGCCCGATTCCTTCAGCGCCACATACGTTAATGCATCGACCGGATTCGACACTACAATGATATATGGATGAGCACCATTTTTCATAATATTCCTAATAGTCCCACGCATAATCTCAGCGTTCACGCCAAGTAACTCCAATCGTGTCTGCCCCGGCTGCTGCGGCGCACCAGCGGTGATAACCACGATATCATCAGTCTTGATATCGTCATAACTGCCTGGCCGCACCACAACACACCGATCAATTCCCATTGCGTCATTGATATCAGCCGCCTGCCCCCACGCCAAGTCAGGGTTGCGGTCGATCAACACAATTTCCTCAACTACACTCCGCAGTGCACAGGCGTACGCCGCCGTCGCACCGACCATGCCACCCGCACCGACGATCACCAACTTCTGTTTATTCATGTTTGTCTCCTAATTTTTATTGCGATAACTTCTCTACTGTAACGCTATCTTGTTGTTTTGTCAAGATACTCATAGTAATATATCATTAAAAAATCCCCCGGAAACCGGGGGATTTTTGGGTTGCAGTGTAAAGACTATTTGTTAATCTTTGTCACCACACCAGCACCAACGGTACGGCCACCTTCGCGGATGGCAAAGTTCAAACCTTGCTCCATAGCGATTGGGGCGAGCAACTTAACCTTGAAGGTTACGGTGTCGCCTGGCATGACCATTTCTTTGTCAGCTGGCAGCTCAACTTCACCCGTCACGTCAGTGGTGCGGAAGTAGAACTGTGGCTTGTAACCCTTGGAGAATGGAGTGTGGCGACCGCCTTCTTCCTTCTTCAGGATGTACACCTCAGCTTCAAACTCGGTGTGTGGTGTAATCGTACCTGGCTTAGCCAAAACCTGACCGCGCTCAATATCGCTGCGCTCAATACCGCGTAGCAAAACGCCGGCATTGTCACCTGCTTGACCCTGATCCAGAGACTTCTTAAACGCCTCAATACCAGTGACTACTGATTTCTGAGTTGGGCGGATACCAACGATTTCAACCTCGTCGTTCAGCTTAACAACACCCTGCTCGATACGACCAGTTGCCACAGTACCGCGACCCTTGATCGAGAAGACGTCCTCAATTGGCATAATGAATGGCTTGTCCATGTCGCGTGGTGGCTCTGGGATATAGCTATCCATAGCATCAACCAGCTCCATGATGGCGTCTTCGTACTTCTCATCGCCCTCCAATGCCTTAAGAGCCGAACCCTTGATAATTGGAGCATTCTCGTCAAAGCCGTTCTTGGCAAGCAGCTCACGAACTTCTTCTTCGATCAGCTCGACCATATCTGCGTCAGCCATGTCCATCTTGTTGAGGAAGACAACGATCTTTGGCACGCCAACCTGCTTTGCCAGCAGCACGTGCTCGCGGGTTTGCGGCATCGGACCGTCGGTTGCAGCAATCACGAGGATCGCGCCATCAACCTGGGCAGCACCGGTGATCATGTTCTTGACGTAGTCAGCGTGGCCTGGCATATCAACGTGCGCGTAGTGACGGTTCGGTGACTCGTATTCTTGGTGTGAGCTGGCGATAGTAATACCACGCTGGCGCTCTTCTGGTGCGTTATCGATCTGGTCGTACGCAATTGGTTTGTTGACTGCGCTTGGAAGGCGCTTTGCGAGCACTGCCGTAATTGCGGCGGTCAGTGTCGTCTTACCGTGGTCAACGTGGCCCATTGTACCCACGTTAACGTGCGGCTTGCTTCGGTCAAATGCATCTGCCATTTGTAGAAGTTCTCCTTTTTTAATAATATTTTCACGCGATAAGCCCCCGAAAAAGGCTCCACGGCGTATGGGCTAATTATAACTGGTTTGCAAACTGTTGTAAATAGGGTTTATACTATGAGCATGAGTATCTTTTCTAAGAAAGCAACACCTGAAGCAACCCGCACTAGTGTATATCCAAAACGATTATCATATGACGAGCGTCGGGAACTAAATGCCGAATATGATCGTCGCCGTCAAACCAACTTACCAAAGCTACCTTCGTTGGGTATTGCTCTTATCCTGACAATGACCCTCTCTATAGCTTGGGTGCTTATCAAGCTCACTACCTTATTCATTAAAACGAGCGGACAGTCTGCTATTTTTCTGTTATTCTTTCTCTTTATCCTCATCGCAATCTGCTACGGTGTCACATTTTTCTATGTTAAGCGTATTCTCGATAGGCTGAGCGTTAGCGGTACAAAGTTTGTTATTATTTACCTCACGCTCGTTGGCGTCATACTCGGGTGCTGCCACCAACTTGGTATCGCTCCTTTTCATGCACTTCTGTCATTACCGGTTTCAGTTTTGTTAATCGCTGCTAGTGGACACTACATTGCGACGAGTATACTTGCTAAATGTTGCATTCATTTTGAGTGGTAATAGTAGTTATTGTATTATATACAACACTTTCTTACAGTAGTAAATTGTTGTAATTATTACTTTCTGTTGGTTATTTTCTCTATGATGTCTTATACTGAGAAGCGTGTATCAGTTAATGCTAAAGGAGAAATAATCTATGTGTGGAATTGTTGGCTATATCGGTGAACGCGAGGCGCAGAATATCCTCGTTGCTGAGCTTAAGCGGCTTGAGTACCGCGGCTATGACAGTGCCGGAATTGTCACCCTATCGGACTCCGCCACACCAACCCTGCTGCGCACCAAAGGCAAGGTGGCGGCACTGGAAGAGCTCGTCGGACAACATAAGACGAGCGATACGGTCGGCATCGGACACACCCGCTGGGCAACACATGGTGAACCAAGTAAGCGCAACGCCCATCCACACCACGTTGGTGAGATTTATCTGGTACATAACGGCATCATTGAGAACTACCAAGACCTTAAAACGATGCTTTCCGGTCATGAGTACGAGTTTAAGAGCGATACCGATAGCGAGGTATTGGCGGCCTTGATTGACTATCTGCGGCGTGACTCACCGGATTTACTGACAGCAGTCACCGGCGCATTGAAGATGGTAGTTGGTGCGTATGGCATTGCGGTACTTGACACCACGAACCCCGAAGAAATTATCGTGGCTCGCCAAGGTAGCCCGCTGATCATCGGTGTCGGAGATGGCGAAACATATATCGCCAGTGACGCTTCGGCGCTGGTTGGCTACACCAATCAAGTAGTGTATTTGCACGATGGTGAAATCGGCCGCTGTACTCGTAGCGGGCTAGAGTTACAGACAATCGAATCGCAAAAGCTTGACGTCAAGATCGAGATGCTCGACATGGATATGCAGGCGATTCAGAAGCAGGGCTTTGACCACTTTCTCGCCAAAGAAATTTATGAACAGCCAACCAGCCTTGCAGCGACACTAGCCGGCCGCGTACTACCCGACCAAAAATATGCGCGCCTGGGCGGTCTCAATATGAGCAACGACGAACTGCGCCACGTCAAGCACGTCATCATCGTCGGCTGCGGCACTGCCTATTTTGCCGGTGTGCAAGCCAGCTACTTTATTGAGCAACTGACCGATGACGTGACTATCAGCGTCGAGATCGCCAGCGAGCTACGCTACCGCGCATTCAACGTGCCTGAGCACTCGGTCGCTATGATTGTCAGCCAGAGTGGCGAAACGGCTGATACCCTTGCCTGCCTGAATGAATTGAAGCGACGTGGTGTTAAATGCCTCGGCGTCGTCAACGCCGTCGGCAGCACAATCGCCCGAGCAGTTGATGGCGGCGTGTACTTGCATGTTGGCGCCGAGATTAGTGTCGCCAGTACCAAGGCCTTTACCTCACAAGTCGCTGCTCTGACGATCTTTGGTATTATGCTCGCCAATGCCAAGGGTGCCAACCCACAATTTATTGATGAATTTGTGCAAGAATTAGCGATACTACCAAGTGAGATCCAAAAAGTCCTTGATAAACAAGGTGCCGAGATACCTTCCATCGCTAGGGCGTATGCTGATTACAATCACGCACTCTACATCGGCCGCGATACGCTATATCCGATTGCCATGGAGGGTGCACTGAAACTTAAAGAAGTAAGTTACATTCACGCCGAAGCGTATGCCGCCGGTGAGCTGAAACACGGTCCGATCGCCCTGATTGATGACCATTTCTTTGAAGTCTGCTATATCCAAGACAATTGGTTATACGAAAAATCCCAGAGCAACTTGATCGAGATGAACACTCGCGGCGCTCACGCCATTGTCATCACCGACACGACGAAAAAGGTGCCGGGCGAGACGGTGATCCGCGTCTCGACAAAGCTATCGCACCTCACGCCACTTCTGTTCAATGTCGTGTCGCAACTCCTAGCCTATCACGTGGCTGTCAAGCGCGGTCATGACGTCGATCAGCCACGCAATCTGGCAAAGAGCGTGACGGTCGAATAATGCTCTCGCATTAGCGACGATAGTACATCGCCAAAAATGCCTCGCGAAACTCGTAAAATGTCCCATTCTCTAGGCTGGCACGAATATCATCAACTAGTTTGACGATAAATCGTTCGTTATGGATTGATAATAGCGTGCCAGCCAGAGATTCGCGGGCGTGAAGCAAATGACAGAGATAGGCGGCGGTGTAGTAGCGGCACGTATAGCAATCACAACCATCCATAATTGGTTCAAACAGTTCGCGGTACTTTCTCCCGCGAACATTAACCCGACCAAATGGCGTATAGGCGGCACCGTTTCTGGCCACGCGCGTTGGGCTGACACAGTCAAAGGTGTCGATTCCCTGCTCAATCGCCGCAAAAATATCGTCTGGCTCAGAAATACCGAGCAAATGCCGCGGCTTGTTCTCGGGCAAGATTTGATTAACCCACTGAATTGTCTGCGCCATGGTTTCCTTTTCTAGCGCGCCACCGATGCCGTAGCCGTCAAAGTCCATTGCGCCTAAAAACGCAGCCGTTTGCTTGCGTAGATCCTCGTAATTTGCGCCTTGCAGCACAGCAAATAACGCCTGATACGGCTTGTCAGGACGAGATTCACGCAGACGTTTCACCTCAGCTAAACTGCGCTCCGCCCAGGCATGCGTTCGCGCCAAGGCTTCCACTTGATATTCATACGGATCAATCAGCGAGGTCAGTTCGTCAAAGGCGAAAGTAATATCCGCACCAATGCCCGCCTGAATTTGCATGGATAATTCCGGCGTAAATTTATGGTACGAGCCGTCCAGATGCGATTTGAACATTACGCCGTTTTCGTCCACCCAAGCGTGGCGCGACGATTTTTTAGCAATGGCAATTTCCTCATCGACATCAGTACTCATCGCCAGTACTTTCTTAAAGCCCGAACCCAGACTCAGCACCTGAAAGCCGCCGCTATCAGTGAACGTCGGCCCATCCCAGTGCATAAACTTGCCCAAATAGCCAGCCTTCTCGATAAGTTCATGACCCGGCTGCAAATATAGATGATAGGCGTTCGCCAGCACCGCCTGCGCGCCGACATCCGCCACCATTTCTGGCACCATCGCCTTGACGTTAGCCTTAGTTCCAACCACGATAAACGCCGGTGTTGTGATATCCCCGTGCGGCGTGTGAATAATGCCAGTGCGCGCCAGCGTGTCGTCAAGCCTAGAAGTGATCTCAAAAGAAAACGGTTTCATTATGATAGATTATATCAGTTTTTTCCGCTACACTAGAAGCATGAGCAAGAAAACGCTGGTTGACCTTGACCCGTGGCTGGCGCCGCATGAACGCGTCATCCAGTCGCGTGAGGCGTATGTTTCGTCGACGCTCGAGAAAGTTCTGGACGGTAAATCGCCAGCGGAGTTTGCGCTGGGGTTTCATCATTTTGGCTTACATCAGACGGCGGCAGGCTGGACGTTTCGCGAATGGGCACCGAATGCTACGCGCATAGTGATGGTTGGCGAATTTTCCGATTGGCAGGAGCGTGAGGAATTTAGTTTACAGCGCGGTGCACATGGCGAATGGAGTGTTGATTTGCCGAAAGACGCGCTGCACTACGGCCAGAGATATAAGCTGCGCGTCTATTGGCCAAATGGCGACGGATGGCGTCTACCATCATACGCCACCTATGTTGTTCAAGATGATGATTCGGTGGACTTTTCGGCTGTAATTTGGCAGCCTGATGAGCCATATCGGTGGCAGCATGACATCCCGCCTGCACCAAACGTACCACTAATCTATGAGGCCCATGTTGGTATGAGCAGCGAGGAGGAAAAGGTCGCCACTTTCAATGAATTTACCGCGGGCGTCCTACCGCGCATCGAACAAGCCGGCTACAACACCATCCAACTGATGGCCATCGCCGAGCACCCGTACTATGGCAGTTTCGGCTATCACGTCAGCAACTTTTTTGCGGTGTCATCACGGTTTGGCACGCCCGATGATTTCAAACGGCTGGTTGACACAGCACATGGTTTGGGGCTGCGCGTCATCATTGATATCGTCCATGCTCATGCCGCTAAAAATGAAGTCGAAGGCCTCGGTAATTTTGCGGGCAGCCTGACGCAGTATTTCAAAGCTCTCGACCATCCAGCGTGGGATTCGCGGCTGTTTGATTATGGTAAGCCGGAAGTACTGCACTTTTTGGCCAGCAATTGCCGCTGGTGGTTGGATGAATACCACGTTGACGGTTTTCGGTTTGACGGCGTGACCAGCATGCTATATCACGACCACGGTCTAGGCAAAAGTTTCACCAGCTATGATGATTATTTTACTGATGATGTCGATAAGGACGCCTTGGTCTATCTCAGACTGGCCAATGACATCATTCACGCCGTTCGCCCCGATGCCACGACCATTGCTGAGGAAATGAGCGGACTACCGGGCTTGGCGGCACCGACAGAACACGGCGGCCTAGGCTTTGATTATCGATTGGCGATGGGTGCGCCCGACCTCTGGATCAAGACATTGAAAGAAAAGCGCGATGAAGATTGGGATTTGGGCGAGCTGGTGCATACGCTGAGTTCGCACCGCCCAGAGGAAAAAGTCATCACGTACGCCGAAAGTCACGACCAGGCCTTGGTTGGCGACAAGACACTGATTTTTCGACTGATCGATAAAGCCATGTATTGGCACATGGACAAAGCCAACCCCGACCTGACAGTAGAGCGCGGCGTGGCGCTGCACAAACTAATTCGGCTACTGACCGCCGGACTACATGGTGGCGGCTACCTTAATTTCATGGGCAATGAATTTGGACATCCCGAGTGGATCGACTTTCCGCGCCAGGGTAATCATTGGTCGTTCAAGCATGCTCGCAGACAATGGAGTTTACGCGACAATGGTTTTCTCAAATACCAATGGCTGGGCGAATTTGACGCGAGCCTGATGAAGCTCATTAAAACCGTTGACGACTCGGGCATTCACTGCCTCACCGTTCACCAACACGACCATGTGGTTAGTTTCATACGCGGTGATCTGCTGTTTATTATGAACTTTTCGCCCAGCCAGTCGCGGACGGATTACGGCATACCAGCGGCGACTGGGTCATACAGTGTAATTTTGGACAGCGACGACAAGCAATTTGGCGGACAGGGCCGGGTTAATCCTAACGGCCGCTACTTTACGACGCCACATGGCAACGAGCATATTATACGTGTATACATACCGACACGAAGTGGCCTCGTGCTACAAAAAGATTGACCGCGAAGCTATGTTAGTATGAATACCCTACCATGATCTTGACTACTGTGCTAATTCTTTGACCATCTTAGACAGAATCGGAATGACGTTCATTTCGAACCATGGATTGCGCGCCCGCCAGCGGAAGTTAAGCGGTGATGGATGGACAAGTGGAAAATAATGAGGCAGATACTCCATATAATGCGCGACTGTTTCGGTCAGGTTGCGCTTCGCCTGTTTGTTGAGATAGTATTGCTGAGCATGAGCACCGACTAAAATCGTCAGCCTCACATCCGGCATCTGTGCTAGTAGCCGTGGATGCCACTTTTTGGCAAACTCCGGTCGCGGCGGTAAATCACCATGCGCAGCCTTACCTGGATAATAAAAATCCATTGGCATTAGAGCAAACAAACTAGGATCATAAAATTGTTCATCGGTAACCCCCAGCCACTGACGCAATGTGCGACCACTGGCATCATTCCATGGCGTGCGTGTTTCCTGCGCTATTCGTCCCGGCGCCTGACCAACCAGCACGATACGTGAGCAGGGCGAAGCGGTATAGACTGGCGGCCAACCACGAGCATGAAACGAAGCATTCATACTATCTTGATCGATTTCATCATACAGCAACGGCCTAGTCATTACGTTAGTATATCACAACCATTCTATACTGTTCATGCTACAGGCTATCCTTCATCAATATTATGTGATATATTGTTCACATGGATATAAACTCAAAAAATATCATAGCTACCTTGATCTCGCTCGGCATCCCACCGGCCTCAGCAACGATCATACATTACCTCCTGATCGCCCCACCGTATCACCATAGCCACACAAGCCTCCACGAGCAAACTGGCTTCAGCAAGGCGGCCATTACCGGTGGACTACGCTACCTAGAAACACTTGATATGATCTCCTACCAGGCAGATGGTTCGCGGCGGCAATATATTGCGCTTGATATCAAGCCGCTCGTTACCTACACTCAACAACGTATGCTGCTGTTTGATAAACTGGCTGACGAATTACACGCAGCATCGGCCGAGCAAGTAGACGGTGAGTTTTCATCGGATATCGCCACGGTAGCTGAGCTGTGTAGCACAATCAACGAAACAATTTGGCAGGCTATAACGATCTGGGAAGAGCAATATACCTCTACTCATCCATTGAAGTAAGATATTCTTCCAGGAAATCGCTCCACTCCGGTACATTCTTTTCTCGAAAATAGGCACGAAGAAAAGTAACCATAATTTGCTGGCGAATTAACGCTTCGTCTCGGCCTGGGTCGGTCATCATAATCTTTGGTAGCTTCAATAACTTTTCAAAGAAATAATTAATGAAGCTATCGCCATCATGAGTGCCGCCGTTGGCGTTATATCGATATGCATCAATGTTCACATCAGGCCAAACAGTTGGATCAAATATCCGACAACTACCGTGATTCACCGCATAAATAAGTGCCCGCTCGATACCGCATGCCCCAATCGCATCACACATATCAGCGTCAGATACCAGCTGACCAGCCAAACGTTCTGGCCGCACACCATGTAGATAACGACTATAGCCAATCCGAGCAATATTATGACGCACCGCATCCTGCAAATCAGCCGCAACACCAGCCTTCGTCATAATTGACGTGGCATTATTGAGTTCATCCGCTTGCTTTTTGCCAACTAATTTATAATCATCAACGTCGTGTAGCCATGCCGTCAGCAGCACTTCGTCCATTGAAGCCGCTTCTTTATGCTCATTCGCGAATCGCTCTGCTAGCCATGCCACACGCTCAACGTGTTCGTCGCTATGGCCTGACGTATCGCCGCCAAGCAGTCGGCAGACTTCCTGCCTTACTATTGTCATTGATTTGTTCATAGACTTTATTATACACCCCCATGCAAGTTATGGACGTAAATCTATTTATTAGCTCCGAAATCCCAAGATGCAATGCATCATACACGCTCGGAACAACGTAAACTAGTTCACGCAGCATAGTATCAACCGGTGCTGTTCGTGAAAAGATTGGTCTCTTTAGTGCGAGAGCATAGCCGATCTCCATTGCAGCACTTATACCAACATAGCCTTTGGGGGCATGCAATAAGATAAAGTCAGACTGCTCAATAGCCCGTAAATGCCAGCTTTCTATCTCTCGAGGCGACAGGCCAACTTCTGCAGCATCAACAACAAATTCACCGCCCATAAACTCCACTCGTCGCGGTGACAATACCTGACAGCCAGTTGCGGCTAGCTCGTCGTAAGCTCGCTGCAACCCGTCAATATCGCGCCTGTACGACCCACACAATACCGCACGTGCTGCCCGCGGCCTAGAACTCCGCACTACCATATTCATATATTATTTCAGTCAACTCGCCGCACCCGTTGATACACGCCGTGATTTCTCGCAAAAAACTCTTGTACTTTTTTGGCTCATCACGCATCTCATCGAGTGTACGCCAGGCATTTCTACCGCCCTCAAACTGTACGGCCAATTTGCCCGAAAATACCTTGCAAAACATCAGGTGAAAGATCTTGTCTTCAATAATTTCACCCGTTTGCGCATGGCGCACACGTTCATGGTACACCCCGCGATGAACAAACTCACCCCGCAAACCCGTCTCCTCCATCAATTCACGCGAGGCCGCATCGACGATTGACTCGGCCCACCGTACTTTGCCAGTAGGCGCACCCCAAAACCCATAGTAGGGATGCTTGAGCCGCTGCTGCAATAAATACTGTTTTTCTCCATCATGCTCACGCTCGATAACGAGCATAACTGCCACCTTTGGTTGTCGCTCGATAACACCGGCATCAGTATCAAGCTTATTCGCATACTCTTTGCCCTTGACCGAGAGACAATACCCGCCGTCGACTTTCTGCACATAACCTAGCTCAACGAGCCGTTTGATGTGAAATTTAATATGATCGCTTTCCAGACCACTCGCTTTTTGTAGTGTTGCGAAATTAGCCGCTGGCAAAAATAACAATTCCCGCAAAATTTTCGTCTGTGCCTCATGGATCTTTGCTTCAAAACTCATATCGCCTCCTTTGGCTTTAGTGTAGCGCGATCGGATTAGAAAAACTAGGGAAGTCGACTTCCCTAGTGTAGAGGCGTAGACGTGTCACGCTCCTCTCATAGAATCAGAGATTAGATAATCTCAATAGCTACGTCATTCCTGAGTACTGTTAGTTGACGCTCTGCGGATCGCCAGTTCAGCCAGAGCAGCCTTCTCTGTCTGCGGCCCACTTTCTATTCTGTCTGTAAAAAAGATACCGTTCAAATGATCTGTTTCGTGCTGGATAACCCAAGCATACATACCATCAAAGGCCTGTTCATGCGTCTCGCCCTGCTCATCTGTCCAGCGCAACGTAACCTCAGGGTAACGCGTGGTAAAACCCATTGGTGTCGTTTCAGAATCACCCGTCACTCCGCTCAGGCAGCCCTCTGGATTCAAGCTCTTCACAGGTTCACCGCTGTATTCAACGATCTTGGGGTTAATTGCCACGAGCCGAAATGGCTCGACTTTTGCATCCTCAGGCGGCCGCACATCAATGATAAAGATTGCGAGATCGCTCCCAATTTGATTAGCGGCGATACCTACGCCTCCGGGACCCTGTGAACGCAGCGTCTCGAGCATATCGTCTATGGTCTGTTGCACATGATCGCTCCCTATGTCCTCATGTTTGACGGGTACGGCTTCTTGCGTTAGTATTTTACGGCCACCTTCAGTAAAAAAAATTACAATTTCGCGTTTCATGTCTTTATTATACCATATTTATTGGGTAATAAATGGTAAGACCGTCGCAACATTGACGGTTCTTCCATCAGTTGACAGTCGACACACCTCTGTTATACAATGAGATACATCATTACCGTGAGTCTTGGTCACCCAAGTCCACCATACACCATAGTGGACTGTAGATGACTTATCTTTGTATTAAAATATAAATTATAGGAGTTTTACCTTGCGACAACAACACGCAAAAACAACATTACAATTACTATGGCGAGCATCACGTCCATACAAATGGCGGCGCAACCTTGCTCTCATCACAGCGACACTAACCTTAGCAGTAGGCACAATTGTCGGGCCACTGATTATCGCACAGCTCCTGGATATGATTCAACATGGTCAGCTGCAGACTGACTCTGTGTGGACATTGGTAATTTTCTATGGCATAAGTCAGCTATGGTCAGAGATTATTGGGTGGCGGATAGTACTATATTTGATGTGGACGCTAGAAACCATTATGCAGCGCGACATCGCAAACAAGGTATTCGCTAAGCTATCTGGCGAGACCATGTTTTTCCACTCCAACAAATTTGGCGGCTCGCTCGTCAGCCAAAACAGCAAGCTCAGTAGCTGTGTTGAGCGGTTTTGGGATGAGCTAGTGTGGGCAGTGCTGCCGCTAGTCATCTCACTCACCGGATCAATTGTCATTCTGTCGATGTTACTCTGGCAATACGCACTCTTTCTATTCATGTTCTCAATCATCTTTGGTGTAGCCGTCTTCTTTGGATCGCGTCCGATGGCTAAATTAAGTAGGCGCGAAGCGGAGGCTAGCAACAAGGTAAGCGGCAACCTCGCTGACATGGTGTCAAATGTGCTTGCCGTTAAATCATCTGGCGCTGAAAAAATCGAGCAGCAGCGATTTGATACAACGAATCGTGCATGGCGCAAGGCTAGCCTGGCCACCATGCGAGGATTCCTCACTGTCAGCAGTGTTTACTCAACGATAAACACCAGCATCCGAATCGGTGCCATCGTGTTCGCTATTTATGCAGCACAGCATAATATCGTTTCGGTCGCAGCGGTGTACTTAATCATTACCTACACTAGCAGTGTCGCCCGTGAGCTGTGGAATATGAATAGTATTATGCGCAATTATAACCGTATCATTGGTGACGCCCATGAGATGGTCGAGATATTACACACACCAACATCACTTGTTGATAAGAGTGATAAAAAGCTTCATGTTGATCGCGGTGTCATTGATTTTGATGCCGTGACCTTTACGCATGACGAAGGCAAGGGGGCGATGCTATTTCGCAACTTTTCACTGCATATTACACCAGGCGAAAAAGTCGGGCTGGTTGGTTCTAGTGGTTCGGGCAAGACGACTCTGACGAAATTACTGCTGAGATTTGCCGACATTGACTCGGGCACAATCACGATTGACGGGCAGGATATTGCCGAGGTTACACAATCCAGCCTCCGTTCGCAGATCGCTTACGTGCCACAAGAGCCGCTACTATTTCACCGTTCGGTGCGCGAGAACATTGCCTACGGCAAGGCTAATGCCACCGACGCTGAGATTGAACAGGCAGCCAAAAAGGCGGGGGCTTATGATTTTATCATCAAGCTGCAGGATGGATTTGACACACTGGTCGGTGAGCGCGGCGTCAAGTTGTCGGGTGGACAGCGCCAGCGCATCGCTATCGCTCGAGCCATCGTGAAAGATGCGCCAATCTTAGTCCTCGACGAGGCGACCTCGGCGCTTGATTCTGAGTCAGAAGTTCTGATCCAAAAATCGCTCAAGACGCTGATGAAAAACCGTACCTCAATCGTCATCGCTCATCGACTTTCAACGATTGCAAAGCTTGATCGAATCATCGTGATGCATAATGGCAAGATAATCGAGGATGGATCGCATGACCAGCTCCTTAAGCACGGCGGCCACTACGCGAAACTGTGGCAGCATCAATCTGGCGGCTTTATTGACGCCTAACCAGCACAGTCTCTAGGTAGTATGCTATAATGCATAATGATATGATGCACGCGTTTATTGATTTTATTGTTCATTTTGGTGTTGTCGCGATTTTGCTGGTTGTCTTTGCCGAATCAGGCCTACTCTTTGGTTTCATTTTCCCGGGTGACAGCCTGCTGTTTACGGCTGGCTATATGGTACAGCAACATATTCTGCCAATTGATATTCATTTCTTTGCACTACTACTCTCGTTCATGGCTATCCTTGGCGATAGCGTTGGCTACGCATTTGGACATAAAGTTGGCCGTAAATTATTTGAACGCAAAAACTCTCGCTTCTTTAAGAAGAAATATCTCGTGCAGGCCGAAAAGTTTTACGAAAAGCATGGCTCACTTACTGTGGTGCTGGCGCGGTTTGTACCGATCGTGCGCACATTTGCACCAATCGTGGCTGGCGCTAGCAAGATGCACTACCGAACCTTTATCGTCTTTAATATCATTGGCGGCGTTATTTGGGCCACGCTTTTCACCTACCTCGGATTCTTTGCTGGCAAGGCGCTCACCGACGCTGGTATTAATATTGAGGTCGCTGCACTAATTATCATCTTCTTGTCAGTGCTGCCAATGATCATTCACGCCCTCAAGCAGGAGCATACTCGCGCGGCGTTGCGCCAACAAGTATTAGTCCTACTCGGCAAGACTCGCCGCAAAAAGCAATAAGCATTCATGATGAAGCCTGCTCGTTAGTAGCTATACGTCCAACTACAGCAAACTTTTCAGATACGTACCGGTAAATGATTCTGGCACGTTGGCGACTTCTTCTGGCGTGCCGCTCGCTACCACCGTACCGCCGCCGAGACCACCCTCAGGCCCCATATCGATAATCCAGTCGGCCGATTTAATCACATCCAGATTGTGCTCAATAATAATCATGCTGTTACCGCCGTCAACCAGCTGCTGCAAAATTCCCAGCAGCCGCTTAACATCGGCAGAATGTAGCCCAGTTGTCGGCTCGTCTAAAATATACATCGTCTTGCCCGTCGAACGCTTTGAAAGCTCCGTCGCCAGCTTGATACGCTGCGCCTCGCCGCCCGAAAAGGTGGTTGCTGGCTGACCGAGCTTAATATAACCAAGACCAACCTCGACCAACGTCTGTAATTTCCGAGCGATATTAGGCACGCTATCAAAGAAGTCCGCTGCTTGCTCAACCGTCATATCGAGTACATCAGCAATCGTCTTATTTTTATACTTAATTTCCAGCGCCTCACGATTGTAACGCTTACCGTGGCATTCGTCGCACTGGACGTAGACATCCGGTAAGAAATGCATTTCAATCTTGATCATACCGTCGCCTTGACAATTTTCGCAGCGACCGCCCTTGACGTTAAAGCTAAACCGCCCCGCTTTATAGCCGCGGACATTAGCCTCAGGAGTACTCGCAAACAGTTCACGAATTGGCGTAAAAATACCCGTGTAGGTCGCTGGATTAGAGCGTGGCGTACGGCCAATTGGCGACTGGTCGATGACGATAGCTTTATCTAGTTGTTTAACGCCCTCAATTTTATCGTGCGTGCCCGGTACATCACTGGCTCGATTGAGCCGCGCCGCTAACTCCTTGGCAACAATATCATTGACCAGAGTTGATTTACCGCTACCCGAGACACCCGACACCACTGTCATCAACCCCAACGGAAATGCCACGTCGATCTGTTTCAAATTATTCTCACGAGCACCGCGAACAATTAGCTGGCGGCTGGCATCAGCCTGGCGGCGATGCTTTGGTACAACAATCTTTTCTGCGCCTGATAGGTACCGCCCGGTTATACTATCCGTGCATTTAGCCACCTCATTTGGCGCACCCAGCGCCACCACCGTACCACCATGCACGCCAGCGCCCGGCCCCATATCAATCAAAAAGTCACTCTGGCGAATTGTGTCCTCGTCATGTTCAACCACCAACACCGTATTGCCGAGGTCGCGTAGGTGCTTGAGCGTCGCAACCAGCCGGTCATTATCACGCTGGTGCAAACCAATCGACGGCTCATCCAGCACATACAGCACACCCTGCAAACCGCTGCCAATTTGCGTTGCCAGCCGAATTCGCTGCGCCTCGCCGCCGCTCAGTGTATTGGCGGCGCGCCCTAACTCCAAATAATTCAGCCCGACATTACTCATAAACCCGAGCCGTGCTGTAATCTCTTTCAAAATAAGCCGGGCGATCATCGCCTGCTGCTCATTTAGTGTTAACTTGTGGGTGAACAAATCGAGCGCGTCATCAACGCCAAGATCACAAATATCCATGATATTCAGACCCTGCACGGTTACCGCCAAAACAACCGGTTTTAGCCGCGCGCCGCCGCAAACATAACAATCCCGCTGGCGCATAAACCGCTCAATGTCCTTGCGCATAAATTCGCTATCGGTTTCTTTCCAGCGCCGCTCCAAATTGGGAATCACCCCTTCATAGGTTGTATCATAATGCCGCCCATTGCCAAGCTGCACTGGATATTTCTGATCGCCCGTGCCGTAGAGTACTTTCTGGCGCGCCTCATCAGACAACTGCCCAACCGGCGTCCGGATACTGAAACCATGCGCCTCAGCTACCGCCGAAATCTTGCGCATGTAAAAATTATCGACATTAATCCGGTTGTATGGCCGAATTGCACCCTCGGCAATCGTCAGATTCTCATTCAGTACTAAACTAGGATCGACTTCCAATCGGCTGCCGAGCCCAGTACAGCTCGGACAGGCCCCCTGCGGCGCGTTAAAACTAAACAAACGCGGTTCAAGCTCTGGGATCTCCTCATCCGGATGATCAACACAGGCATAACGCTGCGAGAACGTCTTCAGCTCATCCGTATCAGCATCCAGTACCTCAACTACACCCTGACCAAGCTCCAGCGCCTGCTCGACGCTCTGGCTCAACCGGCTAGTCAAGTCACTGTTCATTGCCAGACGATCAACCACCAGCTCAATGCTATGCTTGTAACTTTTCTGTAATTGCGGAAACTCATCCAGCGCATACACCACCCCATCCACACGCACCCGGGCGTAACCTAACCGTTGATACTGCTCTGGAATGTGTGCAAACTCGCCCTTCTTATTTTTAACAATTGGCGCGAGTAGCAACAATCGCTTGCCATCATATTGCTTGATAATCTCCTGGATAATCGCCTCGGCTGTGCGGCGTGACACTGGCTTATGGCAGCGTGTGCCGTCTGGCTTGAGGGCCGGACAATGCGGCGTGCCAATCCGCGCGAACAAGAGTCGCAAATAATCATAAATCTCGGTCACCGTCGCCACGGTTGAACGCGGGTTACGGCTGGTTGATTTCTGGTCAATTGAAATCGCCGGACTCAGGCCCTCGATACTATCAACATCCGGCTTATCCATAATGCCCAAAAATTGCCGCGCATAACTCGACAGACTCTCGACATAGCGACGCTGCCCCTCGGCGTAAATCGTATCAAACGCTAGCGACGACTTACCACTACCACTGAGACCAGTGATCACCACTAATTTATCGCGCGGGATCTCCACGTCAATATTTTTCAGATTATGTTCACGGGCGCCCTTGACGCGAATTACCTCTGGCATATCTGGTCTATTATACCGAATAGACATCCATTTTTCCAGTTGCAGCGGGCGAGATAATTTCCCCTGTCGCCACACTATAAATATATTCATAAAAACATATTAAGCTTATGATTGCAAATATGATAATCGGCTGTTATAGTAAAACACATGAAGAGGTTTGTGATCATCTGTGGAATTGCCGTTGCCGTCGCAACCTTATTTTACCTGACCCGCGAAGAGTGGTTTTCATTCATGGTTATCGGTAGACTTCCATTCACTGGTATCATTCTGCCAGCAGCTGTGATGATGGGCTTCTGGATGATCATTGTGCCGGTATGTATTATCTGGGCAAAATCGATTAGTGCTGCATTTTGGAGTAGTATCGAGGTTATCGGAGAGTTTGATCAGCGTCGCATTAATCGACAACTCCGTCTAGCGGCAAATTCTCGTCACGCAACAACACAGCACGTCAGTCTAGCTATGGTTGCAGCGTGGCTCGTAATGACGCAACGTCATCTAGCACAAGCTGATGCCACTCCCAAGGTTGACGACCAATCTACAGCACGATTGGCCGTTGCAACAAACTAAAGATATCCCCGCCCCGCTTACTCAGTCTGATTTGCTTCTGGTGACGTCAGCTTCTTGATCATTGGCAATATGATATAGATATCAACAATAGCCATTGCCAATCCAGCACCAACAATCAAGCAATATAGTGGTGTAATAACTGGCTTTAGGGAGGTTGGAAGGATGCTGATAAATACCAATCCTGTCCACACACCGATAGCACACGAGAGTAGGGAGACACTCACTAACGGCACTAGCGATTCAAAGCCAACGAGGCGCTTTAGCTGACTGAGTTTCATCCCGCCGAGCCGTAACGTAAACAGTGACCTCCGTCGCTCCAAGAGTCCACCAATCGTCGATACAATTAAACTTGCTACGGCGACAAACAATGTCACGCCCATACCAACATAGGCAAGATCGGCGAAGTTTTTGATGACTGGATTAATGGCTGGCCGCTTAGAATCAGCACCACCAACGACCCACATTGGATTGGCTGATTGTAGTCGCTCACCAACTAGGCCTCGCAATTGATCAACATCAACTGCATTTTGTAGAGTCACGAGATAATTAACGTTGCCCTTTGTTTCAACAGTATCCATCAATGTCACCGACTGCGTAACTGGCGCATCAAAATTGATGAGTGCAAATTGATCCGGACGAGCACCGCTTGGGCACGTATGCTCAGTGTATGATGCTAGATCGCTACAACGCATAGCATGGCCTTTTTCGAGAGGATATATTGCTGCACTATTTACAATATATTGCTGCCTATTAAGAGTTTGCTGCATTGACTGCGGCAGTGAATCACCAATAATTATCGCAGAGTTACCCTTACGCTGTGAGTAGCCATTATTATTAACTGATGATGCACTCAGCATTTCAATGCCACTAACTGCCGTCAGATAAAAACTCCCTGCAAATAGTGCCAAGACGACACCACTGACACTGCGGAATACAGCTCGCGAATGTACCGCGATACGCTTACTTGCGATCAGCACCAGACCGCTACGCGCCCACCGAGCGCACCATCGTGCGATACAATTCGTCAGCCAGCCACCGGCCAATACCAGGCCAAACATAACAAGCATCACTCCCGCCGCGAGCACCATCATTGCTCCTAATGAACTATCTGCTTGCCCATGAAGCCACTGATGTCCCGCAGGAGTCGAGGCCCAGGCAAAGATACCAAGACCTATTGCTAGTGGTAGTACTCGCCAAATACGCAACTTCTTTACTTTTTCTTGCGTCCGGGCTACGCCAAGTGGTGAAATCTGTGCTCGCCACATCCGCCGCCAGCTCACACCAATAGTTAACGCCAGTGTCAATGCAATGATTAACAGATACTGTAGCCAGTTTAGCTGCAAATCAGCCGGCCAGAATCGTGCATCACCCATCTCAAAATTCTGTAGCGGTGCCTGAAACAGCCAAAACGCTACGAGACCAATAACAACTCCGATAATTGAAGCTATAAGTGACTCGAGGAGAATCACTCGTGTCACTTGCTTTTTTGTGGCGCCAATCAACCGCAATGCCGCATAGCGTTTCTCACGCTGTACGCCACCTAGCTGGGTCGCAACCGCGACAAACATAACAATTGGAAATAGTAGAATTGTTCCACCAACCCCAAGCACAATAACCGATATTGGATCAAGACCAATTGTTTGGCGATGACCAGCCGTTGCATCAGTTTGGTATATATCGGTAAAGTATGATGATTGCCCACGAGACTGAGCGGCCTTATCCGTGGCGGCAACTTCCTCAGTACTCACCTCTCGAATAAGCATCAGTGCGTCTGGACTTTGTAGGTACGCATCAGGGATCGTACCAAGATACTTTGTATGCTTGCCAAATCTATCAATAATCTTATCCTCGGGATGCTGGGCGACCTTCTCGGCCAGAGCTTTTGACATATAATATTCACCAGATGCTGGTGTTGGTAATTGAGCAAACTGGACCGACCCTTCTACGCCATAGAGTGACAGTACATTAATTTTTTTATCGCGCCATTTCGTCAAATTACCTAGCTGTACGTTTGACGCCTTTAGCGGCTTGACGGTGGTGTCTCGTTGTCGCTGCTGCGGTGCAGCATTCTTTGCTTGAAGTATAGCCGTATTAATAATCGCACGGTCGGTCCGTTTCAGTAGACCGTTTACACCGGCTACAAAATAACAAACCAACACTATACCAAGTGCGATAGCTGCCGATGTCAGCACGAGGCGGGCCATTGATTGGCGACCAGATTTACGAAGAAGCATCCAACTAATGCTCATTATATAACCCTCCTGCTATGAGCATCAGAGCTCACTGATTGTACATGTCCAGCGCTTGCAATTTGACCATCACGAACAATGATCTCACGGTCTGCATACGCAGCAATCGTCGGTTCATGGGTCACCATGATAACCGTTGTTCCATGCTCTTTAGCGGTTGCAATAAATAACTCCGTAATCTTCTCCGAGTTAAGGCTATCCAACGATCCGGTTGGCTCGTCGGCAAACAGTACGGTTGGATTGGTCACCATAGCACGAGCAATCGCTACACGTTGCATCTGACCACCCGATAATTCACCAAGCATGCTGCCAGCCTTGTCGCTGAGTCCGACCGCTTTGAGCCAGTGCTCAGCTTGCTTGTAAGCCTCCTGTCGCTTAGCACCATTGAGCAGCAGAGGCAGGGCTACATTATCGAGACTGGTCAATTCTGGCACGAGCTGTCCAAACTGAAAAACGAAACCAAAGCGAGTCCGCCGCAAGATACTACGTTTATCATCATTCATTGCATCAATACGGTGACCATCAAAATGAATCTCGCCACTATCAACACCGATAACCGCTGCTAGACTGTGCAATAATGTTGATTTGCCCGAGCCACTTGGCCCCATAATTGCTAGCACCTCGCCGGCCATAACATCAAGCGATACACCACGCAGCGCTTGCGCCTGTCCAAATGATTTCTTGATATTCCTCGCACTAATAATTGGCTTGCCCATGTAATAATTCCTCCTTTAACTTT
The DNA here is from genome assembly GCA_010202115.1 of Candidatus Saccharibacteria bacterium oral taxon 488. NCBI lineage: Bacteria > Candidatus Saccharimonadota > Candidatus Saccharibacteria bacterium oral taxon 488. The sequence goes on from CP047917.1 coordinate 694,129, forward strand.
GTTAAGCGTGAGATAGTTAGTTCAATCCATCGTAAATCTGCCTCCAAATGAAACAACGCATGATCAATCAGTAGCATATTTGACAAGTCGCTATCACGCCGCTGAGTGGTTAACTCACGCATGCGTTGGATATGTGCGGTGCGCTGATTATCAAGGTATGGTGCGGCGTCTCCCTCCTTGAGAATGGCGAGTACCGACTTAATATACATCGTTGCCTGTAGTTGGGGTGATGGCGCTTCGGGAGTCTCCAACCATTCTTGTAGCTCATAATGTCCTTTTTTAGTGATAGCATAACGAACTCTATCTGGACCACCTGAGGTGCCAGTATCGACAATTTCTTTAACCTTGCCATCACGTTTTAACCGCGCCAATATTGAATATACCTACCCGGCTAGAATTGGCTTATCTTTACCAAAGTAGTCATCGTACTTCTTCTTTAACTCATATCCATAGTTTGATCCTTACGCTAAAAACCCAAGAAGTGTGTACTGTGCATTCATACTCTTACTATACACCACGTGACTAGCTATCGCAAGAGTTATTATAAACTTAGTGTATAGTTGTCTTATAGCGCTGAACAGCCGGATTATATGCCTGCCATGCCGGCATCAAAACCCCTAACCGCCTGCCGTCAGCCAATACTTCATCATACCCAGCTAGCCATTCGTTAAATCCGTGCTTCATATGACCCGTTACCATATCGACTACATCGGGCTGTTGAAGTGCATGCCGCATTATTGCAGTAGCTACCCCTAGCGGCATCATTGATAGTACATTGAAAGGGAAAACTCGCCACACCGCAACACCTTGGTGACGACATAGAGACATACCGTCACGAAGTGCCATAATTAGCTGACGAATCGCCCCTGGATCATGCGTTAATGCCGAAAAACTGCCACTACTAGCTATGGCGCCAGCAGTTGCTGATTGCTGGAGATAATGAACTTTCATCCAATCAAGCAGACGAGCATCATAGCTGCTCGCTACCCCAGCTTCTTTTAAGTGCTGCATGAATAACTTTGCTCCCGCCCTTGCACCACCAACCCGCGTCGGTGTTGGAAATATAATAACCTTCACGCCATTATTATCTCGCCCACCGCCAATACTGGAAGGGAAGGCAATAAAATAATCATCAGGCGATATATATTGATCAACCTCACTGGCCAGATTCCAATTATTTTGCATAAATCCAATCCACCTAGCCTTCGGCTGATACTTTGCTAGTATCGGCAGTACCGATTGAAGTTGACAGCGATTAACCGTTACTAATATAACGTCGTAATAACCTACTGGCGATGTGACACACTGTGGGTAAAATACCGTCGACTGATACGTATTGTCACGCTGACGCAAATCCTTTATAGCAAGTGGCACGCCTTGCGACACCTCTTCATACCGCTCAGGCGATACGAGCACATCCACATCATGGTGTACCGCTAATAAATGTGCATACGTCAGACCGATTGTTCCCGCACCATAAATTAAGTACCGCATCTTAGTCCTCAGTGGGCAGTATCGCCTCCGCCCATAGCTGTAATTCCTGCAAGATAAACTGCTGCTCGTCAGTCGCTGTCGGCGCCAACCGCTGTAGAGACGCCATAAACTGCGGTAGCTGCGCCTGCAGATGCTGAGCCCGCCATGCTTCCCATTGCACTAAATCATCTTCGCTGAGCGAGCGCGGAAAGTTGCGCGCTTTGTAGTGCAGCAGTAGTGACGCCAGCCGCTCGTCCTGGAATTCTGGATGAAAATCAGCTAGTTCACGCTCATCAGCATTGCGCACCGCTTCGACACGGATACGATCGCGGTCATGCAAAAAGCCGTCGTATAATTGCGCTTCTGGATCGGGCATCTTTTTGAAGGCTGGTTTATTTTCAAAAATACTGCGCAATTTTTCGGCAAAATCTGGGTGATTCAGCAAAATATTTTGATGCTGTTGGACAATTTCTGTGCTAAGCGAAATTTTCTGCCAGCCATCGCCCTGCTCCAGCACACCCAGCGGTGCCACCGCCGGACAGCGATTGTACTGCAACTCTTTGACTGGCAATTTGACAAAATCCTCAGCCTGCCGCTCCTCCCACGACGCAAAGATTTTCTTTGTTAATTCCTCCGCACTCAGCCCAACAAACGGTATCGGATCATACCGCAAGTCATAGACGACCACACCGCCGTTTCGACTGGTCGTCAGTGGAAAGGCCACCGTGGTTTTGGCGAACTCTTTGTCGTAACGCCCGCTGGCGTAAACAAACGGTTTTTTGTCATCCACGTTGACCAGCTGTTGGACTGCTTTTTTGTCACGCATTTTTAGCAAGTAATCATACAGCTGTGGCTGCTTTTGCTTAATCAATTTCGTCACGGCAATCAGCGCTGTCACGTCCGCCAAGGCATCATGAGCATTTTCATGAGCAATACCATTGGCACTAGTGATTAATTCCAAACGATTGCTGGGCTCACCCTTAGCATCAAGCGGCCAATTTATTCCTTCCGGCCTCAGTGCCCGCGTCAATCGCACCACATCCAGCAAATCCCAACGCGAGCGACCATCCTTCCAGCTCCATTCGTACGGATCATGGAAATTGCGCCACAACAAATGACGAATAAATTCGTCGTCAAACCGAATATTATTAAAGCCAACCGCGATGGTGTCCGGCGTAAAAATCTCCTCGCTCAACATCCGGGCAAACTGCGCCTCGGTGTAACCTTCTTCAACCGTTTTTTGCGGCGTGATACCCGTCACCATTAGTGCATCAGGACTCGGCAACGTATCATCATTCAGCGTCACCAATAGATTATACGGCTCACCAATCGGCTCGAGATTCATGTCCGTCCGCTGCCCAGCAAACTGCATGATGCGGTCTTGCCGCGGATTCAGTCCGCTGGTTTCTAGGTCGTAGAAGAAGAATGTCTGTGCCATACCTATAGTATAGCAAAGCTACGAGATGACACCCAAACCTACTACTCAACCAACGTAAACGGCTTCGATTCGCCAATCTGCACCACGGTCTCGCCGACTGCACCCTGACGGATTAGCTCGTGAGTGATACCCATTTTTCGCATGATGTCGCGCAGGCGATTGACCGATTCAAATTGATCAAAGTTAGTACGGCGAGCAAACTTTTCAATTTTAGCACCGTGGATAATAAAACTAATCATCTCTTCATCGTCTACATTTTCAGGCTCCGCACCGACCACCCGCTCTACCGTCCAGGCATCAGATGCTGCTTGTGCGTCCAGCGCGATTACCGGCAAATCGTCTCCCTCTTCTTCAGTCCGCTCAGCTTCCCGTACTCGATAATTCGTGACCTCACGACGCAGTAGGCGTAGCAGCTCAGTCACGCCGGCATGCGTCTGAGAGGAGATCACCACCACTGGCGAACCATTGGCTACATTGTGTAACGCTGTCGACTGCATGGCAATGATTTCTTCATCCAATCCTTCACATTTCGTCAAAGCGATAATCTCTGGGCGCGTCGCCAATTCCTCGGAATATTTTTCCAGCTCACGGCGAATAGTCTGGTATTTTTCCGCTGGGTCGTCACTATACGCATCAATCATGTGGAGCAACACGGCTGTCCGCTCAACGTGGCGCAGGAACTGATCGCCCAAACCCTTACCTTCCGAAGCGCCTTCAATCAACCCCGGGATGTCAGCAATCAACACTGAACCATCATCAACATCCGCTACGCCCAAATTTGGCGTCAAGGTCGTAAATTCATAATTGGCAATTTCCGGCCGAGCATTAGAAACCACGCTCAAGAATGTCGATTTACCAGCATTAGGGAAACCAACCAAGCCAACGTCGGCCAATAATTTCAATTCCAGCTCAGCCTCAAATTCTTCACCCGCCTCGCCAAGCTCAGCCATCTTTGGTGCTTGGCGCGTACTGGACGTAAAGTGCGCGTTACCAAAGCCACCGTCACCGCCACGGGCAACAACCGCTTGTTGCTGGTCTGCCGTCAAATCTGCAACTACCTCGCCGTCGCGCTTGACCAATGTACCCATTGGTACTTTGATAACCAGCGGCGAGCCACTTTTGCCACGCTTATTACGCTTACTGCCGTCACCGCCATTCTCTGCTTTTAGTTCTGGCCTGTAGCGAAAATTCAGCAGTGTATTCAGGTCTTTGGTTGCCAAAAACACAACATCACCACCACGTCCGCCGTCGCCACCATCAGGACCACCCTTATCAACATACTTCTCATGCCGAAAACTGACTGCGCCGTTGCCGCCCTTGCCAGCTCGCACTAACACTTTCGCTGTATCTACAAACATAATTTTAGTATATCAAAAAGCGCCCCCGAGAGATAGCGGAGGCGCTTTATTGCCTTAGAGCATCCTAGTGAATAAAGTTGTACCGACCAACTTCAGACATCGGGATCGTTCGATGCGTCACGACGTTATACCCCGCATAATTCATATCACTAACGTAGATCGTGCCACCTTCAACCCGCTCGACCATACCAACGTGGCCAAGACCGCCGCCGCCCCATGTTGTCTGGAAGATTGCCCCTGGTGCCGGTGTATGATTAACGACAAAGCCTGCCGCCCGAGCACTTGCTGCCCACGACGTCGCGTTGCCCCAGAAGCTACCAATTGGTCGACCAAGTGCTGCCCGCCGCTCGTACACGTACCATGTACAGTTGCCAAGAGCGTATCGGTTGCCAACTGATGCTCGAGCGTAACCATAGCTGATACCACTGACTGCGCCGCCCGTTGTCCGCCCTGCATAGCCCCGACGGCCAGAGCGGGACGCCACGTAACCTGGCTGCTCATTTTCTGGCAATACGCCACCCGGCAGAACAATTCGTGTATCTTTGGCTAGTGCCGCCCCATTTGCCAAGTCGTTATACAATGCCACTCGTTCAGGATTTGCTTTATACTTTTCTGCCAATTTTTCGACGGTGTCGCCGTCCTTAACAGTGTAGACCACGCCGTCAACCATCGGGATAATCAATGTTTTGCCAGCTTCAACCGCATCAGATGTCGTATTGTTCGCCCAGCGCACCGTCTGGGCCGTCACATTAAACTTCTTAGCAATCGAGTCAATTGTATCGCCCTGCTTAGTGACATAAGTCTTGATGCCGCGCTGAGCTGATTTCTCAGGCTGGATAATCTGTGGCTTAGAAATAACCTCCGTATCACCCTGAGCCAACTCTTTTTTGATTGACAGCGTTGCCGTCGCTTCACGTAAATCACCGGCAGTTGGCAGATTGACCGTCTCAGCCAGATCGGTTACCGCATTAGCAGCCGCCAGTTGATCTACTGAAACCTTATTTGTCTCATGTGTCACACCAGTAGACGGTGCGACTGGCTGAGAGGCCGAGACTGAGCCCTGCTGACTAGCGACGCCACCTGTCTGATAACTTAGTGCCAGAAATGAAATAACTAATAGAAAGATTCCGCCATACGCCGATATTGCGCTTAGCTTGAGTTTTTTGCCCCGATGGGCAGATGCTTGGTTACGAATAACGCTTCTCCCGTGTCAATGTCTCCATCAACGCTGACTACCGTACTGAGTCTTTCTTCTCGCACAAGAACAGGATGCATTGTCGACCTAATAATTAGTTGATATTGCTAAACGATTAGTTTTCCGCATCCGTGCGACCGTTCTGGTAGGCCCGCGCGCTTACACGGCGTATACCCTGTATGAACGCAAGCTTATTTCCATTATACGCGATCCTCTCATAATTTGTCAATGCTTTACCCTGTAATACACCTCACCCTTTAGCATATACACCAGCCCAACAACAAAGCTCAAAATGACTGCATATGGCAGCACCGCAGACATCGCCATCATTACAGCAAAGAGAATGGTAGCACGAACAATATACAAAAGTGTTATGACAAACATGAACGCACATATGAGTGCGAACGGCACTCGCACCATCAAGGTCACGCCAATCTTGCGATAACGCAGGCCCCGCTCCTGCTTAATTTTCTCCGCCTCAGATAGCTGGTCGGCTGGACGTGGCTGCCAATATGATACCCCCTCAGGTGTTATGATAATCTTCCATAGCCACAGTGAACCAATAGTCGTACACGCCACCATAAACAAGATAGCCGGGAGCGAGTTATTAAAGGCCAGTGTAGCACTAAATATCGCACGGGTAACTTCTCGAAGCGCTGAGCTAAATGGGCCAACCTGAAAGACATAAAATTGTGCTAACACAATAAATTGCACCACCGGATACACCACAGTCATAGCGAGCGCAGCGATTCGTTGTCGGTACTGGTCAGTTCGACGGGACTGCTTCAAGACAATGAGACCTTGAACGAGGAGTGATGCGATAGCTACGCCAATGACAGTCAGTACTAACGGCATATCCTGAAGGTTTCGAAAGAATAGCGGCAGCTGACCTATGAACACCCCTGCTGAACAAACAAGTATTGCCGCCTCGATAATAATGACCGCCTCACATCGAATGTTACGCTCTGGTGAAGATGCAGCTTGTTTCTTGGGTTCATTCTTTATGGCCGTCGTCTTTGTCATTCGAGGATTTTCCCCTTTCTTTTTGAAGTATCCTACTGTCTATTATACCAGAGTATTTTTCGTTTTGACGTCAACAAAAATAGCTCGCTATCAAAACTGAGCGAGCTACTGCAAATTCAAACGGGATAACTATCCTTATAAGTATTGGTGACCTCACGGAGAATCGAACTCCGATTGCCAGGATGAAAACCTGGTGTCCTAACCGTTAGACGATGAGGCCATTAAACAGATCGTATTGTAGCAGATTGATAATATTATGTCTAGCTATCCAGTCATGCGAAAATTGACTTTTTCATCATTTTGGTGTATTCTACGTAGAGTTACGAGGATAAAGGAGGAAGTTATGCGAAATTTGTCATCACTATTCCGCTCATTGTCACTGCGCCACTATGCAGTTCTAGCGATGGTTGCGGTAGCGACAGTAGTGCCAACCACATTATGGGCACTAGATTCCAATCATTCGACTAATACCAATACGCAAACACCGACGAATACGAAACCTACGCCAGTTTATCGTTGTAATGCGCTCAGTATTGATCAGTTTTCAGCTACTAATTTCAAGTTTTCAGTCAAGTACGCTGCCCGTGATGGTGCGACATATAAAACGACGATCTACAAGGTCTACGATGCTAAGGGTAAAGAGGTGTATCAAACTGGTAACGAATTCAAGGGCTTCACACCGGGCACATACACGGTCAAAGCCTTTATTGTCGTTGATGTGAATGGTAAAGAAGAAATGGTGACCAGCGATGCCTGCGCTAAGCAGGCCACAGTCCCTGGCGAAACACCGGATCCAAAACCAAAGCCAACGCCAATTCCGAAACCAGTTGATCCGAAACCTGAACCAATCCCAGATAAACCACCAAAAATTACACTGGGGTTTGCCGTCAAAACTACTGTTGATGGCGCACAACACAAAAAAGTCACCGTCAACAAGACCTTTACCTACCGAGTAACTGTTACCAACACAGGGACCGCCACTATACATGACACGTATGTTACCAATACCGCACCACAAGGGGTAGCCTACCTAAAGGCATCCGCTGGTACAATTCAAAATAATACCTGGCAGACGCTGATTGGTGAGCTCAAGCCAAATGAATCGAAAACATTTACTGTCGACGCTATTGTCAAGCAATATGTCGCGGGCACACTGACTAGTACAACCTGCATCAAGAGTGATCAAATTTCGCTCGAGGGCCATAACAACTGCAGTGGTGCTACTATAGAGGTGGCCAAGCCGCAGGCCCCAGCTCCGCAGCCAAAACCACAGCCAACGCCGCAACCAAAACCAGCGCCGACCGATCCGAAACAGCCGACACCGACCCAACCAGTAAATCCGACTCGGCCGGCTACACCGGTGCCTGAACCAAAAACACCAGACCAACCGAAACAGCCATCGACCAACGATAATCAGCAGTCACCTTCAGCATCGGGCGGCACACAAACCACTAACCCACCTGCCGCACCGACGACCGTTGGCGAACTGCCACGGACCGGTAATGCCACCGACACGCTCGTTGGTGGGCTGGGTCTTGGTGCCCTGCTCACTGCTGGGGTCGCCTACCTCATCAGTCGACGTCACGTATAATCACAACTCTGGTTGACGTGGATACCCCTCGCACCCCGAGGGGTATTTCATGGTACAATAGTATTATGGCAAAACAGAAGAAAAAGCGCTCTAAGAAATACTCTGGCGTTGACGCCGCAACAACTCGGCCCAGTGTCACGCGCATCCAGGCGGTCAGTCGCTCGTCGGCCGGTCAGTGGCTATATGAACGCAAAAAATTACTGCGTGGTGTCGGCATTGGCGTAGTAATAGTCATCATCGTTATTGTGATTATCACGGGTATTATTAGTCTGTTCCGATAATCAATATTTCTTAGCGACTTGTCACCTTTTTCTTGTTCACGGCCGGCCTATCAAGCGGCAGACGAAAACCAAACGTACTGCCCTTGTCTTCTTTTGACGTAAAGATCATTGATCCGCCGTGCTCTAACACAACTTTACGCGCCAAAAACAAGCCAACGCCCGTACCGTCAGGACGACGCTTGCGAGCATTTGAAGCGCGAAAGAATTTACCAAACACGCCAGACTGCTCAGCTTTTGGCACACCGATGCCTTGGTCTTCGACCGTAAACACCACTTCCCGCGTATCGCAACAGAGCGACACCTTAACCGTCGTTTGTTCTTTAGAATAAAAGATTGCGTTATCAATCATGTTCATGATGACTTGGCGGAGCTTTTCGGCATCAATGGCCAACGTCGGAACATCGTCGTCAATATGCACCGAAAGAGTGATGTTATGCTGCTTGGCCACAATCTTCAGCAGAGCCATTTCACTTCGTACAATATCACTGAGTCTAGCCGGTTGACGATTCATCGTGAATGTCCCAGTCTGCAGACGAGAGATGCTGAGAAAGTCATTGATCAGTTGTACCATGCGCTCACTCGAGGAAAAGGCCTCGCGCAGAACAGCTTTCTGGGTCGGACAAACCGGACCGAGATCACCCTGGAGCAACATATCGAGATAGCCCTTGATACTGGTTAGCGGCGTCCGCAGCTGATGCGACGCCATAGAAATAAACTCATTCTTCGCCTCGTCTAGTCGCTGTAGCTGCTGGTTACTCATCCGCAGTTCCTGCGTCGCCGCCTCGACACGCTGCTGCAGCTCGGCATTCAGCTCATTCACCTCCTCCATCGACTGAGCATTTTTAATGGCAATCGCCAGCTCACCGCGCACCGCCCGAAGCATCGAGAGATCGCGCTCGACATAGTTATTTTTCTGACTTTCGCCGATCAGCACAAAACCAACGATATCCTCCTGTAGCGACAATGTCATGACGATAGCCAGCTTTTGTAGTTTCATCGTCCGCCGTAACTGCTCTGGCAGCGATTCGACAACCGCCACGTCATCGAGCTGCTCAAGCTGGTGTTGCATTACCAGCTCCGCTAGATCTACCTGCGGCGGACGAGTGTGTCCACGTGAGCCAAATATCCGAAAGCGACCATTATCATACACGGCAAAAATAACCTGACGCGCCTTGATAAGCCGTGTTAGGCACACCGCTAACCGAGTCGTCAGTAGTCGCAGCCCCATCGTATGTAGCAAAATTTGCCCAATCTCGTTGATAAAGCTTTCAATGGTATAGCCCTGTCGATAAAATAGCTTGTCAGTCAGGCGATCAAAAAACTGCTTGGTCGGTTGAAACAAAAACCCTAACAATAATGCCGCTAGCACACCCCAGAATCCTGGCATCCCGCCGCTATCATAACCGCTGAACGCACTGACGATCGCCGAAATACTATAGGTCGCCGTGTAGTATACGATTGTTAATAAGCTTAGCAGCATGGCGTACGCGATTGTTCGCACCGCCGCATCTTTCAAACCGAAGAGACGGTGCTTGACAATCGTCAGATATGCCAGCGGTATAAAAATAAAGGTGCTCAGCGGCCCAATCCAGATGAGGTCATAGCGACCAACAGCCGGCAGCAGTAAATTAAATATCATACCTACGCTGCCAGCAATGCCATAGGCATAGGAAATGAGTCGTAGCTGAGAGCGCACCAAGAGCGCACTGCGGCGACGAGCCTGATGCGCGAGGATGATAAGTGCCGCCAAAAACAGCAGTATGAAATACACCATATAGACGAAATAGCCGATCGGATGAATCACGACCGTATGATCATTCAGCGCCACCTGCGCTATCAGCCAATCAACTCGCACGATAATCATCGAAGCAATAATGCCAAATAACACCCAGGCAGTGGCTGGCACGTATTTTGTTGTTCGTCGTGCACCAATGTGAGTTGCCACTGAGATCATGGCTGCCGCGATCAGTGCTGCTCCGATGTAATATATCCTCAGGTATATCAGTGCCGCCGCCAGCACATTAGTCGCTAAAAACGCCGCGATACCCAATGCCCACAGCGCAATGCCAACCGTCAGCACAAAAAAGAACCGGGTTGCCAGCTGGCGTGGTTGATGAGCCACGACCATGAGGCCAAACACCAGCGACATTACCCCGGCAATGATCAGCCCCGCTATCTCCATGCCCACTCCCTCGTCATATTTCTAGTGTACCACCAACCTTTGGTCTACGCATAGCATACAGTGCATAGACGCCATCATCAGGACAATATACATCGACCCGCCAATCACCCAGACCCGCTGCCCCCGCGATCCGCTGCATTGTTTCGATTGACCGAGGCTGGATATGCGGCCACTGCACGACATTGAGCGTAAAGCCCAGCTGCGGATGCGTATCACGCATATTGCCAACTAACAGCAGCCCGCCAGGTTTCACCAGTTGAGCAGCATGAGCCAAGAAGGTTGCGGCATCAACCTGCAGCGCCGTCGGACCTTCATCTGAAAGTACCTCGGGCACATACTCCAAAATTCCAACAGCATCGACTGCATCATATGCAGCCGCCTCAAGGTCAACCCGTCGCCGCAGTGCTCGAGCTGCCACGTTGGTTTGCATGTCTACCTCAGGCGAGACTACACCCTGAGGGCGCAGAATATTCATACAGCGAACGTTGGTAAACTGCCCGACTTCCATTGTCTGGGCATACGTTTGCGCGGCCCTGAGCGCCGACCGATCAAGATCAACCAGTGTGACGCGCGGCGTAGGGTTGCCGCTCTCTTTGATATGCCGGAGCGCATGACAAACCGGCTGAGCAGCGCCGCAAGCCAGACTGACCCACTGCTGCTCTGCGGCGCCCAGAGACGCTTGATCAATAATGTGCCTGGCAAGAATATCCTGAACAATTTCACCGCGACTGCGAATACCGTGCGCATCCAAAATATTACAGGCCCAGTCGCGCACCACTGGCGAGACCGGCTTGCCATTCGCTAATTGCTCAATACTCGGATCATATAACAAGTCTAGTGCCGCCGCCGTCGGTATCAGTTCCAACCAATTCTCGACGCCAGGAACCCGAGCGATCAACTCGTGTGTCGCTGGATTGGTATCATCAATCCTCGTTCGCTGGCGCCCAATCGCTGCGTTAAGATCACAATCACCATGAAAGCCCATACCAGTCAGCTCTTCTAGCTCCACCACTACCTTCTCGTGGGATTGCGTCTGATATCGGTCACGCATCGGCACTGGATGAATCCGCCACTGATTCAGCTCAAGTTCCGCCCTGCGCTCTGACAACTCAACCCAGCCATAACGATCTGGCTGAATAGTTATGCTTTTACGCTGCTTTATTGTCACTTTGCCCACCTCTTTTGTGCTAGTTTTACAATACACCACTGCCTGCTATAATACAATTATGGTTAAAATTGCTATCATTGAAGATGATGCGACGATCAGTCAGATGTACCGAATGAAGTTCGAGGCGGACGGGTTTGACGTGCGACTAGCGAGTAATGGTACAATTGGCGTGGCACTCGTCGAATCGTTTCGTCCAGATGTCATTTTACTTGATATCCAGATGCCAGAGATGGATGGAGCCGAGGCCTTGCGACGTATTCGCTCACACGCGTGGGGCAAGACCATACCGGTTATCGTACTGACCAACCTCGGCGAAGAAGAAGCTCCGCGCGAGATGCGCTCACTCGGCATCCAAGGCTACATTGTCAAGGCCAACCTCACCCCACGCCAAGTCGTCGCCCAGGTCAAATCAGTCATTACAAAGCCGTGAGTTTCTACCGGATATTGACCCGGTGTAGGCACGCGGTAATCACATTATCAAACAATGCGCTCACCGTCAGCGGGCCGACGCCGCCTTTTTCTGGTGTCAGGTGGATATCAGTACGCGTCCGGTTTGCTGGTGCCACGTCACCAACAATCTTACCATCCTCCGAGGCGGTGCCTGCATCGACTACCACAGCACCAGGTCGGATCATGTTCGGCTGAATCAATCCCGCCACACCAGTTGCCGTGACGATGACATCATATTCGTGTAGTCGCGATAAATCATCACCCCGACTAAATACCGTTACGTCCAGCCCCGACGCTCGCCACATCCGCTCGAGCGGCGCACCGACCAGCCGCCCACGCCCAACAATAGCCAACCTTTTACCAGCCAGCTCCACACTATAGCCCGCTAACAGCCAATTGATGGCCATCGGTGTCGCCGGGTCAAACAGCGTTTGCTCAGAATTGAGACCATCGACGTCTTTTTCCGGTGCCACCAACCGCACAATTTGATCGGTCTGCTCCGGCTCGGCCAGTGGTAGCTGGACGATAATTCCCTGGATGTCATCGCGTTGGTTCAGTGCCGTGATTGTCTCCGGTAGGTGACGAGTCGCCACCCGACAAATTTCTACCTCAATTAAAATGTCTGCACCGTAGCGCTGCTTGAGGCGCATGTAGGTAGTGATGACCGGATTGTCCGAATCGGTGACGATGGCGAGGCGTGGCTGGATGTGGTGCGCTTGACGGAGCATGCGGACTTGCTTGGCCTGACGCTCTTTAATAAACGACGCGAGTTCTGCACCATTGAGAGATTTCATTGTTTGATTGTAGCAAATCAGCATGAGCACGTCGAGCGCCTTGAGGTTGGTAGCCGCCTGTGGTATAATCGGGAAGCTTGGCGGATGTAGCTCAGTTGGTTAGAGCGCTGGATTGTGGCTCCGGAGGCCGTGGGTTCGAGCCCCATCATTCGCCCCAAGCATTGTCCGTAGCAAAAGGTGCGACGCTATGTTTACCTTCACCACTCATTATGCTATAATCTGGACTGATTGGGCCAGTAGCTCAGCTGGTTAGAGCACCTGCCTCTTAAGCAGGGTGTCGAGGGTTCGAGCCCCTCCTGGCCCTCCAAGGAATTATTAAACCCCAGTTTTCTGGGGTTTTAGTATGCATAATAAATCGTACTGCTTACGAAAATGGATCGTGGCCACGTGAAGGCGGCTCTTGAAATCGAGGCGATGATGGCGACGGACGAGTAATATTATCAGCAGGACCGCCCGGTGGCACACTGCCTGGGATATTTTGTGATGATAACGACGGTTCCGCTTGGCGCAGCGAATTACCCGCAAAGGTACGATTAGAGAGCGGAACATCACTAGTCGTGTCATGGTCTTCCAGTGTATCGTCAGCGCTCGTTGGCGGCATATAACCACGCGCACCCAGCGCTGATGACTGATAATTCCCGATCCGCTGGCGATCGCAGTTGCGGTCGCTCACTCGACGACTTCGACCGGTATTACCAAACGCCGGCTGCGTCCGTGGCCGATGCGCCATTAACCGCTGAACTAACCGACGCGACATTCGAGGTTTACCACTAGCATCCACGCGACCCTCCTTCGATCATTCCTGGCGCCCCGAGTAGGATTCGAACCTACGACCTTAGGCTTAGAAGTCCTCTGCTCTATCCAGCTGAGCTATCAGGGCATGTTCACATTATAGCATCTTTCTGGTACAATAGTGCAAGCTCGCGGGTGTAGTACAGCGGCTAGTATGCAAGTTTTCCAAACTTGAGATGGGAGTTCGATTCTCCCCACCCGCACCAATGTCAGATAATTTCAATCCGCGAAAAGGGCATCATGGATTCATATTCATACACAAACACGTCACCATATCAGCCACAGGACATCGAAGACGCCTCCGAATTTTATGACGTAATTGAGCGTAGCAGCCTGACGCATCAACTGTCTAAGTCACGGCCGTACATCTACTGGACAATGGAAATTTATGACAAGGCCAACGGCATCAAAGGTGGTGGCGGCCTGGGCGTATTGGCAGCAGACACGCGGCGGGTAGCCGAAAAGCTGGAAGTGCCATTTGTGGTGGTGACGCCATTTTACCGCAGCGAATCACATCAAAAAATTACCGACCTCGCACAAACTGAATACGTCGAAAAAGTCTCGCCCCAGGAGTATGGCTTTCATTATATTGATGAAGTTTCAGTCAGCTCCGCCGGCTTTCCCGATGCTAGCCTCAGCGTCTTTCGCAAGACGCTCGGCTCAACGCAATTTGTCACCATTTCAGAGCCAAACTTTGGGCAATTGTACGAAGGCGAAGGCTCGGGTGATCACCGGCTGTACCAGGAGGTAGCCCTTGGGTTTGGCGGCTATAAGGCCCTGAAACTACTCGGCATCAAACCAGCCGTCATTCAGCTCAATGAAACCGCAACAATTTTTGCGGCACTGGCTCGGCTGGACGAGCTATGCGCCAACGGTATGAACTTGTACGAAGCAATCGTTTACGTCCGCAAACACACACTCTACACCAACCACACCCTACTCCAGGCCGCTGAACCAGAGTTTCACCGCTCGCAATTTGAAAAATTAGTACTGCCAAACCTCAAAAGCAACGCCGTGCGCTGCTGGCTGATGGAGCAATTTCGTAACGACCGTTTGCGACCTAATTTGCTGGCAATTGAGTTGACCGAAGCCAAAAATGGCGTCAGTAAACTGCACGCCCGCGTGGCAAATTTCCGCGACCGCAACAACGACAAAGTCAAATTCCACGCCATCACCAACGGCATTGACCTGGAAACATGGGTGCTGCCGGAGATCCTGCAGACTTATCGTGAGCATACTATTATTGATAAATTTGGCTTGCCAACAGAGCAGTATCAAGAGGCAATCGCCACGCTACCCGCTAGCACCATTCGCTCGCTCAAACGCGTGGGCCGGCTGGAGCTAAACCGAGTCCTTATGGGGCGCAAGGATCAATACAACAACCCAGTTCACCTGCCCGAAGACGCGCTGGTATTTGACTTCAAACGGCGGTTCGCCAATTACAAGCGACCGCATCTACCATTTGAGCGCCCAGAGACACTCAGGCAGATTTTGCTCGATAGCAACGCTCACTACATCCTCGCCGGTAAGGTTCATCAGGGCGATCATGATATGTATCAGCAGCTCCTGACCATCCTCAAGCTCGTCGATAGCGACCCTGTCCTACGTGAGCGCGTCCACTACATTCAAGATTACGACGAGACCCTGGGACGAGCACTGGCGATTGGCTCAGACATTGCTATCAACGTGCCGATCATTGGCCTCGAGGCCTGCGGCACATCATGGGAAAAAGACATTGCCAATCTCAAGCTGCTCATCTCTACCAGTGACGGTGGTGTTGCTGACATTAAACCAATTGCCTGTCTCGAGGTGAGCGGTGTAAGTCCAGAGGACGAAACCACCTCGCTCTACGCTAATATGCGGCGGGCGGCACAAATTATCGCCAGCGATGAGCTACTGATGCAGCACATTCATCGCCAGCTCACGGCCTATCTACCGATCATATCAGGTGCACGAATGCTCAAGGATTATCTCAAGTTTCTGTTTCCCGCCCGCCACACAACCAAATAGAGCCGATGGCAGAACACTCCATAGCTACTCGGTGATAACTTCAATCTCTGCACCCAGTGAATTGAGCCGCTGTGCTAGTTCTTCGTAGCCGCGATTGATTGAATACACATCGCGCAGGATTGATACGCCCGGCGCCGCTAACATAGCGAGCAGTACCACAACCGACGGCCGCAGCGCTGGCGGTGCCACAACATCAGCGGGCTTCCACCTGGTCGGGCCAGTGATATACACCCGATGCGGATCAACCAGTTCAATCTGCGCATTCAATTTACTCAGCTCGGTGAAATAAATCGCTCGATTCTCATAGCTCCAATCGTGCACCAATGTCCGGCCTTTAGCGACGGTCGCAATCAGCCCCAAGAACGGCAGGTTATCCATATTAATTCCCGGAAACGGCAGCGCGTGAATCTTGTCTTTTGGCGCAACCAGCTCGGAATGTTTCAGTGTAATGTCCACTAAACGAGTTCGGCCATTATCGGCTGCATATTCCTCACTTAACTCATATTGCAAACTCATTTCAGCCAATGTCGCCAGCTCAATTTCCAAAAACTCAATCGGCGCCCGGCGCACCGTGATTTCTGAATCAGTCACCACGGCCGCCGCGATAAAGCTCATCGCCTCGATCGGGTCTTCAGATGGGTAATAATCGACTACCGTATTGATATGCGACCGGCCCGTGATTTTCAGTGTCGTTGTGCCGATACCCTCAACGCTCACGCCCAATTTCTGCAAAAAGAAACACACATCCTGCACCATATAGTTTGGGCTCGCATTGCGAATAATGGTGGTGTCCGGAGACAGTGCCGCCGCCATGATAACATTTTCTGTCACCGTATCACCGCGTTCAGTCAATAAAATTGTCCGATCGCCCGTTGTTGGCTCGACGCGCGCATGATAATATTCGCTCTCAGCGTCCACCTGCATCCCAAAATGCTTTAGCCCCGACAGGTGTGGCTCGACCGTACGCTTGCCAAGGTTACAGCCACCAGCAAATGGTAGCCGAAAATCATCATATTGATGGAGAAGTGGGCCAAGAAACATTAGTACTGTGCGCGTACGCTTGGCAGCAGTGATATCCATATCCTCCAGCCTCAGCCGCGCCGGTGGTATAATCTCCAGGTCGTTCTTTCGCAGCCAACGGGTTTTAACGCCAATCGAGTTGAGCACCTCAATGATCCGGTTAACCTCCTCGATACGTGCCACATGACGCAGCGTCGTTTTTCCCTTGTTGAGCAGGCTAGCGCAGAGCAGCCCCACGGCTGCATTCTTGCTCGTTTTGACCGATATATCACCAGAAAGTTTTTTGCCACCATGCACCCGAAAGTTCATCTTGCCTGAGTGGTTAAGCGTCACGATATCACAATTGAGTACATCGCTAATCCTCATTAGCATCTCGACGCTAATATTCTGACCACCGTTCTCGATACGGTTGATGGCACTTTGTGATGTACCAATGGCCTCAGCTAGCTGTGTCTGGGTGAGGCCTTTACGATTACGATTTTCGGTGATAATAACGCCGATTTTTTGGAGATAATTATTCATGCTCATAGCGTACAATATATCACACATGATATATAATGTAAAGTGCTATAATAGAGGAAAAGGAGGGAGTGTTATGCAAGATACGCAGGTCGCCGATTTAATTGCGGCAGAAATAGAACGGCAGCAGCTGGGGATCGAAATGATCCCAAGCGAAAATTACGTTTCAACTAGTGTACTCAAGGCGCTGGGCAGCGTCTTTACCAACAAATATTCTGAGGGTTACCCCGGACGACGCTATTACGGCGGACAAGAAAACACCGACCAAATTGAGCAGCTGGCGATTGACCGCGCTAAAACGCTATTTAGAGCCGACCACGCCAATGTCCAGCCGCACTCCGGCGCCCAGGCTAATGAGGCGGTGTATTATGCATGGTGCGAGCCTGGCGATACTATCCTAGCGATGGATTTGGCGCATGGCGGCCACCTGACGCATGGCGCGCCAGTCACCCGCTCAGCCCGTGAGTATACCTTCGTCCGCTACGGTATCAAGGATGTCGAGACTGGTGAAATTGACTATGAAGAAATTCGCCGTTTGGCGCTGAAACATCGGCCAAAGATTATCTTGGCGGGATTTTCAGCTTATCCGAGAGAGCTGGATTACGCCAGGTTTGCCGAGATCGGGCGCGAGGTTGGCGCCATGCTAATGGCAGACATGAGCCATATCGCCGGACTGATCGTCGGCGATCAAGCCAACAACCCATTTGACTATGGCTTTCACGTTATCACCACTACCACACACAAAACCTTACGCGGCCCGCGCGGCGGCTTGATTTTGTCAAAAGGCGTGGTCGGCAACCCTTTGAAGCGGCCAGAAAAAACCTTAGAGAACTTACCGACACTAATCGACCGGGCAGTCTTCCCTGGTACTCAAGGCGGCCCGCACATGCACACCATTGCCGCCAAGGCAGTGGCCTTTGGCGAGGCACTCCGCCCAGAGTTCACAGAATACGCCAGGCAAATTGTAAA
The DNA here is from genome assembly GCA_010202115.1 of Candidatus Saccharibacteria bacterium oral taxon 488. Taxonomy (NCBI): domain Bacteria; phylum Candidatus Saccharimonadota; species Candidatus Saccharibacteria bacterium oral taxon 488. Next base: position 712,392 of record CP047917.1, read on the forward strand.
GAATGCGACCGTGCTGGCAGATGAGCTGAAACGCGGCGGTCTCAAGTTAGTAACAGGCGGCACCAGTAATCACTTAGTGCTAGCAGATGTTTATGGCAGCTTTGGTATTGACGGTAAAACCGCTCAGGAGCGACTGGAGGCCAGCGGCATCACCGCCAACGCCAATGCCATACCCAACGACACCCTGCCGCCATTTCGTCCAAGCGGCCTGCGCCTCGGTACGCCAGCGGTAACCACTCGTGGCATGACCGAGGCAGAAATTAAACAAATTGCCAAGTGGATCATTACGGCAATCACCACAGAAGACCCAGCAGAATACGCAAATATTACGCGACAAACCACTAGCCTTGCGGCGCGTTTTCCGTTACCATATAACTAATACTACATAATTGGGGGGCAAATCAGAAATGATTTCTTCAAACAAAACTAAAGGTTTCACATTGGTTGAGCTCTTGATCGTTATCGTGGTCATCGCTATCTTGGCTGCTATTTCGATTGTGGCGTACAATGGTGTGACAAATAAGGCTCGGGATAGCGAGAGGTTAGCCAGCGCGCGCGACATCATCAACGCTGCCGCTGTGTACAACTCGGAAAAAGGCCACTGGCCGACGATAGCAGAGCTGGGGTCGTTTAATACGATTAGGTTACCTGACCAGGTAAAAAGTCGCCTCGGAACTACCGCACCAAGTCCAACCGATAAAAGCAAGTATCTATACGAGTTGTGCGGAACTGCTCCAAACGTTACCGGAGCAAAAGTTACCTACTGGAAAGAAGCTATTGATGGACACGAAGCTCACGAGAAGATAGTCAGTAGCGGTAGCGGTTGTTAAAACAAAGAGACAAACAAACTGTTATGCTGCTCGTATAAAAAGCCCCGGTAATTCCGGGGCTTTAGTGTAATAATACTACAGTAAGCTTACTAGCAGTTGCTACCAGTAGTAATCACCTGCTCGTGCTGAGCACTTCCTTCGATAATATCTTTCCAGTAGGTAACTTTAGCACCGGTGTTGTTATTGTTTGAGTCCTGACAAAGTTCGTATTTGTACTTGCCCTTATCGTTTGGACCTGGGGCAGTGTTGCCTATATTATCCTTCGCATTCTTTGATAGCTTAATCGTATCAAATCCCTTGATTTCGGTATCCGTTGGCCACTTATCCTTTTCAGAATTATATGCAGCTGCTGCGTTAATAATGTTACGCGCATCGGTTGCACGCTCATCATCCCGAGCCTTATTTGTCACACCATTGTACGCCACAATCGAAATAGCAGCCAAGATAGCGATGACCACGATAACGATCAAGAGCTCAACCAATGTGAAACCTTTAGTTTTGTTTGAAGAAATCATTTCTGATTTGCCCCCTATTTTTAGTTAGTTATTATTGTAACTTGATTGTAGCAAAGCGATTATAAAAGCGCAAGCATTTTATGAATAATTCCCTGATTCGACTCACGTTGGCCATAAAAACAGAGGTAGTACCTCAAAGCACTTCCTGCTCGGAACAGGCGTTATCCACACGACCCACCCGAACCCGCTATGGACACGAGGCGCCGGCAGTGCCGTTTACAGGAACATTGATTGACTTGACGAAGCGCTGACTGGAATATTCGATATTCTGACCCGCAACCGTCTTGGTTACCCCGAGGCTGACTTTGAGCGTACCGTCATTGATCTTGCAAACATTGAAATTAAGCACCGTACTGGTATCGATGATCGTTTCGACTGCCCCGTCCAACTGCCAGATACGGTCGGTGGCGCTCGGACATGAGCCATCGTACATCGTCTTGCGCTTGAGTTCCGAGCCACTCTGGAAATACTCAGTGGTATAGGTCTTGGCATCAGCGATAGCAACCGCTCCCCACGCCACGCCGCAATCACTTTTTTGGATCAGGCGCCGCGTCGAACTATAGGGGTTTTCGCTGGTAGCGAGACTATGTATGCGCACATACGAGGATGTTGTTCCCTCAAGCGTGGTACTGAGCCGTACATCTGCCTCAATTCGATCAAGTGCCGTTAGCACATCACTCTGTAATTGTGACTTGGCGCTGGTGACCATTGACGAACCAGTGAGATTAATGATTAGGCCAATAATACCCGCCAGTACCAAAATAATGACTGGCGCAATCGCCAAGATCTCGATCAGCGTAAAGCCCTGGCTGTACTGCCGGTTAGAATTAGCCCGAAATGTACGTCGCATGCACCACCTCCTGCGCTGGCGTTCCATAAGTAATAATTACCGCAACACGAATGACCGCGATGCTATTTGGCACTTTACAATATTCGACTCGAGCACGTACTGGATCCGGCAATGTTGGCGTGGTCGGTGGTGTCACGTGTTCAGTCTTGACCGCACCGCTGCCACAAACCTCAGATACTGTTTTATACAAGCCACGTTCACGTAGGATGCCGTAGCCGAGATTGGCAGCTTCTGAGGTGCGGCGAGCCTCGGTATTACGTGCCAATACCGCCCCGTACAGCTGGTAGCCGCTCATCAAAAAGATCCCAGCGATAATCAAGGTGATCATCAGTTCGACAACGGTGAAACCGCCCGCATGCTTTAGAGACGTTTGCTGTTGAGTACTTGCCATTTACCCGGCTCCTTTGTTTCTAAATGATAAAAAATCGTATAGCGTCGACAGGCCGCGCCCGCCTCATCACATACACCATCCTTAGCGCTGGCAACGTAGACGTACGCACCATTTGGATAGTTAGTGATCTTGGTGTTTTCGTAATCGTCTTTTTTGGCAAGCAGTTGACTAATGTTAGTTATTGGATTGACACCGAATGTACCGTTAATCGCCGAAATGAGGCGTTCTCGATCCAGTGGGCCGGTCTTGGCGGCACCACCCAGTTCGTCAAACGCCGCTGCAAACTGCGCCGCAGTCATCTTGCCAGCGCCACTAGCACCAGAAACGTACGCCGGATAGCCGCCAGCGGGCTTGATGACGTTACCGGCACTGTCACGAATTTCCCGTGGATAGACGCTCTCGAGATAGTTCTGCAAGGCTAGCACATCGGCCTCACGCTCCTTATCGCGTGCCGCCGCCTGATAATTACGAAAACTCAATGTTGCGAGCACCAGTAGAATTGCCATGACAGCAATAGCAATGATCAGCTCGACTAGCGTAAACCCCCGTCCCTTCATACCCCCATCATACTCGGAAATATGCATAAGCGCAAGCGTTTTGGCGCTCAAATTTCCAACGGTTCTTGCTGGATCTGGATGTGGAACTTATCGTACACCGCCTGGATAATGGCGTCACGTGCCGCCGCCAGATCGTGGTAGCTGGTCGCCGACTCGTTGATCAATACCAGCGCGTTCTTGTCGTGCACCCGCATGCCGTGAAGCAACGCCCCCTTGAGCCCAGCCTGCTCGATCAACCAACCCGTCGGTACCTTGTGTCGGCCGTCCGGCATGTCATAGCACGGGACATCTGGATACTGTTCACGAAGTTCATTCAGCTGCCATGATTCGATCAGCGCGTTCTTGAAGAATGAACCAGCGTTGGGTCGCTCGGTCGGATCAGGCAGCTTATCAAACCGAATCGCCATCACCGCGTCACGAATCACCTGCGGCGTAAAGGTCGTGATGTTCATGTTGGTCAAATACCGCTGCAAGCCGGCATAGAACGGCGGTTTTGGCGCTGCGTGATGGAGCTTGATGGTAATTGAGAGAATGCAGTAGCGACCGCTCGCCTCACCGCGAAAAATACTATGCCGATACGAAAACCCACACTCTGCCGCGCTCAAGGTTACCACCCGGTCAGTCAGTGAGTCGTACGCCTCTAGCTCAGTGAGCACATCAGCAACTTCCTGACCATACGCACCGACATTTTGCACCGGCGCAGCGCCGGCTGTACCGGGGATAGCCGACATCGCTTCAATGCCGCTCAGATCCATGGCGACCGTACGCTTGACTACATCGTCCCATATTTCACCCGCACCAATCTTGATCGTTGCCGTCTGACCATCGTCAGTCAGTACTTCAAACCCCTTGATTCGATTGAGCAACACCGCCCCCTCAAACCCTTCGTCGCGAGCGATGACATTACTGCCGCCGCCGAGGACAAAGATCGGTATACCCTGCACCTTGGCACTGTTATATAGCTCCCTAACCTCATTCACCGACGTCGCCGATGCCATAAAGCGTGCTGTGCCGCCGAGGCACATCGTCGTATATTGTTGCAACGGAATCTCTGTTCGTATCTCCATATGATACATTATATCATTTCTATTTCGGCGCGGCGCGTGGTATAATACCCTCGTGTGCACCCGTAGCTCAGCGGATTAGAGTACTTGGCTTCGAACCAAGGGGTCGCAAGTTCGAATCTTGCCGGGTGTACCATTGAATTTCGCGCTTTCCCACCGGACCTTTTCCCGTCAGCGCGTTAGTGTGCCCCGTTAGCTCAACTGGATAGAGCGTTGGTTTCCGGTACCAAAGGTTGCAGGTTCGATTCCTGTGCGGGGTACCACTATACTAGACGATACCCTGGTCGATGACGGGGTATTTTTGTTGGAATTCCTCAGTTGTTGGCAATGTCAACTTGCCGTCTGTCATGACTTTGATTTCACCTTGAAAATGATCATATGCCTCATATACCGACAGGCTGGGGGTTATCATCCGCGGTAATTTATGGATGAAGTCCATTGCCCATATTATTGCTGGTGTATAGACGTCTTGTTCACCTCCACTAAAACCTATCAGCGTTTCTCCGCTCAGAGACCACATCAACTCATCATGAAATACTTTCGCTGGTTGATACTTAATTTCTTCTTCGGTAACGGTCGTGAGGCGCTCTATCGTGGCATCGAACTCGCGCCGCGATTGCTCTTTTTGTCCTAATTCCCGCACGTCATCAAAGAGCTGCAATAGAGCCGTTGACAAAAATCTATCAGCATGAGCCTGCTGCGTTTCTAGCTCGCTGAAGTCAGTTGTCATGCCCATATCACGGCGCACTCCTCGCGCCACCCGTTCGTACTGTATCGCATCACATGTCTTTTGATATTCTTGGTACTTGTCAGCAAACGTAAGCGCAGCAGGACTATATTGCGGCGTACTAAACATAAACCAAATATCTCTGACATTTATCTTTCGTAGGTCAAGATCCCAATAATCTAGATCAGTGTGGTTCGGATTGATTTTTCTTATAAGAGAAGACCAATCCGAACCGGCAGCCCACCATAATGTTCTCCTTTCCAGCTCCTCATTAATACGATCAAGGTCAATAATAATATTGTCAGGACAGTTGTATATTGCCTGGCTGAAGCGCGTCACCTGCTCTTCAAACCATTTTTTCTCTGTAAGTTGAGCGCCGACCGCACCCATTGCACCACCCACAACAGCCCCAGCCGTCGTTAGCAGTGGCTCACCGGAACTGAGCAGCGATGCGCCACCGCCAGCAACAAAACTACCGAGACCGAGAGCGCCTATATCTCGCAGTGTCAATTTAGTATGTTGATCCTTCTGGGTTACATCATTAAGTTGCCCCGCGATATCCACGAGAGTCGGATCTTGACATATAATAATGTAGTTTCGAAATATACGATCCTTGCAACCATCAGTCTGCATATACCAGATGGAGTTCAAGCACCCTCCCAGAAGTACTCCGTCTGCGACGACACGATAGGGTTTTTGTATCTTATTTAAGAGGTCTAGGTCTAGATTAGTCGGCTCCTCACCCTTTTGTGTCTGAACAGGTGCCAATACCTTGACGCCCCCTCGCGGTATGGCACGACGTGTCCGCTCGGTTAGTTGTCCACTTTCATCAATAAAACCACTCGCCACGAGCTCTTCAATTGAGTTGGGGTTGAGTGATCGCTCTTTAACCTCATTTCCGTAGCTGGAAAATTCTATATTACTCTGAACCACGCCCTCATTATACCACATTATAAATATATTTGCAACTCTACTGTCCGAGTGATATCGGCGGCACGCCCGGACCTGGGGGCACCATACTACTGCCGTCGGCCGCCTCGCCGACCACCGCTCGTATCTGCTCCGCCGTGATAATCGTCGTTGAGCCCGGAGCGACAGAGCCAGCGAGCAGCTGCTTGGCGACGGTATTCTCGACAGCTCGCTGCACCACGCGGCGCATCGGACGAGCGCCAAGGCGCGGGTCATAGCCAGCGTCAACCAATATTTTTTTGCCCGCCTCTTCGACAGCGACTTGGATTTTTTGTGGCGCCAGCGTTCGATTGATACCAGCCAAAATGAGATCAACGACCTGCAGCAGCTCTTCTTTGCCCAAGGGACGAAATAGCACAATCTCATCAAACCGGTTGAGAAACTCCGGACGAAACAGATTGGCATTAATCAGCTCGTTGATAAATGTTTGCTCAAACTGCTCCAGCTGGTAGCCACGCTCGATGTATTCGCGAATCCGCTCAGCGCCAGCATTCGACGTCGCAATGACTAGGCAATCACGAAAACTAATGTCGCGGTTTTTCTCGTCGCGTAAAATTCCCTCGTCTAGTAGCTGCAAAAGCGTCGTGAGTACCTGCGGGTGGGCCTTTTCAATTTCATCGAGCAACACCACCGAGAATGGTCGCTTTTGCACCTGGGCAGTCAAGCTCATCGGATCATTCGCCCCATCAGCGATCAAGCGCGCCACGTCCTCGGCCCGCACAAACTCGTTGAGATCCAGCCGGATTAGGTTGCCCTCGCCACCAAAGTAGATATCCGCCAGCGCTTTGGACAGCTCAGTTTTACCGACACCAGTTGGGCCAAGGAACAGAAACGTACCAATCGGCCGATCAGGATTGCGCACGCCGGCACGCGCTCGCCGGATCGCATCAGAGATGACGCTGACGGCGCGCGTTTGGTTGATCATGCGCTGATGAATCAGGTCTTCGAGGTTCAAGAGTTTTTCCCGTTCGTCGTCAGTCGAGGCGATCGCAATCTTGATACCCATGGTTTTTTCGACTGCATTATCAACCGACTGGGCCGTCACGAGACCGGACGACGCATAATGAGCTGCCGCCTCCAGCACCTTGAGCGCCCGACCCGGCATCGCCACGTCTTGGACGTACCGCTCGCCGACGCGGTAGGCTTCAGCGATGGCTTGATACATGTAGGTCACTTTGTGGCGATGTTCGAGGCTGATCAGCTGATCACGCATAATTCGCACCGTCTCCTCGGGTGACGATGGCTCGATGACAATGGTATTGAGCGCCGTCGCCAGCTGGGCATTACGCTGAGAAATTTGCAAGTAGCGCTGGCTATCCATGGTGAGGATAATCCGCAGCCTACCCGCCTCCAAAATTGGCAGTAGCAAATTACTCAGATCAACCGAACCGACGCCTTCTTCAAAAAACAGCTGGGCATTATCGAGGCACAGAATCACATTCTTTGATAAAAATGCTTCGTTGAGAATCTGCGTCACCAGTCCTTCTAGCTCGCCCCGACCGGCTGCCGCCGAAATCAGCGATGAGGCGTCCAGTAGGAAAATCTGCCGATAGAGCAGCGACGACGGCACGGTTTTATGTCCATCAATGAGCATCTCGGCGAACGCCGCCACGACCGTACTTTTGCCAGCTCCATCAAGCCCGACCAGCGCTGCATTTTGCCGGCCGTTCGAGCCAAAAATTGTCATCAATTGATCCAGCGCCGCCTGATGAGCGTCCAGCTGCGAAATCATCGTCCCGCCCGATACCTGCAGGCTGAGGTTCTGGGCGAACCGGCTCAATAGCGGCGTATAACCAAACGACCAGTCGCGAGCGATACCACCGGTGTGAAGCGGCTTTTGCTTGAACTGCTCGATCAATGACTTGAGGCGCTCATACCACATAATACCACCCAATACATCACGAAAATCAATTTTCAAATTCGCGAGCAAGGCATCATGGTTCGGAAATTGCTCAACAATCGCCGCCGCCAGCACCGCACCCGTTACCTTTGGGCTGTTGGTGTCACGCCAAATCCGCAGCGCCGATTGCCACAGGGCCGGCGTATTATTGGGATCATCCGAGGCGATATTCGCTAAAAAGTTCGGTGTGAGGCCCAACCGCACCCCGAGGAATTGCCCGGCCCGCGACTGACCAACCGCCAGCGCGATCTCTTTTGGCGTCGGTCGCTGACTCAGGCGGCCCAGCACATCCGCTGCCATCACATCATCAATCGTCTCCGCTCGCACACTCACCGCCATCGTCTTGAGATCGCCCTGCCACCACACACTGAGCATCACCAATGGCCCCACCAGACCAATCATCAACCAGCCAATCGGCCCGTGCTTGATCAATAGCCAAACGCCGCCCAGACCCAATGCAACAGCAACGAGCACCACCAAGACATGCCAGACCGCACCAAACCGCGCCGTGAACCGCGCCTTTTGCGCCCGCAGGCTGTGATAGCGAAACTCCGGCCGCACCTCGTTCATGCCAATACCCTCATCTGCCACAAGATAATTCCTATCACCGGTGTTACGGGTAGCAGTGCCCACACCACGATGCTGCCGACCGCCCACACCGCCCGCAGGCTGATAACCACCAGCCCCGCAAACAGCACCAAAAGCCGCACCACCGCACCAACTGCCCGTGAGAACAGCCGGTCAAAAAAAGCCTGCATCTTGACCGCGAGCGGCGCCTGAGCACGAACTTGTCCTGCAGAAATTTGGCGAAATGGATCGAACAGCGTCCGCACCAACAAACCGATTGAGAAAAAATCAGCTGTCCGCAACACACCGAGACCAACGCGCTGCATATGCCGCCGCCAGCCTGCACCATACCACCACTGGAAAATACCCACCAAAAACATAGTTCTATTGTAGCACACTGCTTGGGCGCGGTATAATACGAAATATGTCACGACAGATTCTCAGCACACTCATCGGCAAAACCGTCAAACAAGCTGCTCGGCTGCGCGGTGGCGGCTCGGCGCTCCCGGGGCTGGTCATCGAAAAGATCGACCCGAGCTTTATCGCTCGTACCCTGGCGCAAATACCGCACGGCGTGGTAGTTATCAGCGGCACCAACGGCAAAACCACCACTACTAAGATTGTCGTTGAACTACTCGAGGCGGCCGGCCTCAAGGTTTTCACCAATCGCACAGGCAGTAATTTCTCGCGCGGCGTGGCGGCAGCACTGCTCGGCGAGGTGGACATGCGCGGGCGGCTGGATGCCGACATCGCGGTGCTGGAGCTTGACGAGGCCTGGGCAGTCAAGTTTGTTCAATTAGTGCCGCCGCGCTACAGCCTGCTACTCAACGTCATGCGCGATCAGCTGGATCGGTTTGGCGAGATCGACACGGCAGCTGGTTTCTTGGCAAAAATCGCGCAGGCAACCACCGATACCGTGGTGCTCAACCGCGACGACCCACGCATCTACCGCCTGCACCAAAATACGGCGGCAAACGTAGCGTTTTTTGGCACGACCGACCAGCTGTTGAAGCTGATGCCGACTGACGATGCGCTCAAGACCGGCCAGGCTCAGGCCAACCAGACAGCCCCGGCTGACGTGCTACTCACGGACATTGATAAGCAACTGGCAACCTTTCACATTGACAATGCCAAGCACGCGGTGCGAATGCGGCTGAATGGCGTGTATAATCTGTTGAACGCGGCGGCGGCGCTGAGTTTGGTACGACAAATTATGGGAGAGAAAGCCGAGTTAACGACACTACTAGGCGCCCTGTCAGACGTAGCGCCAGCATTTGGCCGAGGCGAGACCATCGTGATTGACGGCACGCCGATTGAACTGATTCTCGTGAAAAATCCGAGCGGCTTTCGGCTCAGCCTGCTGTCATTTGCCGACGGGACAGCCGATACGATGATTGCTATCAACGACAACTATGCCGACGGGCGCGACGTTAGTTGGCTGTGGGACGTGAACGTTTCGCGCCTCGAGCAGGTGGCGGTGGTCAGTGGTGTGCGCGCTCATGATATGGCACTGCGGCTGGAGTACGACGATATTACGCCAGAAATAATTGAGCCAGATTTGGCGGCGGCGCTGGAAAAATTACTGGCCCATCATCCACGCAGACCAAAACACATTTACTGCACCTACACGGCGATGCTGCGACTGCGCAAATTATTAGCAATCAAAACCGATGTGGAGGCCATCCGATGACGATCACGATTATTCAATTGTATCCGCGCGATATGAATCTCTATGGCGACTGGGGCAATACGCTGGCGCTGAAAAAGCGGCTGGAGTGGCGCGGTTTTACGGTCCGTATTATTGATCATAATCCGGGCGATACGACTGATTTTATGGCGGGAGATATATTTATCGGCGGTGGTGGCCAGGATGCCGGGCAAGAAATTATCCAGGACGATTTGCTGGCGCGAGCGGATGAGCTACGGCGCTTAGCGGAGAGCGGCGTGCCGATGTTGATGATCTGTGGTATGTATCAATTATTTGGCCGGGCGTTCACCACACATGATGGGCACGTGATTCGTGGTGCGGGGATTTTACCGCTAGAGACATACGCCAAGACAGAGCGACTGATCGGCAACATCACGCTCGAGAGCGAGGAATTCGGACAGATTGTCGGTTATGAAAATCATAGCGGCCAGACACTGCTCGACGACGAAGTGTTGCCGCTCGGGCGCGTGGTGCGGGGCGCTGGTAATGACGAGACTGGCCAAATCGAGGGCGCGAGGCTGCACAATATCGTGGCGACGTACCTGCACGGGCCGATCTTGCCAAAGAATCCACGACTTGCTGATTTTTTGATCACCGCGGCACTCACGCGAAAAGGCTATACCGATAAGCTCAGCACACTGCCCATCGACCGCACCGCAGAGCATGCGCAGCGGGTGGCGATGGAGCGAGGGCGGTAAGCTCAGTGCGGCCTAGCGGTCGCTAGTGGAGACGATGAGGTTAAAATGATCAACCTCAAAACCTTTAGAACTATCGATGAGCGCCATAATAGCTTCTCCTTCAAAAAAGCTGTAGGGAGGCTCAGTCATTACGCCTATAAGATCTGACCAATACATGCTTCCACCGTTAGCCTGTAATATTTCTCGAACAGTCGCTTGGCGCTCTCTATGCTCACATACAGTTATTTTCTGATCCCCAACTGCAACCTTGCCTAAAGCTTTCTCTGCCGCCTCACGGCTCAGCCGCTGACCTTGCTCTTCTTCAGAAATGTCCAACTCAATGAGTTTGGCGCGTGATTCGCCTGTCGGGACATTGAGGTTTCCAAAAATTTGCTCATGACCTCCGTTCATCCTTACGCTCCTTTCATTATAGTCACTATTTGATTATATCAGAGGCTGATTAATAGCGTAAGATTACAGGAACGCGTGTATCATAGCCACGACAGACTGAAAACGCCCCCGGAGCGGAACTCCGAGGGCGCGTGTTCGAACAAGATGAGTGTGGTCGGGGTGAAAGGACTCGAACCTTCGACCTCACGGTCCCAAACCGCGCGCGCTAGCCAACTGCGCCACACCCCGAGAAGCTAATCTCGATACTCACTCCGCTCCATTCTATCACATATTACGCGGTAAGTATAGGGCAATAAATCAGGCAACATTTTAATGTCACCTCGCTGCTCATGCTATAATATACATATGACAAAAGCTCCAACCTCACCCTCACATAAACCTCGCACGAAACACTGTTTCGTCATCACACTCAGCGTCATTGGCGTCCTCGCACTTGGCTTTATCACCGTGTTTGAAATAATTCCCCGTATACCAATGGGCGACTATATTACCGTTGGCCGCTTTAGCAATCCACAAGACAACGCCGAGAGCCTGCGGAAATGTTTTGACAGAACACACATAGCCTACGAGATCAATGGCGACGAAATTCGTATCCGCAAATCACTAGAGCGGTTGTTCGTGGAACGGTGTACATGAGATCCAACCACGGTTAAAGTCTCGGTAATAAAGTGTATTTTCTGAATAATTATGCCCCGCATTAAGCACACTGCCCTCACAGCTCACCGCCGACAAATGATATATCTCTGTGCCATTGTCTGTGTGTGTCTCATGTTGCCCATTCTCATTTGCATCGGCATTATTCCTTGGAATATGAAGTTCACGGTACTCGTCGTCGGCGTAGTAGCGATGTACATAGTGATGCGAATACTCGGCAATACGCATAGTGACATCGGTATTACGCGGCAACGCACCATCTATTCACTCAAAACCGTGCTACCGATAACTATAGCTCTCATTGTCGCGGCCGGGTTGTTTCTACTCCTCGAAAAACCTCGATTCTCACCAACTGAAGGAATAGAATTTTATGTATGTTATATTCTCATCTCGTGCCCGGCGCAAGAACTGTTATTTCGCGGTATCCTCAGCCGTATGCTGCAAGAACTACGGCTACACCGGGTACTGGAGCTTGGCGTAGCAGCCACCCTTTTCGGTTATGTACATATCATCTACGGCGATATGCTCACCGTTGTTATCATGAGCGTCGTCGGCCTTTTCTGGTATCGGGCGTATCAGCGGTCATCGAATATCATCGGCGTAACGATAAGTCATGTGGTACTCGGGGTGATGACGATTGCTCTGGGGATTATCGATTAACATTGACAACCCTCATCCCATTTTGTTGAATGGTAAACAAGATGAGAGGGATGGAACAAGGATCAAAACCAGAAACAAAAGAACCACAGCCAGATTGCGAAGCGCAGCAAGATCAAGCACCGGGACTAGCACGATGGGCGGCACGAGCAATGGGTAGCCTGCTTGGGTGCAGGAGGGAAAAGCGCAGGCAGATATCCGAGTTTTCCCCCGAAGCGGTGAAGTGTGCCCTACTCGGGAGGGTCAAAAATCCAGCTGATAATGCGGTTGGGCAAGATTCAAATTCGCCAGAAGAGGATATTCAATACCCGTATATCAATCTCGATGACTCGCTCTATCGGTACCCTTTCCCGGCGGAATTGCTTCCAGGGCTAAAGCAATCGGAAACAACTCGCAAAGAGATGGAAGAACGGAGAGATGCTTGGAATGATTTGTATTTTCATTTAATCGAGCAGCTTGGAACCATCAAAGCGATGACTTTGGCATACGAGGAGCGCACTACCAAGAGAATGTCAAAAAGCGAGTATGATCTACTAGAAGAAAAGTATCAAGATTTGCTAAAAGTCTGCACCTTCGTCCTCGAAGAGCGAGATCGCGTCGACGAACTCATCCACACAGACCGATACGTCCCTCATGCACGTTGGAGCGCAGACACTATTTTTGCTTGAACAAACCAAGCTCCAAAGCCCGACCAATGGCAACCTTATATCCCTCGGGCATGTTGAGGCCATTGACCCTATCCGGAGAAACAAGCGCCAACTCTTTATGTTCATGACTAAAGTGCGGCGTTGCGCTCTCGACCGCTTTCGCAAAATATGTGACCACAAAAACGTGATGATACGGAAAATTGTGTACACCCAATTGTGAACATTCATCCCAACTGATATATCAATGTTCAGTTCTTCATGAACTTCACGTTGTACGCACACTGTTGGACTTTCCCCGAGATCTAATTTTCCTCCCGGCAGCTCCCATTCGTTACGCTCATTTCGCAAGAGCGGAATCTGACCGTTAAGGGAGATGACAGCCTTAACAGAAACTGGCAAACGCCCCGCTTAACCAAATAAGGCCGGGCGAGTGACTTAACTTCAATCGTTTCCTTTTGCCAAGCCTTAAACATAAATTACGCGTTCACCGCCTCAATCTCCACCGACAATACGTCTTTATTCGTCGGTAGATCAGACGTCGGCTCAAAGGTGTAAACCAGTAACTGGCCAAACGGCATTTCCACATGCGCCATGTCCGCTTCTGGCACGTGGTCGAGGTATTTCATTAGTGCGCGGATAGAATTACCGTGCGCCACCAATAGAATGTTCTCACCTGCCTGTAGTTTCGGTAGAATCTCTCGTTCAAAATACGGTACAACCCGTGCATGAACATCCTTGAGCGTTTCACCGCCTGGCACCGGATAGTCCCAGCCGCGTCGGATACCATTGAACGCTTCCTCGCCGATATCAGCCTTGACTTCCCACTTATTTTTACCGGTCAGATCACCATAGTCACGCTCGTTCAGCTCGGCCGCTTGTGTTGTCGGTAAGCTACCCCTACCACGCCCTTCAAGCAGTGCGTCCAGCGTTTGGTGCGTCCGCTGTAGTGCCGACGTATACGCCTCATCAAACCTGATGTCTTTGAGTAGCGCACCCAGTCGCACCGTGTCAGCTCGCCCCTTTTCCGTAAGACCCACGTCAGTCCAGCCCGTCCACTTGCCGAGCAGATTCCATTCACTTTCACCGTGTCGACTGATAACTAATGTTCCCATATTCCTCCTTCGTTTGTTTTTCCTACGAACCAAATCCCACGAATTGCGTAACCGCCTCTTGACGTTCGTCATTGCTGTCAACGATTCGCGTCTCGACATAGCCGCCTGGCCGACGATGAGCCCAATGCGGTATTGACCACGCAAATCCTTCATCGCTTGCCAGCACTGCGTCGCGGCCCAGGAACTGATAGGCGTCAATTTCTGACTGTTGCAAGACGATCTGCCCAAGTCGCTCATCATCCAGCACGGCCCGAAAGATATATTGATGTGCCAATCCTTTGTCGCTCGAGCGTGAGGCTACCGCAAAAAATGAGACTTCATCATCGGTGACGACCAACCCGACCTCTTCTTGAGTTTCGCGAAGCGCTGCCTGTAGCGGCGTTTCGTCAGCATCAACCATACCACCAGGCAGACTCCAGTGTGTCTTGTAGTACGCCTTGACCACGAGCAGCTCACCCGCGGGATTTTCGATCAGCAGTGCAGCACTGGCGATCCGAGTGTCCTGCGTCTTTAGCCACTCCTCATGCGGCAACCAACCACTTTTTATCATTTTGCGTACTCGATCGCTCGTGTTTCGCGGATAACGTTAACCTTGATGGTGCCTGGGTACTGCATGGTTGATTCAATTTTAGTAGCGATATCGCGCGACAGTTTGAATGCGCTCAGGTCATCAATGTCCTCTGACCGGACAATCACCCGCACTTCGCGCCCTGCAGAAATTGCGTAGGCTTTATCAACACCGGCAAAGCTGGTTGCCACATTTTCCAGATCACGCATTCGCTCCGCAAAGTTCTCGGCCGAGACATTGCGTGCTCCTGGCCGAGCAGCACTGGCGGCATCGCACACCCGCACAACCAGCGCCTCAGGAGTTGTTGCCTCAATATCATCGTGGTGCGCTTCGATGGCGTGGACGATCCGTTCATCCATGCCATATTTACGTGCTAGCTCAGCGCCGATGTGGTGATGCTTGCCCTCGATCTTGTGCGTCACCGCCTTGCCGACGTCATGCAGCAGTGTCGCGATTTTCGTGATGCGCACATCAGCGCCAATTTCCTCAGCGATCATCCCCGCCATCTGGGCCATCTCGGTGGAATGCTTCAGGACGTTCTGCCCGTAACTCGTTCGGAATTTCAGCTCACCGAGCAGTCGCTGCATTTCCTTCGGGATGCCGACGACGCCCGTCTCGCGCATGGCATCCTCGCCAGCCTGCTTGACTTCTTTATCGATCTGTTTTTTCGCCTTGGCGACGACTTCTTCAATGCGCGCTGGATGGATGCGGCCATCTTTCATCAACATCTCAAGGCTCAAGCGAGCCACTTGCCGGCGAATTGGATCAAAACTCGACAACACGATCATGCCCGGCGTGTCATCCACCAAAATATCAACGCCGGTCTCGCGCTGCAACGCCTGAATGTTGCGACCCTCTTTACCGATGATTCGGCCTTTCATCTCATCATCGGTCAGTTTGACAGCCGTGACTGTCCGCTCAGCCGTCACCTCGCTACTCATCCGCTCCATCGCCGTGAGCAAGATCATCTGCGCCCGTTCTTCAGCATCGTCCATAGCCTCATGTTGTAACTTC
The DNA here is from genome assembly GCA_010202115.1 of Candidatus Saccharibacteria bacterium oral taxon 488. Taxonomy (NCBI): domain Bacteria; phylum Candidatus Saccharimonadota; species Candidatus Saccharibacteria bacterium oral taxon 488. The sequence goes on from CP047917.1 coordinate 728,210, forward strand.
GCTACTAATCCAACCAGGTCATTCTTGATATCGCGCTCGGTCATTTGCATGAGCTTGTCGGCAGCATCCTTTTTCTTTAGGCCCGCAATCTTCTCGAGCTTCTCCTGCTGACGCATGCGAATAGTGCGAATCTCTTCCTTGAGATTGTCAACCTCATCTTCGTGTGCGCGCAGCTTCTCCGCCCGCTTGTCTAGTTCGTCCAATTTCCGATCCAGCGTCTGCTCGCGATCCGCCAACCGATTCTCGGTCTTTTGCCACTCGCGGCGGCGCTCATTTTCGATTTTTAAGGCTTCGTCCTTAGCTTTCAGGACAATGTCGCTCGCCTTACTTTTTGCCTCGGCGATGTCACGCTCAATTTGCGACTTGCCATTAGCTTGCCGTGTTCGCTGATAGGCGTAAAAACCGCCCACGCCAAGTGCCGCGCCAACCAAGCCGCCAATAACTATTCCTACCATATGATTTCCTTTCTTTTCTGACCAGTCGCCCCGGGTATACACCCCGAGAAATGTATCAACGACCGACCATATTCAACTGATGCAATAAAACGGCCCGAGCCACTAATCTAAAGCCGCCTTACTTTTATTGTACGATATTGCGAATGAAAATACCACTATTTGCGCGGAGCCGTGACGTGAGCCTCGCCGCCATATTCGGGGAGAATAATCGTGTCGTTTTCGGCGCGCTTCAGCCGCTCCAGGCAGTCATCTCGCCAGTGATCGCCACTACTGCCAACGATCGGAATGCCGAGTTCCTCCGCCAACGTGTTTGCCACCGCACAGCCAATCCTCAGTCCCGTAAAGCTACCCGGCCCACGCATGATGCCGATACCACTGATGTGGTGAATGCCGCCGGTCTGCTCATCCAAAAATCGTAGCAGCCCTCGGGCCAAACCACGACCCGCTTCCCAAGCCACCTCTCGCCAGGTATCACCCTGAATAATCGTTAAACGGCACGTCATCGTTGATGTATCGAGCAGAATAATCATGCCGACTCCTCGTCCGCCGCACTAATTGCCGCGAGGAGTGCCTGGCTCGTCGGCCCGCCAGCACTCAACGTGACACGCCGCGACTGTTCGTCAATTGCTAGAATCCTCACTGTCAGTCGATCGGCCGGCAGCACCTGCTCGACGGCATCCGCCCACTCAACCACTGTTACGGTCTGTGGTTGCATGGTTACCTCATGAATTTCTTCCGCCATGATACCCGCCTCACCCAATCGATAAAAATCATAGTGAGCCAGCGTCAAGCCGCCCGGCGACTGGTACACACGGGAAATAGTAAATGTTGGGCTTTGCACCGGTTCAGTAATGTCGAGCCCCTCGGCAATACCTTTCGTTAGCGTCGTCTTGCCAGCACCGATGTCCCCGACCAGCTCAATCACCTCACCACCCTTCAGGCTGCACCCAATCACTTGACCCAGCCGCTGCATCGCTGCGGTACTGGCGATAATTTGGTTCATTTGCTATCGCTGCCGTCAGCTTCGGCCGCGGGATGCGCCTTTCGGAATGGATTTTCGAACGTTGCCTGTGGCTGCACAACCGGCTCCTGGTGGCGGATCTCTGGCGTCTTGACAACGATATGTTCGTCAGTCACACGAACGATCTGCGAACGATGAATCAGCAGTTCAGTATCGCCAAAACTCTTGAGTAGCGGTCGCCGCACTCGGAGCTGCTGAATGACAAAATTACCGGCCTCCAACGTGTAGCCGATGACCTTGCCAACCTTATGATTTTTTTCATCAATGACCCGCTTGCCAACTAGTGCGAACTGAAACTCATACACTTCCTTGATCTTCAGGACGTCGCTCGGCATAATCAGCTCGTCCGCCGAATCAATGATCAGACCCAGCGGCCCAATTTCCCGCACATCGGCGATCCGCAGTAAACTCGGCGATTGATCAAGCGTCGGCCCTTCTAGCTCATACGCCACGATCGATAAATTGCGCGGGTCGATCACCGCCCGCGATGTCCGTGCCAGTTCCGAGCCAGTCTGCAGGCTCATCACCGGTGCGTTATCAAATCGTTCAGCAGAAATTAGCATACTTCTCACATTATAGCGATATCCACGCTATTCGGCAAACAGATTCGTCCGCCCCGCCGGCAGACTAAAATTGGCGTTGGCGGTATCGCGCGTGCGGAAACTGTTGATCTGGTCAATCGTCTTCTGGTCAAATCGCGTCGTCTGTTGTTGGATGGTATCTTCTTTTGGATTCGACGAGGCGAGTAGACTGTAGAGCAGGAAAATTGCCACCGACACACCAACCACCACCGTCAATGTATAGAGGATAACGTGGTAGCGATGGAAAAACCGCGACACCAGCGTACCAATTTGTGAAATATCAGGTGAATTTTTCATCGAACATATACCTCCACGTCCAGAGTTTGCGTACTCACTTGGCCTACCCCCTCAGCCTTGGACATACTGACACTAGCGATCTGCATCCGCGTCAAGTTCTGCTCAATCAAATGCATAAATCGAAGCAGCGCCATGTAATCTGTTTTTTCGTTGAGGCGGACCGACACTTTCATGCTTTTTGGCCCGGCAGCGCTGTTTGAACCAGAGCTATTATTCGTACCCGAGGTTCCTGATGAACCCGAGTTTGACTTGGCTCCAGCCGAGCCTGATGTGAAGGTGAACCCAGCAATGCCAACGCCTGATTGATTGGCGTAAGTAGTGAGGTCATTGATGATCTGATTCTGATATTGATATTGCTGAGTTTCTGCTACTAGCTGCCGAGCCTTGGCAACACTATCCTTATATTTCTCCATCTCCTTTTCCAGCCGCGCTAGATTCTGCACCTTAGCGTCAACCGCTTTTGCCTCAGTCTGAATCTTAGAGACTTCCCCAGCGGTACCCTGCAGCATGGTGTAGCCGAAATAAACGATCCCTCCCATGCCGACCAAGATCAGTACCAGCGACAGCGCAAAGACGATCCGCATGGTCACCGCCGGTGTCATTTTTTCTCGTTTTCTCTCACTCATTGCTTCGCGACCTCCGGCACCATCGTCACATTAATTGTAATATTGATCGGGTAACCGTCCTTGTTTTCTTTTTCGGCCACCGCCGAGGCGAGATTAACATCCTTAAAGAGGTTTGACTGCTGAAAACTGTCCTTGAGCCGCAGTGCATCGCCATACGTTTTACCGCGTGCGTTGATAGTCATCGGCGTGCCGAGCTTCTTGCTATCCAGTGTTAACGTTTGCAAAATTGTTCCCGATGGCATCGCCTGAGCGATCTTGAGTGCTACCTTTGAGTACCGCACGTCTTTATCAAGGATTGCTTTAGCAATCTTGAGGTTTGCACTAAACGAGTCATAATCCTGCTGGACTTTTTGATACTGCAGCGCCCGACGGTTACCCGTCTCAATCGTCTGTTGAGCAGTCGTTTTTGCATGCTCCATGATCAAATAAATACCTACTGTCGCCACGATGAGTAAGAAGCCGAGGATTAACGACACCACGCAGTAGCGCCACAATATTACATTTGACCGGCCGGCGACAATCTCACGTTTAACTTTCGGCGGTAATAGATTAATCATGCCAAATCTCCTCCGCTCGCACCAGTGATAAGCCAGCTGCTGTCATAAACCGCGGTCGTAGCTGTTTGGCCGGCGGTGCTAAATTATTAAAGTTCAGCGACTGCCACGGACTAGCCACTCGTGCTGGCAGGGTCAGCTCGCCCGTAAAGTACTCACCAAGCCCCGGCACGCTACTACCGCTACCAACGATTAGTACCTGTTCAAGGCGGGATTCATCCGGGAAGCGATCGGTGTAGTAGCGAATAACTTTCTGAATTTCACCAATGATGCGCTGCAAACTTGGCCGTAATGCCTCAGTAATTTTTTCCTGGCGAGGGCCGGTATTAAGGCCATTAAGCACCTTGAATTGGTGCGCCGTCTCAAGTGGTACGTTCAATTTTTTCGCGATGTCAAGCGTCAATGTATTGCCACCAATGTTTAGACCACCGGTCACGCGAATTGCTGCATCAAGAATAGCAATGTCAGTTGTTGCTGGACCAATATCGACAATAACCGTTGGCAGCGCCCCCTCTTTGGTTCGCTCAAGCAGTCGCGCCACCGCATTGATACTTGGCTCAATCATCGCCACCTCAATACCGCACGATTCAACAATTGCCAGCTGCTCGTCAACAATCTTTTGTGGCACTGCGCACATCAATACCGATAAATTCTCTTTGCCGCGCTTGATAATCTGATGATCGACGTAGAGCGAATCAAGCGGCATCGGCACATACTGCTCGACCTCGAGATTCACCGCCTCTTCAATCTTATTCTCCTGCTTGATCGGCAGCGCAAAGGTGCGCGCATATGTCTTGGTCGTTGGCAATCCCAGCACCACGCGGTTACTGCCAAGCCGTCCGACAATATTCTTTTCAAACATTTGATTGATCTTGCCGCAGAGATACTCTGCCCGGTCATCGCTCTCGTCCTTCGCCGGATCCAGCTCAATCGCGCCGTATCCATGCACCGTCATCCGTGCCATATCGACTGACATTACCCGAACGCCGGCCTTGTTAATATCAAGCCCGATGATCGGCTTTGACTTGTAGAAAATATTTGCCACTATCGTTTGCCCACATCTTTTCTTTTTGTTAAGTATAGCATAAGCATTTTGAAAAACCAACTATCCCTTAATTTGATTTGCTAATCCAGTAATCGGCATCATCACCGCCGCCGCGATCAAGCCGACCATACCACCCATAAAGACGATCATCACCGGCTCAATCGTCGAACTCAAGCCGCTAATCGCCGCATCGACCTCTTCCTCATAAAAATCCGCCACCTTGACCAGCACCTTATCCGTCTGGCCCGTCTCTTCACCCACCGCCAGCATCTGGCCAACGATTGGTGGATAGAGGTCTTCGCGCTCATTGATAATCCGCGACAAAACCTCGCCATTCTTAATGCGCTTGGCAGCGTCAAGCAGCGAATCTTGATACACCGTATTACCAACTGCCCGAGCCGTCACCTCTAACGCCTCCAGCACCGACACACCCGCGCCAATCAGCGCCGAGAAAGTACGGGTAAATCGTGCTACCGCTACCTTGCGAATAATCTTGCTGATGATTGGTGCTTTTAGGATAAAATGATGGAACTTAATCTTGCCTTTTGGCGACTTAATATAGCGAAGCAGCACATACACACCGCCAAATAATAATGGGAAAATAATATACCAAAAACTTACCATAAATTGGCTGATGCTCATCAATACCTGGGTCAATGCTGGCAATTCCGCATCTTCGCCCGCCAGGTCCTTAATCGTCTTACCAATCATCGGCAAGACAAAAATCATCAAGCCAAAGAACGCCCCGATAGTGATGACGATCAGCACCGTCGGATAGGTCATGGCGCTCTTGATCTTCTTTTTCATTGATGAGTTCTTTTCCTGCTGCAGAGCCAGACGCTTCAAAATATCGTCCAAAATACCGCCCGTTTCACCAGCTCGCACCATGTTCACATACACATCACTGAATGCCTCAGGGTGCTTGCTCAGTGCATCGGCGAACGAGGTACCGCTCTCAATTTCCTTGGACACTGCGTTCAAAATCTCACGAAAATGCGGACTCTCAGCGTGCTGAGCCATCGAGTTGAGCGACCTGAGGATCGGCACACCAGCAGACACCATGGTACTGAGCTGCCTGGTAAAACCAACCAGCTCCTCAGTTGGTACTGACTTCTTACCACCCCCAAGGCGAAAGCCCTTCTTCTCATCACCCGCTTCCTTGAGGTCAACGAGCTTCATACCCTGGGCTTGAATGAGCTGGATGGCACTGGCGCGACTACTAGCTTCTAGCTCGCCATTAATCGGCTGATTATTATTTTTAGTTGCTATGTATTTAAATTTTGTCATTTATTGCTCCCTTGTTGCTCTCAAAACTTCCTCTAGCGTTGTCACGCCGCGCAGCGATTTAATGAAACCATCTGTCTGCATTGTCACCATTCCTTCGGTAATCGCCTGCTGCTGGATCTCATTACTAGTAGCATTAGCGGTGATCATCTTTTGGATTGGAATCGAAATACCGAGGACTTCGTAGATACCAACACGCCCCTTGAAGCCATTATGGCCGCACTCATCGCAGCCCTCAGGATTTGGTCGCCACAAGTACTGAATCGTTACGTCAGTTGAACCGAGTGGCGTACTACCGCCAATCTTATCAGCCGCCGCCTGCTGCTCTAGCGCATGTAATCGCTGCATCGAGCCCTGCTTGAGATTAAACATCTGGACGATATAGGCTAGCTCCTCGGCATCCGGCACATACTGCTGACGACAGTGCATGCATAGCCGCCGCACCAAGCGCTGACCAATCACTGCCTTGACCGTCGAGGCGATCAAGAACGGCTCAATTCCCATATCAAGGAGACGCGGCAAACAAGTTGCGGCGTTGTTGGTGTGCAGGGTCGAGAACACTAAGTGTCCAGTCAGCGCTGCCTGCACGCCTAAGTTGGCGGTTTCGCCGTCACGGATCTCTCCAACCATGATGATGTTTGGGTCTTGACGGAGTAGTGCGCGCAGCCCTGAAGCAAAGGTCATGCCGGCTTTGGCATTAGTCTGGGTTTGGTTGACACCAGGGATTTTATATTCGACTGGGTCTTCGATGGTTGAAATATTAACATCAGGAGTGTTGAGTTCTGACAGCACGCTAAACAGGGAGGTTGATTTTCCCGAACCAGTTGGCCCGGTCACCAAGATCATACCATTTGGTTGTGCCATAGCGTCCTTGAGTGTACTCAGTGACAACCCCCAATAGCCGAGGCTATCCAGGGCGACCGCCTGGTTGGATTCGTCCAAAATACGCATGACGATTTTCTCGCCATCAGCGATCGGCAGCGTCGACACACGCAGCGCGTATTGCTTACCCGAGACCTTGATCTTGAAGCGACCATCTTGCGGCACGCGGCGTTCATCAATTTTCAAATTTGACAAAATCTTAATACGACTAACCAGTGCACCCTGAACATTGCGCGGCAATTTATTCACTTCCTTGAGCACACCATCAATTCGGTAACGCACCTGGACGAAATCCTCGCGCGGCTCAATGTGGATGTCCGAGGCGCCCGATTTGATAGCATATTCCAGCAGCAAGTTAACCGTCTGGGCGATCGGCGAATTCTCGGAAATCTCCTCCTCAGAGACGTTTTGTGAATCTGATTCAGCACCGCTCTGGATTGACACCACCTCATCCAGCTCATCAGTGATATTACCGCGATAATTCTCCAGGCAGTCAAGAATGTTATTTTTTGTCGCCAGGAACACCTTGATGTTGTAGCCAATCTCTTTCTGGATGAAGTTCAGCGCCTGCACATCATCCGGATCTTCCATCGCCAAACTCAAGACGCCGTTATCATCAACCGCAAACAATACGACATTGTACTGGCGAGCGATGTGTTCGGGGATACGCTTGAGGACATCGTCAGGGATATCCTTTGGCTCAATGGTCACAAATGGCACATTAATGTATTCACCAATCTTTTGCCCAAGCTGTACCTCGCTCAGTACCTTACGCTCCAAGATAATCGTCTGCAATGAATGGTGCGTGCGCTCCGCCTCCATCTTTAACTCAGCCAGCTGTGACTCAGAAATTACCTCACCCTGGCGCAAAATCTTCTCAATACTACTGTCAGAAATGCGCATAATTACCCTTATGCTTGAGTATAGCGCATATTGTATGGGAGTTCAATGAAAAATGTCAGCGATTATCGCCCTGCCCGTGCAGCTGCTGGCGGGTTTGGCGGCTGGCAAGCTTTTGGTTGTTCATCTGGGCAACTTCCTCGAGGCTAGAATCGAGCAGGTGCGCCACCGCATTGACATACCACAACACGTCACCTAATTCTTTGAGAATTTCTGTGCGGTTATCGTCTGTCAGTATTCCCCGCTTGTCACGAACCAGCTTTTTGAACTTTTCAGCTACCTCGCCTGACTCGCCGACCAGACCAAGCACCTGCGCCATCAGCCGCGCGTCAACGTCCCCATATTCATGCGTACCAATCAGCGTCGCAATGGCTTTCTTGGCGTACTCATCAATTGTCATATATTTCTCCTTTCAATTACCTCATTTAATTCTGCCACAAATTCCTCAAAAAAGAACGGGTCGTGAAAGAACGTCCGCGCCACGATTTGTTCAACCGCTGGTGCTAAGTCATAATCCGCCAATCGATGCGGACGAGCCCACACGAGTTCTTCGCCCGCCACAACTTCATCGGTCTCACCATAAAATACGTGCGCCAATGTCGATGATAATATCTCCCCCTCAATCAGGACGCGAATATAGCAATCACCTGCGTGTGTCAGCGGTAGCTTATCCACCGCCAATTTCTCGCGTGCCTCCCGCTGAGCAGCGGCCAAGACCGACTCGTCATCAATGTGTAGCTTGCCATATGGCAGCGTCCAGGTGTCGATATGTGGCTGCTTAGTGCGTCGCTGGAGTAGCACATCGCCATTAGCATTCTGGATGACAATCATGGTAATAATTTTCGGCTGGGTACGAATTTTGAGTGATTTAATACTAACTCTATCGACATACGATAGCCCTTCCCGCCCCAGACAGTATCCATCATCCGTCTTGATGACAAATCCCCGCTTCTTCAATAGATTTAAGTGGTAGGTATAGAGATTAGTATCGACTTTTGGCAGCCGCATATCCCGAAATCGCGCATATTTCATATGCATTAACACGCCAAGGATATGCTTCTGGATGTGATGTTTGGGGATAAATTGGTCAATCATAGTTGAGTCAAATTATACTTGCTAGAATTATGCTTGGCAAGTAAATACAATTAATGAGTGCTATAATGCCTATTATTATCAAGGAGGAAATATGGCTAGCGAAGTAATACAAACTCAAGCTAGGGTGGATAATATCAAACCTGTGGAATTGCTAGAGGCACTACGCCAAGAAAAATATCCATCAATAGAGTCATCAAATAGTCAGGCTCTCGACACACTTCTATATGATAGGGAGCGATGGTCACTGCTGCTGAAAATGTCAAGTCTGGCAATTGAATCCTCTTGCTTGGTGGATAACTTTTCAGGCGTTGACCGCATACCTCGACGAAAAAACGGAGATCGTGAAACAGATGTAGAACACAGTTTTCTACTGGCGACATTAGCTCCAAATCTAGCACGAATACTCTACCCTAATCTTGATATAGATCGTATCCGCCACTACAGCCTTGTTCACGACATGATAGAGATTGAGGTCGGTGATGTCGCAACATTTAACCTGTCACCAGATGAACAAGCCGAGAAAGAACGTCGCGAACAGATAGCCTTGAAAAAATTACTAAAGGAACTACCGCTACTTGAAGCCGAAGCGTTAGCGTCATATGAGAGGCAGGATACACCAGAGGCTCGTTTTGTCCGCCTCGTTGACAAACTTCTTCCGGCTGTCGTTGACATCACCGGTCAGGGTACTCGAGTTGTCGAAGAAGACTTCGGCGTCGCAAGTATTGACGAGCTTCGTAGCTCCCATGATAAGCTAGCCATTAAATGGCGAGACATGTTCCATAACGAATTCCCTGAGCTTGAACAACTCTACGCCGTCCTTGCCTATCTTTTTGAAAATAAGTATGAGCAAGAACGTCAAAGACAAAAAGAAACTCATATACCGGAACGACCAAACCAACTGAAAGAAGTTGAAAGAAAGTGGCTCATCGACCCAGATAATCTTCCTGATGGTCTAGAAAACTATCCTCATGCTGATCTTAAGCAAGGATATTTAGCAGTTAGTGGTGATGGATCCGAAACACGTATTCGTAGCTTCGGTGATGGTGAGCGGTTTGAGCTAACTGTCAAGACTGCCGGTACAGTTGTCCGCGGCGAGCAAAACATTAAGATAACTGGCGAGATGTTCAAGGCACTCTGGCCACAGACCGAAGGCAATCGCGTTGAAAAAACTAGATACTACATACCCTTCACTGACAGTAACAATAACCAGCACACGATTGAGCTTGATGTGTATGCGGGACACTTATCGGGACTAGTCACGGCAGAGATTGAATTCAGCGGTCGCGAAACGGAGGCATCGGTTCGTGCGAATGCCTTCACACCACCAAAGTGGTTTGGTGATGACGTCAGTGAAGATAAGCGATATAAAAACCGTTCCCTTGCCTCAAAGCAACATGGTTTTATGAAGCTCGGTTAATAGATTTCCCTGCTCCCACAAACCCAATCGCTTTCCCCTCGCCAACCCAGCGCTGTTCGTAGGTTGTCATGATCCGGGCATCGCTCTCCTCGTCAAATCGCTCCGATTCGTGCAGATCAAACGTTAGCCCCCGAAGCTGCCAGCCAGCCACCACCAGCTGCTCCAAGCCCCAGCAGAAAAAGTCGTGATCATCATGCTTGAGCAGTAGCTCACCGCCCTCATCAAGCAACTTTGCATACTGCGTTAAAAAATGTGGGTGTGTTAAGCGCCTGCCGCTGGAGCGCTGGCGTGGAAACGGATCGGGAAAGGTGATCCACAACTGGCTAAGCGATCCAGCTTCACACAGCTCACCCAGCTGATCTGCTCGTGCCCGCACAAACCAGATGTTCGTGAGGCCGCACCGCTCGGCCGCGCGTGCCCCTTTTTGCAATCGATCGGCCTTGACGTCAACCGCCAAAAACCGCTGCTCGGGATGGCGCGTCGCTAGTTCGACGCTAAACAGTCCCGTTCCAGCACCAATCTCCAGTACGTCAATCGGCCGCGGCGTCCACTCATCATACTCAAAACAAAGCGGCGAATTGTTAAATAATGCAAATTTATACTTCTTGCGTCGCCGGGTAATGACAAATTGATTTGGATCGACAAAACTCATACTTTTCATTATACTAAACTCATGATGGATACGCTTATCAAACAACTGTTAAATTCGTCGCGCGTTGACGAGTGGATGATTGAGCACGGACTGGGCTGGCTGGTGAGCGAGCGGATGGTTGAGACAGTCAGCATCGTCATCGGTGCGGTTATCGTTTATTATTTTGGCCGCATGTTTATCACCTGGACGATCCGTTACGCCATCCATTCCACTGCCAAGCACCGCTCGTGGCACCGCAAAGATATCGAAAAGCGCGAAAATACGCTGACGCAGCTGATTCGTAGTTTTTGGCGTATCACCATCATTGCCTATATCGCCGCCATGGTCGCCAGCAAGTTATTCTACTTTGACTTGTCACCACTGTTTGCCAGCGCCGGCATCATTGGTGTGGCACTCGGATTCGGTGCACAGTCACTTGTCAAAGATTTTCTGGCTGGCATCTTTATCATCGCTGAAAATCAATATCGCGTCGGCGACATCGTTGACGTCATGGGTGCGAGCGGCACTGTCGAGCGCGTCGGTACCAGGTCAACCGTGCTCCGCGATGCTGACGGTAATGTGCACTACTTACCAAATGGTACCATCCAGCATGTCATCAACAAAACGATGGGGTATAGCATGTCGCGCTTTACCTTGCAGCTCGATCCAAGTACCGACATCAGCCATGCCGCTGATATCATCAACGAGACCGGTCAGCAACTGAGCAAGGAAAAGTCTTGGGACAAGAAAATTATTGAACCGCCAAAATTTGTCTCCGTCGGCGATATCACCGGCCGCTCGGTCGAATTGATCGTTGCTGGTAAGGTCCAGCCATCAGATCAATGGGCGGTTACCTCAGAGATGCGCCGCCGGCTCCTCAAAGAATTTGAAAAACAAGAAATCGAGCTAGCTGTTATCCCAACGGCGATAACGCATAAAAAGTAATCATAACTCACTCTGACGAACCGTCTTGACCCTGTGTCGTCGCACCACCCGTGCCATTACCGCTACCATTGACGCCCAGCTGATCATCACTCAACACATTGCTAGCAAACGCCCGCGCACCGTCGGCCTTTTTTTCTTCTTGCTTGTATTTTTGCAGGAAATCATTCAATACCTTGCCCGTAACTTCGCCCTGTGCTTCAAACATATCCCGATTATGATCGTTGGAGTTATCAATCTGCGCCCGATACGGCACATAATCCGGTCGGCTTAAATCCACTCGGAAGGCATCTGACGAATAGTATAAGTGCATCGAGATACCAACGAGCACAATCGACACCACAATTACGCTAATTACCATCGTCAGTAATTTGTGTTGCATAGCCAGCTTGGTCAACCGGCAACTAAGTTGCTTGAGCTTATCCACGACCACCTCCGCCCGAAAGCTTCACCTTGAGCTGCTCCACCGCCACGCGGTAATCCGCCGCCAGTTTGCTCATCGTCGTCACCGATTCACTAACCTGTCGACGTGCGTCGCGCGTCTTGATCAGCTGTGCATAAAACTCGCCCGGTTTGTCGGTACAATCTGTCCTGACCAGCGCCGTCAAATTGGACTCATACTCATTGTATTGCTGAGCAAACGCCTTGCGCGCCTCTTCGTAGTCGCGAGCGATCATCACCATTCGCGAGCTGTCAACCTGCGCCAATGCCAAACGGCTATTTAGTTTGGCGATGAGATTAGTCGAGATTGTGTTGTATGCTTGGCCGGCGTTAACCCGCAGCAAGGCGTCGTTATGCTGAATCCGCTGTAATGTCGAACGAATAGACTGACACTGGCTGCGGATCAGATGGAGCGGCGGCGAACTTGGTGCAGTCTGTGCCACGGCAAGGCTTGACCACACCGTTGCGCCAGCCAAGCCAATACTGCACACAAAAAACGCGAGACTACGAAGATGTTTCATCTTTTTTATTATCTCGCGTTTTTGCGTTTAGGTCAAACTGCTACTACGACTTCTTGAAATGTTTCTCGGTGTCGGCCTTGACCGTACGAGCGGTTCCAGTAACGACATCGCCAACTTTTTGAGCGCCGACCTTGACTGCTTCAGCGCTATCTTTGGCGGCAGCCTGGGCTTTTTTGGCAGTTTTGACAGTGGCAGTTTTTAGCTCACCAGCTTTTTTCTTGATGTCAGCGCGAGTTTCTTTGCCGCTTTTTGGTGCGGTCAAAATACCAGCCGCGAAACCAGCCGCTGCCGCGCCGAGAACTGTTAATACTTTTTTCATATATATCTCCTTGTTTGTTTTTATTAAATTGATATATGGAACAGATAATTATTTTTTGCGAAAGAGTTGCACGACTTCAGTAAATAACTTTACTGGAGACAGCCACTCAGTTGCTTGCGCGATGTTAGACACCGCCGCTTCAGCCTGGTTGACGAGGCGCTTGAGCTTCGTCAGCAGTGAAATTATTACACCGAACAAGACAATAATCGTCACCGAGTGAATAATGATCACTACGGTCATCAGTATAATAACTGTTTGCATGTCTTCCATACCCTTCCTTTGTTACTGTTTATGTTTGTCGTATTGACTGTGGCTATGATAGCATAGGCAGTTTGAAATGTCAATAGCTTAGCGCTCTATTCTGTCACTTTACAGCAATGAGACCGTCCCGTTGCAGACCATCCAGTGCCGCCGCAAATCGTGGATCGTCCTGCAACTCAGCGGTAATTCCAGCGAGCGGCTGCCCGGCAACATATCGACGCAAAATCTCGCCCCGCATCTGGCGGAGACTACCGGTGAATTGTGATTGCTTGGTGTAATGACGACTGGCGGATAATTTGCCCTTTCCCTGAGATTTGAGCTCACTACCATAGTCCATCAGCGCCCAAAACCACTGACGCGGATTTGCCTGGTCCATCGTCTGCTCAACAACAGTCAATATGTCACGATCCGCAACTGCCGTCTGGCCCGCAAAGAAATGATTGAGATAGACGGTACGAATATTGGTCTCAATGAACGGTGTTGGCACTTGATAAGCATAGTTCATGATGGCGCCAGCGGTATTGATGCCGATGCCTGGTAACTCAACGAGGTCATCTAGCGTGGCCACCGGGGCACCAGCGACAATGGCTTGTGACGCCCGGTGAAGATACTGAGCGCGGCGGTTATAGCCCAGCCCCTGCCACGCGCGGAGCACCTCGGTCAGCTCGGCCGCTGCCAGTGACTCAATATCTGGAAATTTCGCAGTAAACTCTCCGAACTTCGTCAAGACGCGAGCGACCTGGGTTTGCTGCAGCATTAGCTCACTCACCAGCACATAGTACAAGGTCGGCTGATCACGCCACGGCATCGGCCGGTACAGTTCGCGGCCTTTTTGGTGGATCAGCGCCTGAAAGCGAGAGTCTTTATCATTCATTCTCCCCAGTATACCTAATTTCGAACTAGTTATCATTGCATAATCGGTCCGAACGACAGCCTGATTGAATTGCTATCCTTACATACACCAAGTGTATAGCTAGTTTGCTGTGACTATACACTTGATGTATAATAAGCCTTGTTTATAATAATTTACCTAGCGAAAGGGCAATTGTGAGAAAAATATTCAAGGTTTTCGGAATTATCACTATCATTCTTATTATCTGCCTTGGGATTCTACTGTTAGTCATGCAATATCTCAATCAAAGTATTACCGGAGATGATGGTGTAGCGACTGGCTACGCTGATAAGCTTAGCCCTAGTGGCAACCTCGAACAACATTACACCAAGACCGGACCCTACAAAGTAGCGCACTACATTCAAAATAATACCGATGGTTCTAAGGCCTATCGTCTCTATTACCCTGAGCGCCAGAAGTCTAACCAAACTTTTCCACTAGTTGTAATGGTAAATGGCACAGCAACACCAGCTAGCACCTATACACCGATTCTCGAGCACCTCGCCAGCTGGGGCTTCGTCGTAATCGGCAATGAGGATGGCTGGGCTGGTACTGGTGCATCGACCGCAGCTACGCTTGATGCCGCTCTGCAGTACAACACAACCCAAGAGAGTCCAGTGCGCGGGCTAATCAACACTAATAAAATTGGGATCGCTGGACATTCGCAAGGTGGCGCAGGAGCGATCAATGCCGCTACTAAGTATAGTAATAGCAATAAGTATTCTTCGCTTTACACCGCTAGCGCCGTGAGTCGTGGCACTGCTAATAATAATCAATGGACCTATGACGTCTCACGCCTCAATACAGCGGTGTTCATGATGGCAGGAACTGGCGCTAGCGATAGTATTGCCATCAGTCCGCTCGATGACTTGAAGCATAATTTTGATGCATTACAAGGGGGCAAGCCAGGAGTCATTGCACGGCGTAAGTCAGTTGGTCATAAAGATGTGCTAGAATACGGTGATGCATATATGACCGCCTGGTTCCTATGGACACTGGCAGATGATGCCAAGGCGAAGATGGTCTTTGCTGGTGCCGACGCAGAACTACGCCATAACAGCGACTGGCAGGATGTCCAGGTACGCAATATTGAATAATTATTCTGTTTATCGCACCATGTATGGTACACTGGTATGGCTATGAAAATATTTTTTAGACGATACATTTCAGAATTTGTGTACGGTGCAGTTGACGGCACAGTCACAACCTTTGCCGTCGTGGCAGCATCGGCTGGAGCAGGAATTTCCAGCGCAGTTATCCTCATTTTGGGTATTGCAAATTTAATTGCTGACGGATTTTCAATGGGTTCCAGCGCTTACCTGGCAGCCAGCGCTGAACACGAAGAATCAGCCCGCGATACTCAAAAGCGAGCCTCTCCAAAAATTATTGGTGCGGTTACCTTTTTAGCCTTCGTCGTAGTCGGTAGCGTACCGGTATTGCCCTACCTGGTCGACGTCATTGCAAGCTCAAAAGCACCAGGCACCACCCTATTTCACGTCAGCTCCGCACTGACGGCGGTCACGTTCCTAGCAATTGGCTTTACCAAGGGTAAAGTCGGCAAGCAGTCACCATGGCGAGAAGCAATCATCACCCTGCTCCTCGGCGCAGTCGCCGCTGGACTGGCGTACTTTGCGGGCGATATATTGGCAGCGTGGCTAGGTGTTCAGCTGTAGCCTCGAGGCCACCACTTCAGCAAAAAATCCCGATAACCCGACGCAAGCTTGTCAGTAGCTTCAACTTCTGTCCGCGTCAACCAGACTGGTCGTTCCTCACCGCCATCACACGCTCGGTCCGGTAGTTTAATGTTACCGTCAACCGTGGCCGTGTAGCCAAGAATAATTTTATGGTCTTTGACGGTACTGCCCTGCGGATCGCGCACATAAAAATCAGCTGGAGTCGCATCGATTGTGATACCCAGCTCCTCGCGCAGCTCTCGCCTCAATGCCACGTCAGGCGTTTCACCAGCGTCAATATGCCCGCCCGGCAAGCCAAAGCCATCATCGCGTGGATAATACATCATTAGCGCACACTCACCATCACTACTATACAGCGCTACTTTTACACTAACTTCGTGTCGATCATACATTATATATCAAAACTTAATCGTACCAAGATGCGGTCAATACCGAAAGCGTGGCTAACGTGTAATTGACCGCCCTAAAGCTTAGTACGACCACTGGTGATTAACCGATAACTAGCCTCAAACCTCAACAATCACCGATAGTCGCATCGCTGTCATTACCACATCCAAAGCATCTTTGCCCCCTTCGTTATATTGCTTTTTGGATGGACATTATCGTTTATAACGTCCATTTATAGCATATCAGACACGAGCTATAGCCAGCAAATCACTTCGACTGCCTCGTCTGTTTTTTAGCTATTTGTTCAAAGACGCCATCGCCCAAGAGGTACCGTGTGTAGAAGAGAACTCTCGCTAATTTACCAACAAGATACCGACGTCGTGGGTGCTTACTCTCGATAATTGTCGCCACTTTGTGCGCGACCACGCTAGGCGGTGACATAGTCCTGTATGACTGAGATAGGTTGTGCGATATTGCCTTTGCTACGCCGCTATAGGCACCGTTTGACGAATAACGAGTAAGCGGCTCTTCAGCTAATTTGTAGAAATTTGTAGCGATCAAGCCAGGCTCAATTACCACAAGCTTGATGTTGTATTCCTGCAGCTCTAGCCGCAAGCTATCGGAAAACCCCTCAATAGCGTGCTTTGAAGCATGATACCAGGCACCGAGCGGAAAATACACTCTACCTCCAACCGATGACATATTAATAATCAAGCCCGAGCCCGCTTCTCTCATACTAGGCAGCACAAGCTGCGTCAGTCTAGCCAGCCCGAATACATTCACCTCAAACTGCCTGCGGGCCTGTTCAATTGGAATATCCTCTACCGCCCCCAGTAATCCATAGCCGGCATTATTAATAAGTACATCTATTCTTCCCTGCTCATCACAAATCTTTTTTACCGCAGACTCAAGTGATTTTTCATCTTTCATATCACCCGGTATTAGCCGAAGGCCTTTAATTTTTTGAAGCGCCTCACTATTTCGAGCAAGTCCGTACACTATGTAACCTTTCTGCAAAAGCAGCTCGGCGGTCGCTCTTCCGATACCGCTGGACGCTCCAGTAATTAACACTACTTTATGATTTGAATTATACTTTTTTCTACTCATAAATAGTAGTATAATCTATGGAGTATACTCCATAGTCAATAGGCCATAACGAGGGAGGTTTTACCATGCTAATTCATCAACTTTCCGAGAAATCTGGTGTTTCTATCGACACCATTCGTTACTATACAAAAATCGGTATTTTACCGGTAACACAACGTCCCGCTGGAAGCCGCAGTTATTCAGACTACGACGAGAGTGCGCTCGAATACCTCACGGAAATACGCCTCGCCAAGTCGGCGGGATTTACACTGATGGAGATTAAGCAATACATCAAGGAATGGAATGACGGACAGATTACACCGGATACAGCTATCGATATATTGCGCAAAAAGATTGCGATGGTACGAAAGAAAAAGTCTGAACTTGATGCAATAGAAGCGATATTAAAAAGTAAGATAACACAGCTACGCTAACACAGCTACGCCCCCAGCTACATTACCGTAATTGAGCACTCTGCTAGCTACTTTTGAGTAGATTCTACAGCCCTAATTCTCGCAATTGTGCTGAATCAACCATTGACGGCGAGTCCATCATCACATCAACGCCCGAGCCGTTCTTTGGAAAGGCCAGGGTTTCGCGAACATTAGTTTCATCGATTAATTCCATAAGGATGCGATCCACACCAAAGGCACAGCCGGCGTGCGGCGGTGCGCCGTATTTGAAGGCGCCCAGCATGGCGCCAAATTTTTCTTCGACGTAGGATTCGCTAAAGCCCAGCAAGTCAAATACTTTGTACAGCACCGCTGGGTTGTGGTTGCGCACGCCGCCAGAACAAATTTCGTAACCGTTCATCACCATGTCGAATTGGTCGGCGACAATTGCCAATTTATCAGCATCAGTGGCAGCAGCTTCCAAGGCTTGCAAACCGCCTTTTGGCATACTAAATGGATTGTGGCCAAAGTCAAGCTTCTTGCCGCGGTCATCCCATTCATAGAACGGAAAATCGATGATCCAGGCAAAGGCCACCACGCTCGGGTCTTTAAGGTTGAAATGAGTAGCAAATTCGTTTCGCAAGCGACCAAGCACAGCGTTGACAACTGGGCGAGTGTCGGCACCGAAGAATATAACATCACCATCCTCAGGATTCATCTTCTCTATAAGTAATCTATGTTCTTCGTCCGACAAGTATTTTGCCACTGGCGAAATCGCATCATAGCCATAAAAGTTACTACCAACAACCGGGATCGTATAACCCTGCGCCTCGTCTGCATTTTTGATTGTCACGTACTTGATGTAGGCCAAGCCGCCCGCCCCTTCACTTTTGGCAATGTCAGTGAATTGATCAATTTGCTTGCGGCTGAGGCTAGTGCCATTTTTGACGCAGATCGCCTTGATACACTCAGCGTTTTTAAACACGCCAAATTCGGTGCTGGCGAACACATCGGTCAGCTCAATCAGCTCCATGCCAAAACGCAAGTCTGGCTTGTCCGAGCCGTAGGTCTCCATGGCGTCGCGGTACGAAATACGCGGAATTGGACTGCCGTCACCGACCGCGAGGCCACTCAAATCCAGCAACTTCTTGCCCGCAAAATCGATCGCGAGCTGTCGCATCAGCGGCTCAACTTCCCGACGAACTTCCTCGCCGCTTTCAACAAAACTCATCTCCAAATCCAGCTGGTAAAACTCGCCGTACAGTCGATCAGCTCGTGGATCTTCATCGCGGAAACACGCCGCCAACTGGTAGTAGCGCGGCACGCCGCCAACCATCAACAGCTGCTTGAATTGCTGCGGCGCCTGCGGCAAAGCGTAAAACTTGCCTTCCTGCAAGCGGCTGGGAATCAGAAAATCGCGCGCGCCCTCTGGGCTGGAATTTGCCAAAATCGGCGTTTGAATTTCGATGAATTGGCGCTCGTCCATGTACTGATGAATCCGGCGATACATCTCGGCGCGTTTTTGCAGCATCTCTTGCATCTTTGGACGGCGCAGATCGAGGTAGCGGTACTTGAAACGCAAATCCTCATTCGCCTGGTTATCCTCGGCAAACGGCTGAATCGGCAACGTTTCAGCGCGGTTCAAAACTTCCAGCTCCTCCACAACAATCTCGACATTGCCGCTGGCAATATTTGGATTTTTCAAGCCTTCGCCGCGTTCCGCCACCACGCCGTGCGCCCGAATCACAAACTCATCGCGTAGACTCTCCGCCAACTTAAAAGCCTCCGGCTTATCAGGATTGATCACCAGCTGCACCAAGCCAGTATGATCGCGTAAATCAATAAAAATCAGCCCGCCGTGATCGCGCCGGGAGTGCACCCAGCCAGCCACCGTAATATTTTTTCCAACGTCATCAGGGGTATGTATCGCCAAAACTCTCTTTTTCATATCTGTTATTATAGCATATTGATGTGTTTTTTCGCCTTTGGCGTCACCCGACGGCCGCGCGGCGTGCGCTCGATGAAGCCAATTTGCAGTAAATACGGCTCATAAAAATCCTCAATCGTCGTCGCTTCGTCACCCGTCAGGGCGGCAATGGTGGTCAGACCCACCGGATTATCGCCGTAATTTTCCAGAATTGATTGTAGTAAATTACGGTCAGCCGGATCCAGCCCCAGCTCGTCCACTTCCAACATTTCCAGGGCACTCGTTGTGGTTTTCACATCAATTATGCCATCACCGTTGACGTCGGCATAGTCGCGTACGCGTTTGAGCAGGCGGTTAGCGATGCGCGGCGTCAAGCGAGCCCGCGTCGATAGTAAATTCGCTGCTTCATGCCGAATCGACGACTCCAAGATGGCCGCACTCCGCGTTACGATTTTAGCGATGTCCTCTGGCTCATAAAACTCCAGCCGATAAATATGCCCAAAGCGGTCGCGCAGCGGCGCTGCCAAGCTACCCGTCCGCGTCGTCGCGCCGATGACCGTAAACCGCGGCAAGTCCAGCCGAATCGACCGGGCAGCCGGGCCTTTGCCGATGACGATGTCCAGTTTGAAATCTTCCATGGCCGAGTATAAAATCTCCTCCACCGCCCGGCCGAGGCGATGAATCTCATCGATGAACAAAATATCGCCGTCCGCCAAATTCGTCAAAATTGACGCCAGATCACCCGCCTTTTCAATCGCCGGGCCACTGGTGATACGCAAGTTCGTACCCATCTCATTAGCGATCACTGTCGCCATGGTGGTCTTGCCCAGCCCTGGTGGGCCGTACAGCAGCACATGATCCAGTGGCTCACCGCGCTTCTTGGCCGCCTCAATTGCCAAGCGTAAATTGCGCTTCAATCGTTCCTGGCCGACATACTCACTAAAACTCTGCGGGCGCAGGCTGACTTCAATCCGCTGCTCCTCGGCGTCATCACTATGCGAACTGGTATCGACTATTCTCTCAATTGCCATACATTCATTATATCATCCACAGCGGAGCGAACTAATCTCCTGCAAGCCGGCTACGCAATGCCTGCATAATTTCGCGAAAGGTCTCATCACCCACCATATGTACCGCATCCTCTAGGTGTCGTGGCCATTTCGGATCAGGAAATTCCTCACCGGCAAAGGTGGCACCGCCGAGATAGCGCGGGTACAAATGCCAGTGCACATGTGTCGACTGACCAGCCTTCACTGCATTATTCATCAGGCACTCCCAGTTACACACATCAGTACCAAACGCTTCTTTGACCGCCTGCTCGAGTTGACGAATCACCTGATGCAGCTCCGCCCAATCCACCTCGTCCAGATCCGACAATGTTTCCTTGTGCTGACGCAGGGTGATAAATGACTTACCTCAATAGCATTGATTTCTGTCAAGCACTGCCACCCAACGTTCGGTTTATAGTATGACATTGTTGTCGGCTGTTGTCTGGCCAACGAGCAGTGGACAGATTTCACAGTTCGTCTTCGTTGCGCATGTATTCATGATACCTCCTGGTATGAATTATATTACTTGGCGAGGAGTGTCTGTCCACAATCCGTACCATATTATTGCATAATTATAAATTATATTGTAGAATTGGTACCATTATGAACAGGCGGTGCGCAGAAGCTACACCCCAGTTTGAGACTGAGGAGACAATAGATCGCCCAAATACATCCAAGCCACCAATGTGGATGAGAGTGGGAGTATGCGTTGTCGGCTGGGCAATGGGTACAGCCCTGAGTATTGGTACAGGCTGGAAGATTATGCCCACCGGCAGTCCAGATAGTCATCCATCAGCAACCGCCGCAGCGACACCGACTGAAACAGCAACAGCACAACAGGCTGAACCTCATCGGCCCTTCACTCTGCCCGATTTCCGGCCAGTTATTATCACCGATCCCTCAACAACGACCGAGCACGTTACTGACGTGGGTCAACGTTCACAGGAACAGCTCAAGAAGGCTATTGGAACCCTAGCCACGACCATGAGCGTTCCCGAGAGTAACGTCCTTGAGCCAGTAACAATGGTGATGCCCAAGTGCGCCGATCGACCCGAAGACGGGTAATCCGTGCTTTTCTGGCAAAGAAATACGGGAAGTTGTCAAAAATGCTCCCTATCTTGACAACGCGGTTAGGTTAGTTACGTTATTTTGCCGCCTCACGCGTGCGAAGGTCAACCGTGGTCCGCCTATGCCTACCATTACAGCAAGCTTATTATCACCACGACAAGTCCACACACTATTGAGGCTGGTGTCATTATGCATGAAGCTGCGCATACTTTTGGACTTGATCACACGAGAAGACTGAGTGTCAGATATCCAGACTCAGATTCAACCCCAAGCTCGGAGTGGCGTAATGTCAAGCCAGAGGATTACGATATTATAGAAGATATAACTAATGGGTATGGTCAATTTCCTAAACTACAAAATGGCGACATTGATCCAGCGAGTGGACAAGAGACCGTTACAGGCTACCATTATGGTATTGATTCTTGGTGTACTGAGAAAAATACCTGCTCTCACGTGCTCAATTTCGTAGAAAGAAATAGGCTTGATCCAGAAAAATTCCCGATTCGCGATATTGACCCTGCGACGCTACCAGATGATCCCATTAGCCTCACAGTATCCCCAGAGCCACACAGCATTTCTGGTGTCCGCATACCGCTACCAGCCGACCATCCAATTCACCAAATTAAGGGCTGCGAATCAGTTACCCACATTGTTATCGGAATTAACCACATATACTATTCACTCATTGATAGCGCGCCAGGCTTTGGCACAACTATTATCGCCGTCAATAAAGACGGTAGCCTGATAGAGATAGATGCACCAAAATATGACAAATTATATTATTCTCCATCAACAAAAAACATCCTAGAAAAAGAGCGGTGGAACTATCTATATAACGACAGTGCTACTGGAGTGAGTGTCGCAGCGCGATTAGTCGACGGGAAGACGGAACTTCGCGTACAGCCCTTCGATAGATAGCAAACAGACCACTCGCTGCTGCTCTGCTGCAGCATAACTAGCTGCATTTATTGTCAATGACTGTATCAAAAGCTACCGCTACTCATTTCTTCAGCGCCTCGGTCACTCGTTGCGCCGTCGGCAGATTAACATCAACATTCTCAAGCGCCTTGGTAGCATCAGCCAAGGTGTAGCCCAACGCCATCAACGCCTCCAGTGCTTCGTCAGAGGTGTTCAGTTCGGTCTGGACTATAGTTTCTACTCGACCATACTGCGTCGGCAAACCAACCTTATCACTCAAATCAACCACCACTCGTTCGGCAGTTTTTTTACCGACGCCAGCAGCTTGTTGCACAAACGCACTATCAGCATTGGCGATGGCGTTGCGCACCTGCTCTGCGTCGCCGAGGCTAAGAATGGCCAGTGCCGCTTTTGGGCCGACACCCTGAACAGTAATCAGCATTTCAAACAGCTTTTTTGCAGCCAAACTAGAAAAACCGAATAGCTCTTCCGCCTGCTCGCGTACATGGTGGTAGGTATAAAACTTAGCGTCTTGGCTGAGCACCACCGCCTCGAAGTCACCAGCCGACACGCTCACTTCATAGCCGACGCCGTGAACATCAAGCACGATGCTGCCCGCGCCAAACTTTTCAGCGATCGTGCCAGAGAGGTGGGCGATCACGGTCGTCTGTCTCCGCCGCCCGGAGGATTGGTTGGGCCGGGCGAGGTGCCGCCACTGCCACCACCCGAACCGCCACCGCTGCCACCGCCACTGCCATTGCCGCCGCCTGGATTTTGGTCGTCATTACCTGTGCTGCCACACGACGCAGTCTTTCGCGAATGTTTCGTCGCATCAAATTTGTCTTCGCTGATGGTGATGAGCCGCTTGGTAGCTAGGTCACAGACGGTGATCTGCTTAGTGGTGGGCGTTTGCCGACAATCCGCAGCATTCTTGGAATATTTAGCGGCATCAAATTGATCTTCAAAAATTGACTCCACTTGCTTGGTCGCGAGGTTACAGACCTCGATCTTTGGCTTGGTCTGATCACATTTCTCGGTCGGAATGGCGCTCGAGAGGAAATATTCTTTGTAAGCACCGGGGCTGGAATCATCAGCCAGGCCACCATTACTACTACACACACTTCGCTGAACAACACCGCTTGGCACGTCGAAGCCAGTTTTTGCGCCTGCCAGCAGCTTGGTCATCGTCGCCCGCCAAATTGGTGCTGCCACATCCGATCCACCGCTGTTCATGACCTTATTATTGTTATTACCAACCCACACGCCGACAGCGTATTGCAGCGTATAGCCAATCGTCCAGGCATCGCGGTTATCATTGGTGGTACCCGTCTTGACCGCGACCGTTTTACCGCCCACCGTCAGGCTGCTACCAAACATCCCCGCCCGCGCGGCGTTATCCGACAGAATGCTGGAGATGAGATAGGCGCCACCTTGGCTAATCGCTTGGCGCGTACTGGCTGTTTTCCACGACGCGTTTTTGTTGAACTTGTCCTTGACTTCAGTGATGAGATTGAGCGATTCGTACTGCGTACCGCCATTGGCAAAGGCCGCGTAGGCGTTTGTCATCTCGCTTAGGCGCACCTCGGCCGAGCCAAGCGCCAGTGACAATCCGTAATTTTTGTTTTCGTCCAGCGTGCTGATACCGAGTTTCTTGACAGCTTGGATGGAGCGATTGATGCCATACTTTTGCATGATCAAAACGCTCGGGATATTCAGCGACCAGCTGAGCGACTTGCGCGTCGTCACCTTGCCGTTCCAGCGGCGAGTAGCGTTGTAGGGCACGTAACCATTGAAGTCAGTTAATTTATCATCAAAAACTGTCGCCGGCGTGATGGCGCCATCAGCCATCGCTTGCGCATAATACAGCGGCTTGAAGCTCGAGCCGGGCTGACGCGGCGTGGTCACCATATTGACCTTACCCCACTCGGCGTTATTGTAATCAGCACTGCCAACCAGTGCCCGCACCTCGCCGGTTTTTGGATCAATGACGATACCACTGGCGTTGGTGCCGCCGAGGCGATTGATCTGCTTCATTTGTTTGGCGATATTTTCTTGGAGGAGCTGTTGGGTGTCGAGATTCAGCGAGGTCTTGACGCGGTAGCCCGAGCGCATGACTTTTTCGTAGCCATATTTGTCGCTGAGCTGTTTGATGACCATCTCGGCAAAATGCGGCGCTGCGGAATTTGTGTGAGCCGCGCCGCCACCGGCGTATGCTAGCTGTGTGGCTTCCGCCTGCTGCTTCTGTTCCTCGGTGATAAAGCCTTCGGTCTGCATCCGACCGAGCACCGTCCTTTGGCGCTGCTTGGCGTATTCGGCGTTGCCGCTGATCGGCGAATAGCGGCTTGGCGCCGGCAGCACACCAACCAGCATACTGCTCTCGGCCAGTGTCAAATCCTTCGGGGACTTATTGAAATAAACCTTGGCCGCCTCCTCGATACCAAAGGCGTTTTCACCAAAGTACACCGAGTTGAGGTACATCATCAAGATCTGCTCTTTACTATAATTCTGTTCAATGGCGATGGCCATAAATAGCTCTTGGTATTTGCGCATAAAGCTATGCTCATTGCTGAGCAAGTTATTCTTGACCAACTGCTGCGTCAAGGTCGACCCGCCACCGTGCCGCGTAATCGCCGCTCGGAAAATACTAAAGATATTAAAGCCGCTGTGCTTATAAAAATCTTTATCCTCACTGGCGATCAGCGCCTTTTTCATACTCTCAGAGATGTCTTTGAGCTGCACCAAGTTCCGCCGCTCGGCATTACCAACGCTATAAATCACCTTATCCTTGGCGTCAGTCAGCACGATACCGGTATTATTGCGGTTCATCAGCCGCTCCTGATCACCGATGTCGCGCGCATAATAAAAATAGCTAGCAATTGGCACGATGATCAAAAACAGTAGAATCGGCAGCAGGCACACCATAATTTTTTTCGGCCGACTCAGCCGCCAAAACCACAAAAAGTGTTTGTGTTGACGCGGTAATTTACCGGGTTTTGCCTTGACTTGACCGAGATTGGCATACCGACCCATGTGCGGCGGCTGCTTCTTTATCGGAGCTCGTTTTCCCTTGCCTAATTGCACCATATATCAATTATACCACGCTGGGGCGCGTCATCGCTGCGTGGGTGATGGCCGCCGCCAGCGCATCGGCGCAGTCATCTGGTTTTGGTGCTTGGCTGAGACCTAGATTGAGGCGCACCATTTCTTGGATCTGCTTTTTGTCAGCCTTGCCATAGCCAGTCAGTGTCTGTTTGATCTGGAGCGGCGTGTATTCACTGATCACGAGGCCCGCTTTGTGTCCAGTCAGCATGGCCACGCCACGAGCATGGGCCACAGAAATAGCAGTGGTGACATTACGCGCAAAAAACAACTTTTCAATTGACATCACCTCAGGTCTGGTCTCAGCGATGATCTCCGTCAGGCCATCAAAAATCTCCGCCAGCCGCTCGTCCAGTGGCGTGTGCGCTGGCGTCTTGATCACACCAGCCGTCACCAGCCGGTAGCCGCCCCGCTTCGTGTCAATCACACCAAAGCCCAAGATACCAGTCCCCGGATCAATGCCAATAATTCTCATGCGTTTATTATAGCACCCGGCCGGTGACAATAATTAATGCGAGGGCCACCTCGACGAGCTCGTGCCAGGTTATCGCTTGCCGCGCGTGATGGCGTGTTTTAGCCGCGTAGCAGCTCGGCCAATTTCCCAGCGCCACTGCCAGCCAGCATAACCAACCGCCAGCAGACTGACGCCGCCGAGCACCCACCAGCCCCACATCGCGCCCGTCACCTGCTTGACCTGTTCCGGCGCAAAGCCAGTTTTTGGTGCAGTAGCCAGCGCGACCTTGCGGCAGCGCTTTGTCTTTGGATTGCGCTCAAAGCCTTCGGCACACTCCTTCAACACGTCACTATCAGCGGCAATTTTTTTACAGCGCCCGGTGGCGGGATTACGAAACTTACCGTCGGGACATGGCTTCAGAGTTTTGGCGGCTGCGGCTGCAATCGACCGACACCGACCGGTTATCTCGCTCCGATAGTACCCTTCACGGCACGGCGTTTGGGTTTTGAGCTTGCTGATATTGCGGCACCGACCAGTTTCTGATGAACGATATTGACCGGGCTTACACGGCGCGAGCTCTGGCTCGTTCACGATATTACGGCAGCGACCCGTCTCCGGTGAACGGTACTGCCCCGGACGGCACGGCGTCGGCACTGGCTCCACCGACTCCTTGACGCAACGGCCCGTGAGCTCGTGACGCACATAGCCCGCCTTGCAATCTGGCCACTGCTTGAATTCATTAGGCCGAGCCGGTGTCGGTGAAAATGTTACCTTCCATTCCCCGTCAAGCAAACTCCACGACGAATCCTTGGCCAGGCCAGTAAATGACGTCTGGTCGATCTCATTGCCGCTCTCGTCCAGCACGTACACCTCGCCGGCGTCGGTTTTTGCCAGTTTGAGATTTGTCTCTGCCAGCCGAACGACATGCAGCGCCCCGGCTGCCAGCTCAATATTCTTGAATGTATGCGTCGTGTCCTTGTGCTTACCCCGACCTTTGACGAGAATGGTGCAGCCCGTAAGGTCGAGGTCACTAGTCCCGGCGTTAATGATCTCGATAAACGGTGTGTCGACATTGGTCGCGATCTCATGCAACTTCAAGCCGCTGCAACGATTACTCGGTGGCGTCGGATCAACTGGCGGACGTGGCTCGTCAGGCTCGGTACAGGCTGGCAGTTCACGTAAGTGCGGCGCCTCGCCGACCGAAAAATCGCTGACGTTATTATCCGTATCAGTCACCACGCCATTTGTTTGGCAGCGCCAGGCGTGTAGCTTGCCACCTAGCGTAATTGGACTACCTTCGCGCGCTGACACCGCGCCCCAGCCCACCAGATCCGACACCCGCCCATCACTCATCACCAATTTGACAGAGCCGCCGGTTTTTGCCAGCACTTTCTGGCTATCAAACCGCAGGTCGGCCTGCTCATCGGTTAGCCGGCTATCACCGACCACCAACGCCCCGCCCGCCGGCACTACTAGGTCGGTCGAGATTGTTTTGAGCGTCGTCACCTGTCCCTTCTGATTAACATACTGCAGCGTCCAGCCCGTCAGATTGACAGGTTGCGATGACGGATTATAGAGTTCGACGTAGGTGCCGCGCGCTGTATCGAGGCCGACTTTGGTGATCAAGAGTTTGGCCGATGTGCGAGCCGCAGCTGGTGGCGCAGGAGGTTCAGAAGGCGTTGGCTTGACTGGTGTGGGTGTTGATGGATCTCTGGGCGGTATTGACGGAGCGGGTGTAGGCGTAGACGTACCGCCAGAAGCTGTGTCCGGCGTCGCCGCTGCTGGGACTAGTGGCCTAGTCGGAGCTACCGGGCTGGGCGTTGGCTTGGCTGGACGCGGCGCAGGCGTGTCCGTTGGCGCAACCGATGTTGAGCCGCTAGCAGGAGGTGCAGCCTCCGGTGGGGAGTCACTGGCAAACGCTACCACCGGCTGAAACACCAGCGCAATTATCGTTGACATAAGTAGTAGGCGGGTCAAAACCTTCATTGTGAACTCCCTGCTTGGCTTATGTTGACTGATTATATTGTAAAAGAAATTCCTCCCAAACGCAAAAGAGCGCCGTCGGGGACGCTCAATACATAGTCAATGTATAGCCTGAGCGAAGATTACTCCGCAGTGATGTCGGCATTGGTATGCACATTCACCACGTCGTCCAGATCATCCAGCGCATCAACTACCTTCATCAATTTCTGCGCCGTTTCTGCATCCGCGATCTCAACTGGCGTGTTGGCGATGTAGCGCAGCTCGGCGTCTTTTACCTTCAAGCCCTGCTCGACCAGCGTATTCCTAACGCTCGCCAAATCTTTCAGCTCCGTGTAAACAATAATCTCGCCGTCTTCTTCAACTGCATCCTCAGCACCAGCATCCAAAATCTGGAGGAGCAATTCCTCACCCGTGCCCTCCACGGTGATCACGCCCTTACGGGTAAACTGAAACGCCACACTGCCAGCGTCAGCGATGCGCCCACCGTTTTTGACCAGCGCGGTTTTCACTTCTGGTAAAGTACGATTGCGATTGTCGGTCGCCGTTTCGATGATGATGCCGACGCCGCCCGGGCCGTAGCCTTCATAGGTAATCTCCTCCAGCGCCGCAGCGCTTTTGTCGGCCACGCGGTCAATCGCCCGCTGGATATTAGCACTTGGCATGTTGGCGGCCTTAGCCTTTTCGATCGCCATTGCCAAACTTGCATTGAGTGTCGGGTCGGTACCGCCGCGCGCCGCGATCGCAATTTGATTACCCAACTTCGTGAAAATCGCGCCACGCTTCGCATCAACAATTGCCTTCTGCCGGTGCGTGGTCGCCCATTTACTGTGTCCTGCCATGTGTCTATGCCTCCAGAAAATTCGTTTCTTTTAGTATAGCAGAAAATGGGCGAGGGGTTAACTATCGATCTGGTTGGCGGTGTCTTCTGAGAGAACGAAGCCACCACAATTTGATTCTATGCGTACCTCCCTGATATGTACCCCGTCGTAATAGCTTCCTTCATCGACATGTACACTATATCGAGAAGAGATAATACCCTCACGAGCATACGGCTCCAGCATCCTCCTGATATATCCCTCGATCGCTCCCTCACCCAGCTCCAGAACAACCGGTGGAAGTTGTAGAGCAGCACGCTGGCGACTCCCCGACAAAGCTTCACAATCATTTGTGACATATGCTACAGGAGACGCCTCACTTAATTTCGCTTCCCAGGGGGCAGCCTCCTCACACTCAAGGTCTGCACTGATCCGCAGGACGTCTTTTCGCTGCCAAGAGTTCCTTTTGGCAATAGCCATCACAAAATCCGATAACTGTATGTCATCAAGTGTCAGCTCGCCTCGCTCCCGCTGCTCATTAAAGTCATGAATAAATTGACGTAACGTCTCATCACTAGCCTTATCAGCTGCAACGAGGGGCGCCATCACCTCGCCCATGAGTTTCGAACTGTCTTCTTTAATTAGGGCTAGTTTCTGGGCATATGCCCGGGCGGCCTCCGTCGATTCCTCAATTTGCTTTAGCCGCGCAGATGCTGCCTCTCTAATTATCCTGCACCGCTCGTCAAACTCCTTTCTAGCTTGTCTGATCCGTTCTGCTCGGTGAGTCAAAATTTCCTCGCGTTGCCGTTGAGTATCCGGCTTGGTATTGCGTTTCTCATCGTTGTATTCCCAATATACGTCGTTCATTGCAGCAACTGTTCGGCAAAGATCATCAAACGTCATCGGAGCAGCCACCTCCTGCTCTCTCTGTGCCTTATCACCGCCCTGTGCATCCTCATGGACTTCAGCCCCATCAGGCTGTTGCTCACTATAATTATTCGATACGGCCGCCAGGCCCTCCCATGAATCCATTGAACCTTGATTACCGTTACTTCCGCCTACTCTTTCTTTGCCCATTTCATTCCTCCAAACAAAATAACGTTTAGTACTCACCAGCCACCAGTCAGGACAAGTCCATACTAGTTAACCCCGAGGGATTAGCTGAATGAACCCATAGTAGTACATCCATCAGGTTTCCTCAAGCATGAGCGGGATAGCCTACCACAATCGTCCACGCTACTCAACCACATTACTCTCACGCAGTCGCAGCCCGGTCTGTCGCCGCATCCACCACATCACCCCGATAATGACAAGGTAGACGATGATTACCCATAGCCAGCTCAAGTTCACCTCCAGCTGCGCCCAGTCCAACCTCGCCAGCCACGTGGCGACGCCGACCATATACTGGAGCAGCCACGTCGTCGGCACAGCGATGAGTCCAGCCACCACCGGCACATCTGCGCACACGCCAACCACAAAGGTCAGTAGCATCGCCAGCGGCACCAATGGCAAGATGAGCACATTCGCGATCAGCGCCACGTTACTGATCACGCCAAACGACGCCACCAAGAGCGGCCACGTCATGATCTGAGCCGACACCGTCTCGCCGATAATCTGCCGGATCACCCCGGGCAGCTTCGTGCCAAAAAAGTATCGCTGCAGCAGCGGCGCCAGGATAATCACCCCGCTAAACGCCGCAAAGCTCAATTGCCAACCAAGGTCGTTCCAGCCGAACTGCGGATTGATGAGTAGCGTCATCGCCGCAGCGACCGGTAGCAGCACCAGCGGATGAATCGTCCGGCCATAATACCACGCGGCTAGGCTCAGGCCCGCCACCAACCCAGCCCGCGACATGCTCGGACTGAGGCCGGTCATCGCCATAAAGCCAATGATCATCACACCAGCGCTCAGTGCTGCCAGATATTTCGACACTTTGATGAACAGTCGCCGCGCCAGCCGCACCAAAATCGTTAAGTTATAGCCGCTGGCCACGATGACGTGCGTCAAGCCTGCGACCTGCAGCGCCGTCATCAATTCCAGCGGTAATGCCCGCCGTAAGCCCATCAAGAACCCGAGGCCCAGCGCCGCCTCCGACTCCGGCACGTACCGTCGCACCCGCTCCGCGAACCAGTCACGCACGCCCACCGCCACGTCGCCCGGTTGCTCACGCGTCACTCGTTCAACCGCTGCCCTGGACATCCGCGCCGCAAACGCCCCAAACCCATCGGTCAACGCGCCCCGCACGGTGACCACGTCGCTACGTTTAATCGCCTGGCTATGCCTCGTCACTACCCAGACACTGCCAGGCAGCCGCCGATCGTTACTCACGATGTCACCCAACCGCAGCACTGTCTGCCCCCTTTTATCAACATCAGGATCTTCTAGCACCCGTCCACTCAGCCGTACCATTTGACCGATCAGCGTTTGATAGTGCTCCAGGCCAATCTGCCCCACACTACCTCGCCACAGCCCAACCAGCACCCCACCGACTAGAGCTACTACGACCAGCCAGCGCCGCGCCCCAACGAGCGACGCTAGGGCCAATACCATTCCCGCCCCCAACCACATCCAACCAGCAAACAGCCCGTACGGCGCTCGCATCACGCTGATAACGCCGATGACGATGCCGACGCCAGCTGCCGCCAACAGCCACGACACATGCAAACGCTGAGTGAGGCCGAGAGACTTCATATTGTTAGTATACGCGAAGTGCGGCCAGACTTACATCAAATCACCTGAAATGGATACAATAAAAAATCCTAGTTCATGAACTAGGATTGTACTCCACTTGGAGGGCCCACCGGGGCTTGAACCCGGGACACCCTGCTTAAAAGGCAGGTGCTCTAACCAACTGAGCTATGGGCCCGCACATGACGCGCAGCGCAACGAAGCGAGAACGCGACTTTTCACATTTTATCACAGAGGAGCGGCATTTTCAACGCTTTGTTTTCTTGGCAGCGGGCGCCTTGGTATGAAGCGGCAAGCTCATATCAAGTAGCCCCGCCACTAGTCCAACGGTCGCCGCATAGTACCACCAGTCGCTCAGCAATTTGTACGTCTGCATCGCCTCCGCGTCCAAGGTCATAAATTTGCCCAGCGGCCGCACCAGCACCGCCGCTGCTAAGACACCGACCAGCACCGCCGAGATCAGCCGTAGCAACTTGCCAGGTCCCTTTGGCCCAGTGATTAATAATAGCACCAGCGGCCCCACCGTCAGGATAATCGTCGCCACGACACCATTCGGTAGCCCTGCTACGTTACTGATGCCCAGCCCACCGATCACCCCGGCCAACCACTCGGCCCACAATTCCGCCAGCAGTGCACCGGCTGCCAGCGCTAGTGCCAACACACCAAATCGCCGGTTCAACACGAACGCTAGTGCCGTCACCACCACGGCCACGCCACCAAATAACAACACTATGCTCATCGCTTCCCCTCCGTCGTAAACCGCGCGGTGACGCCCGGTTTGATGCTATGTTCCTTGGCACTGCCCGCCGGCAGCTCCAACACGTACCGCGCTGGCACTGGCGTGTGATATACTTCATGCGGCTCGTTGTCGGGCCAGACATCACGCTTGACGTGCACGACCTTTTTCTTGGCGTCTAGCCAGATAATATCAATCGGGACGCGCATATCCTTCATCCAAATTGGTATATCGCCATCTTTCTCCGCTACAAACAACATCCCCTCGCTCTTGCCCAGCTCTTGCCGACCGCCCAAGCCTCGCGCCCGCGTCTCGTCCGTATCAGCGACCTCTACTCGAAATGTGCCTTTGCCGATATCAACAGTCGTGTACGTTTTATTCATCTGCTGCACCACCGCCCAGACACAATAGCCAACCCCAGCCAACACACCAAGCACGATCACCCAAACGATGATCCGCTGCACTATCGACGCCGACTTCGCATTCATACTCCCATTATAGCAAGTTTAGCTTCAGGCGCCGACTTTATCTTTTTTGTTACCGCGCTTGGCGTTGCGATCAATATAGTCGATGATTCGACCAGCCACATTGCGGCCCGTGACTTTTTCGATGCCAAATCCTGGACTGGCATTCACTTCTAATACCAGCGCCCCACGGTTCGAGCGCATGAAGTCGACGCCGGCCACTACCAGGCCCATCGCCTTGGCAGCCTTGACGCACATTTTTCGCTCATCGGGCGTCAACTTGACGACCGTCCCCTCGCCGCCTTTATGCAAATTGCTGCGAAAATCATCATCCAAACTCTGCCGCTTCATACTAGCCACCACTTGACTACCGACCACAAATGCCCGAATATCGGTGCCGGCCGACTCCTTGATAAATTCCTGTAATAGCACGTTTGTGCCGTCAGAATCACTGAGGTAAAACGCTTGCATAACCGACTTAGCGGCTTTAATTGTCTCCGCCAGTACCACACCATTGCCATGTGTCCCGCGCGCCAACTTGATGATCGCCGGCGTACCGCCAATCTCATCCAGCAGCACATCGATATCCGTTTCATTGCGCGAGAACACCGTCTTTGGGATCGACACCCCAGCCCGGGCCAGCAGCTGCACCGATCGTAGTTTATCGCGCGAACGACTGATGGCGATAGACCGATTCATAAAAAATGCTTGCGGATTCGCCATTTCCAATTGCCGCAGCACTGCCGTCCCGTAGCGCGTCATATAGCTAGCAATTCGCGGGATGAACACGTCAAAGTTACCGATTTCCCCGCCGCGATAAATAACCTTTGGATGCCGCTCATCAATTGACACATAACAATTTTTATACTTGATAACTTTAACTCGATGACCATGCTTTTCAGCTTCTTCCTTGAGACGAAGGGTGGAGTAGTTGATGTTACCGTTAGATAGAATCGCAATATTCATAACTACGTATCCTTTGGTTTATGGTATTTTTTATAAAACTTGTGAGGATTTTTAGCTAGTTCTTTATTTAGCCTTATAGTCTGTGATTTCTTCTGGTTCCTTACTTCATTCATACTTACGTCAACCAAAAACTTACCGCTTAATGTCCGTCGTCCAATTAGCACTGGAAAATTATGCACAGCCCTATCAGACAGGCTAAATAACGCTTTAATCTTCTTGCCAGCCAATATAATGGTAAAATGTGTCCGATATTTTATAATTTCATGGCCAGAGGCGCTCTTAACCATCGCTACCGAATAATCGGTACGCCGAAACACCTTGCCGTTATAATACGGTGAGCCTTTACCAAATAGCGAGAACTTCAAGACACCGTCTTTATCAACGCGGATATTACTTGCCCACACTGATGAGCCGTCTGCACCGGTGTCAACTTTAGCTGGCACATTAACCGCCCGCCGACCAAAGTCCACCTTCACATTTCGACCAATGATGGTTTTTTGTGCTGTCATGCACCATATACTATAATCTAAAAACCTACATCAGTCAAGCTACGAAGCTGCTCATTTGTAGGCAGCCAGAAGCTTGTCGACGTAGACAGCCGGAACATTAGCAGGCATGCCGACAAGTGGATCATAGTACGGCATAAGGCCCGAGGATGCATTTATTTCAACCCTCGGAAATTATCGGGAGCTATAATGTCAACACCGCAGATAAACAGGCCGAAGTATTCAGTAACTCGCACAGCCATCTGCTTCACTTCATTCGGTACTTTATTGAGGCACTCTAGCGCATAGCCACCACTAGAAATATTCGCTACACCAGTTACTTGTACTCGTGTCCCATCGGATGGAATACATCGCAACTCAACATCGCTCAAAAAGCCCGCACGGCCTCTGGGTCAATTAGATTCATGGACTTTTCATGAGGTAGCTGACCGCAACGAGGATTTGTCATATTATCCAGGTCAATCAGCTCACGAGTTGTATGCACCCCATCGCCCCAGACTTCTGCGGGACAGCGCTGAATTGCTGTAACCACCTCACCGTCTATCACAATAAGCCGATAATCATTTCCCTCAATGTGACGCTGCAGCAGTACACCCTCTTTCCTTGCGTATTGTTGCGCTCGCTTAACCGCCTGTCGCAATTCATCTATATGGCGGATTTTGTCGTTACCCCATCACCATGTGCGGCATCAATAGGCTTCACCACTGCCACACCCTGCTCCTTTAAAAACTGCTCAGCAGTAGCCATGTCGCCCACTACCACCGAAGGCGCTAACCACCGATCAAATTCACCCGACTGCACTAAAAGCTTATCGGTCAGCTCTTTGTTATCAGAAATTAATCGGCCAGTACCATTAGACACATCTGGTGAGCTGCCCATTATAAATCGCTGCGACCTGCGTAACGAAACGCAATACACGACACTCCCCCGGACTTATATCCAACTACCGGGATACTGCGCTTCTTTAGCTCATTATAGATTGCAAGCGATGTCCCTTGTAGTTGATTTGTCATACAGTGATAGTACCTCTATTATCTTGTATAAGAATACCCTTCTTGTACCTACGCCGCAAGCGCCCCCATCATCAACTCTTGCTGCTTGGGGTTGGTTGGATCATACTTACCAGCAAAGAGACGAGTAACCCCATCAACGTCCTGATTAGCGTATAAACTCTCCAAATGTCGCATCGCCAGAACACGGCCCTCAAGATAAGCAAGGTCTTTATTAAAGGTTAGCGGTACTACCCCGGGCTGGCGGTCCGCCATATCAGGCTGTGTGCCACGGAATATCCTTACACAGGACCCATATGTCATTCGCTGTTCTTTATTTATCATCTCCTGCGTTACTTCTTGATTATTCTTTAATTTCGCCAGCAGACGATATCGCCACGCTGTCTCGAACACCGTGCGAAAATCTGCACCCTGCTCCGCCAGCGAGATATTAATGTAGTGACCAAGTTTTGCAGCTGTCCATTCTGGTGCATCATT
Source organism: Candidatus Saccharibacteria bacterium oral taxon 488 (assembly GCA_010202115.1). NCBI lineage: Bacteria > Candidatus Saccharimonadota > Candidatus Saccharibacteria bacterium oral taxon 488. The sequence goes on from CP047917.1 coordinate 764,093, forward strand.
ACCATTCATTTCTTCAACCGTCGTTGCCAGTCCCTCTTCAAATGTCAGATAATCTGGTCGCGGAGTGTCGGTAAATAAACCCATTCCCAGGACTGGTAGTTTTGTCTTAAGCCCATTAATTGACCGTTGTCCATGTACTCCAAATTCGTGTAGCACCTTGCGAAATAGCTGATCACTTGTCGCGATCGGCGCCCGCTTACCACCGACCACCACCGCCATCTCAGGAGACTCCCAAGATAGCGCGGTCTTGTTTTCTACTAGCTTCACCGTTACGCCGCTGGTATGATCAGGGTCGCGCAGATTGATCACCGCTTGAAACGCTTCGACGATATCAGCTGGGCTACATTTATAACCTTCGCCATTCTCTTCAACTTTCTGATCCCAAAACTCCTGCACCAAGGCTTGAATGTCAGCATTTTGCTCAATAATCTGCTCACCCGCCCACTCTAGTGCCTCATTTTTCTCAAAACGAGGGAGTCGTGCTTCACCATCTTCAGCACGAAGCATTGCCGGCATCTCTTGACCCTGCCAGGTAAAGCCATTTGCCAACTCATCGTACAAAACCTGGGCGGTCGGGTGATAGGCTTTGCCGTCTAGTATGTTCCACAGCTCATTAAGTGCCGCATCACGAATCTCTGGCTGCGGCTGGCCATACAGTTCATGACCGAGTTGTCGAGCCTGCTCCTGCACCTCACTCAACTCTTCTTGATTTCCCCCTTCATGATGCAAAAACTCTAGCTGACCGAGCAACTTCACATATTCCATCTCCGCCATACGAAACCCAAGAGACGAATCAATCGCCCCACGAAATACCGAGTTAGACTCACGATCAGTTGCCACTTCACGAGCTTGGCCAAGCGCTATAATACCCCTATCCAGTGCCGACATATCGTGAAAATGCGAGTGTTCAAAGCGGGGGTTGCGAAACTCGCCAGCGATAAAAGACTTTCGCAGATCAAGTGCATTATTAACAAGCTCTGTGTACGACTGAAACCCAGCTTCAGGAAGATTGTGAGGATTAATAATCTCTTCGATCGTTCGCGGTTGGCGCGGTGCTATTTCAGGCGCTATACTCATTTTTTTATGATAGCATATTTATGCAAAAAGCAAGTACGCATTACGAAAACAACCCCCGCCTCCTTGCGCCATCAAACTGTTCCAGTAGTTCCCGCTGCTTCCTGCTCAGTTTGGTTGGCGTATCGACGATGACGCCAACGATGTGCGGGCCGCGTTCATCATTTCTCAAGTGCGGCACACCGTGGCCTGATAGCTTAAAGTCTGTCCCCGACTGGGTGCCAGCCGGGATTTTCATCCGCACCATACCGTCCACGGTTTCCACATCAATTTCCGTTCCCAACGCCGCATCGACCATCGAGATATGCTCTTCCGAAAGGATGATATCGCCCTCACGCGTGAACTTCTTATGCGCTTTGACACGAATGTGAACGTACAGGTCGCCGCGCGGGCCACCTTGAACAGCTTCGCCGCGATCACGCAGGCGGATCGTCGCACCATCATCAATACCAGCTGGAATCTTGACGGTTATATCCTGGCGCTGGCGAGTCGTACCCTTGCCGCCACAGACTGAACAGTTTTGCTCCGGAATCTTACCGCGACCGTGACAGGTCGGACAAGTGACTGCTTGCTGAATCTGCCCAAAAATTGAGTTCATGACGCGAGTCTGCTGACCAGAACCCTGACAGTCTGGACACGTCTTGAGACTATGGCCCGGCTCGACGCCATCGCCATGACAGTGTTCACACTCGGCATCTAGGGTTACATTCAACTTCTTTTCTGTACCAAACACCGCCTCTTCAAAACTCAGAGTTACATTAGTTTCAACATCACGACCGCGCCGCGCACCACCCCGTGAACTAGTCGCGCCGCCACCGAAAAATTGACTGAAAATATCGCCAAACATGCCGCCATCGCCACCAAAGTCGAACTGCACGTTTTGCCCACCAAAGCCACCAAATCCTTCGAATGGATTGCCGCCAAAGCCACCGCCTGCTGCACCGCCGACCCCAGCATGGCCAAATTGATCGTAGCGCTGGCGCTTTTGCTTGTCTTTTAAGACTTCATATGCCTCGTTGACTTCTTTGAATTTGGCTTCATCACCGCCTTCTTTGTCGGGGTGGTACTTCACCGCTGCCTTACGAAAGGCCTTCTTAATCTCATCCTCAGAAGCAGTTTTCGACACACCTAACACTTCATAATAATCGCGCTTACTCATATGCGTTTATTATACACTTTTAGCACTCGACATGCAAGAGTGCTAGCATCACCCGTGCTATACTTAAAATATAGGAGGTGTTATGAAACAGACAGCAATTATCAATTCAGAAATCAAGGCCCGGTGCGCGGATCAAGAGTCGGTGCGCCAATATCTACGTGAGCACGGCGCGGACTTTAAGGGGACTGACCATCAAATTGACACATATTTTGATGTACCCGAAGGGCGCCTGAAGCTACGTCAAGGGCCAATCGAAAATAACCTTATCTTTTATCAGCGGGCCGATACCGATGGGCCGAAGTAATCGACCATCAACTTATCACCCGTGGCACCGGACTCAAATATTGGTGAGGTGCTAACAGCGGCTCTCGGTGTACGTGTGGTTGTCGATAAGCAGCGCGAAATTTACTTCATCGACAATGTCAAGTTTCATATCGACACTGTTAAGGGTCTCGGGAATTTTGTCGAAATTGAGGCCATTGATACCGACGGCAAACGAAACGCCGAGCAGCTGGAGCAACAATGCTCACACTACATGCGTGAGCTTGGTATCAGGGATACGGATTTAGTGGTTGGCTCGTATAGTGATTTGCTGGAGCATGGTGACGATATTCAAGCGACATAGGGCCCTTCTACGCTGACCTTTCTTTAGCCCAGTCTGTATTTAGTATAGTTGTGATTTGACATACTATATATTATTGTTATATTTAAGTTACTATGATCTTCCGCACAATGCCTCGTCCCGATCTTGAAATCACCTGGTATCGCCAGAATGGGGTGTTTAATTTCACTAACTCAGACAACGAGCCAGTGACGGGTGTATCAGCTCAGACATGGGAAGATTATCTAGATCATATCGAAAATTTGCCAAGCAAAGTTTCAGGACAAGTCATTAGTCCAGAATTGATAACCATTACTGATATACCATTTGAGAAAGTGGCAAGATTTCGACAAGAAATTGGCGAGAGGATTTTGCAGCTATGTGAGATTTCACACGATTTACCCAATGCTGACTTCATGGTTGGCACGCCCAGTTTTTATGATGATACGGAATTGCCCTATAATACTCTCGTGAAGATCACCAACGGTCAATACAAAACAAACGTACGGAAATGGCTACTTACACCCAGTGAAGAGGGCAACTTTTGGCCAGCCTTAACTACTCAGGCACTCCAACAGCCATATTCAACTCAGTCATTAATCTGCGCCGACATGATCGTGGCGCCATCCTTTCTGCATGAAGATACTCGTCATGTACAGGTTAGCGCCTGTTGGGCAACACCTAGCTTTAGCCATCCCAACTACCAGCCGCCGCCAGATGAGGAGCGCTATACAGATGCAATGATCTATGCGATTAATCAACTTTTTACCGCTCACTCTGTCCAAGATCTTGTCGTAGTTGATCGTACGCCGCCGACTACCGAAATTCCACCGCTCAACTGTATCGTCCAGCGAAAAATATAATACCCCGGAGACTTGGGGTATTATATCAGCCTGCATTAGACTCTGTTACTTCTCGTCAACCACCTCACCTTCGACTGGCTCGTCCTTGTCAGACTTTTTATCGTCCTTAGATTCGTCAGCCTTGTTGTCCTCAGCAGCTTGCTGGTACATCTTGGCGCCAATTGGCATGATGGCATCCTGCAGTGCTTTGGCTGCTGCTTCTAGCTCATCTTTGTCGTCAGCATCTTTGTGCTTCTCCGCTTCCTTGACCGCTTCGTCAATCGCCTTCTTGTCGTCGTCAGAAATCTTATCCTTGAACTCGTCCGGCATTTTCTTTGCTTGGTAGATGGCGTTTTCTAGCTGGTTTTTAGCGTCAACGGTTTCACGCTTTTTCTTGTCCTCATCAGCGTGGAGTTCGGCTTCTTTCTGAGCTTTTTCGATATCTTCCTTACTCATGTTGCCAGAGTTTTGGATGGTAATCGATTGCTCCTTGCCAGTACCTTTGTCTTTAGCAGTAACATTAAGGATACCGTTGGCGTCGATGTTAAACGTCACTTCAATCTGCGGCACACCGCGCGGTGCTGGCGCGATACCGTCAAGCACGAAGCGACCCAAACTCTTGTTGTCATTAGCGAATTCGCGCTCACCCTGCAAGACGTGAATCTCCACCTGCGGCTGATTGTCAGCAGCGGTCGAGAATACTTCCGATTTGCTGGTCGGCACGGTAGTGTTGCGCTCGATCAGCTTGGTCGAGACACCGCCCATAGTTTCAATGCCGAGGCTCAGCGGCGTCACATCCAGCAGCAACACATCCTTGACGTCGCCGGCCAGCACGCCGCCTTGAATCGCCGCACCGACGGCCACCACTTCGTCTGGGTTGACGCCTTGCATTGGGTCTTTACCAAACAATTTCTTGACGCGCTCAACCACTGCCGGCATGCGGGTCATACCGCCAACCATCACCACGTTTTGGATGTCTGATTTAGAGAGTTTGGCGTCTTTGAGCGCTTTTTCAACTGGGCCGTCAAGGCGCGCTAGCAGATCTTTCACCAAATCTTCCAGTTTAGCCCGTGTCAGGCTCAACTCAAAGTGCTTCGGGCCGTCAGCATCAGCGGTAATGAATGGAATGTTAACTTCGTATTCAGTAACCGTTGACAGTTCCTTCTTGGCTTTTTCGGCTTCGTCCTTCAAGCGCTGCATGGCTGCATTGTCTTTACGCAGATCGATGCCTTCTTTAGACTTAAAGTCATCCAGGAAATAGTTAACGATGATATTGTCAAAGTCCTCACCGCCCAGGTGGGTGTCACCATTTGTCGCTTTCACCTCAAACACGCCATCGCCAAGTTCCAGAATGGAAACGTCAAAGGTACCGCCACCAAGGTCAAACACCACGATGGTTTCGTCATTTTTACCTTTTTCCAGGCCGTACGCCAGAGCTGCCGCCGTTGGCTCATTAATGATACGCTTGACTTCCAGGCCAGCAATTTTACCAGCATCCTTGGTCGCCTGGCGCTGCGAATCGTCGAAGTAGGCCGGCACAGTGATGACCGCTTCGGTAACTTTTTCACCCAGGAACGCCTCAGCATCAGCTTTGATTTTGCCGAGGATCATGGCTGAAACCTCTTCTGGCGTGTATTCCTTGCCATCCATTTCCACGGCCACACCCGCACCTTTCTTGACGATCTTAAACGGCATAAGGCCACGGTCTTTTTGGACTTCTTTGTCGTCAAACTTACGACCAATCAAGCGCTTGACACCATAAATTGTATCCTTTGGATTAGTCACACGCTGACGCTGCGCCACTTGTCCGACTAAGCGCTCGCCCTTTTTATTAATCGCCACTACCGACGGCGTGGTGCGGTTACCCTCAGCATTAGCGATAACTTCTGGCTTGCCGGCCAGCATGTATGCAAAGGCACTGTTGGTTGTACCGAGGTCAATTCCGATGATTTTACCCATATGATTCCCCTTTCTTGTTTTGATCACATCTGGTATTTGCTTATATCCATTTTAGCACTCTTTATTCACGAGTGCCAACTGTTTCAGTATAAATAATTAGCACTCCCGTGTCAAGAGTGCTAATTCATTTTGTGACAACCAGTTATTTCTCTGATGCGTCAGTATTTTCTTTGACATCCGCCCGCGTTGATTCCGATGACTGGCGCGTCACTTTGACCATCGCATCGCGAATCACTGTGCCATCTAACGTATAACCGGCACGTAGTTCCTCAGCAATCACCTCTTTGTCGCCTTCGGCTTCTTCATCAAATTGAACGGCTTGATGCAGTTCAGGGTTAAACGGCGTACCGGGTTTGGTGTCAATTTTCTCAAGGCCGATTTCTTTGAGTTGCTTGTCGAGCTGTTTATTCAGGCCAGCCACGCCTTTCGCCCATGGATTATCTTTCAGTTCCTCCGGAACGTTGGCGATCGCCCGCTCAATCGTATCGATCACTGGCAATAGTTTCATCACCGACTTCGCCTGGCCCATTTGATGCGCCGACTGCTTTTCCGCCTCGACACGCTTGCGATAGTTCTCAAAATCCGCCCGCGTCCGCTGCAAATCCAGCGTCAACTCGCCCAATTGCTGCTCTAAATCTTCAGTTTTGTTAGCTTTATTCTTTGTCATTTTTTCCTCCTTCTGAACGGCCAAAACGGCTCGTGGCCATATGTGCAGGGGAAGAGTACGATCATAGCTATGAAAATAATAATCAAAATCATCACGACTAGCCACGTCGGTAAGCCGCTCAGTAGTCCGCCAATCCATTCAGCCATTACAATATTCCCTCCAGCATAGCGCCCGTCCGGTGCACTAATTCCATCGTTCGGCGATAATTTTGCCGCGTTGGGCCGATCACGCCGATATAGCTACTATCGCTAAACTGTGAGCGAAACTTACTGATAATCAACGTGGCGCCAGAGCTTTTACCAATCGGATTTTCGCTGCCGATAAACACATTCAGCGGCTGGTTCGGCGCTGCTTCACGCAGCCACGGCTCGATGTTATCAATCAACCTGGCAATCGCTTGCACGTGATCGCCCTCAATAAATTCCGGCTGAGAAAACAGCTGCGTCATACCATTCATGTATAGATGATCGCCAAATGAGGCGAAACCAAAATTACCAGTCAATTCAACCAGGCTATCGACAGCACTACGAATCGCTCGATCAGACGTATCAATGTGTGAATTGACATGCGCTTCGATCGCTCTCGCACTGCGATCGATACCGCTCGGCAGCTCCGTCATCTGAGCATCGGTGATGCCATTGACATACAACCGGTAGCCCTTGTCGGTGGGAATTCGACCAGCACTGGTGTGCGGCGCCTCGATAAAACCCATCTCCTCCAGCTTGGCCATTTCGCTGCGAATAGTGGCGCTGGACACGCCAAACAATTTGGCCAGCGTCACGCTACCAACTGGCGCCGCAATTTCGGCATACTGCTCAATGATGGCGGCCAAGATAGCCTGTTGACGTTCGGTCATAGGCTCATTGTAGCATGAATCTAGCACTCATCGCAAGCGAGTGCTAATGCGACCTTGCCGCGCGCCTGGCCTGGCTACGCGCCCGCGTAAATCGCCGGGCGGCGTCTGACGAAAACATTAGCACCGCTACAATATTCAGTCCGATGAACAGCAGCGTACTGGCTGTCGACCAGGTTATCTTGCCGATGGTCAAGGTGAATGAATTAGCGATAACTGCCAGCCCGGATATCATCATCAATACCAGCCGCAATCGATTGCTACCGCTAAATGTCCGACTCACCAGCACGATAGTCGTGATCACCCACACTGCGCCGAGGACAATTGACGAACCAATCAGCCAATTAGCAATCACCGCCGCGTCATTCACCTGACCGTCCACCATCAGTTCAGCCACCGTCTGGCTATGAAATTGGTCAATCGCAAGTAATTCAACAACGGCATTGATGATACTGACCGCCAGCGCCGTAAACATTGCCACCACGCCAAACGCGATCTGTGGCGGCCGCCGACTCCAAAATTGTTGTATCAATGTATCGTGCGCCACTGGCATCACCTCGTGCGAAGTAGCATCGAGAATCACCTCGTCGCGCTCCTCTATCAAGGACTGGTTGGCGCGCACTCGCCCGACCTCAAGTACCGGCAAATCACCGTCTGTCTGGATGGTATCGCCGCCGCCGTTGCGCGAATGATACCCGGTGGAAAAATCTTTCAAGGTAGTCACCTCGATTGAAGCGCGTGCCTTGAGCGCCGACTGGACAATATAGTCCCGCTCGATGTCAGTATTCTCATCAACCTTATGGGTGATTTGTAGGGTAAACAAGCTAAGACCGACACTCTTGTCGTATGTTCCCGCCGCCAGCCAATCCACCTGATGACCGCCCGGCAGCAGCCAGCCCTGTGGACAACGCCAGAAACGCACGTGATGGCGCTTGCCGGGATTACCGTCAACCTCCTGCTGGTAGGCAAAATCTTGCCGCCGCCCAAATAGAAATAGTGACGAAACCGGCGCTTGCGGATAACTACACCGCGTCAATATTGCCACCATCATCCGCCACGATGAACGCACGGTTATTTCCTCCGCTAACGTCCAGCCAGCCGCGGTCATCGCTTGATGGACCTGCGCCTCCGAGCCGCGCAAAGCCAGATTGACAGGATCACCGAGCAGCCCGTCCGCCGTCCGCGTTCGCCCGATGAAATAATTCGGCACATACAAGCTGCTCAGGATACGATGCAGCCGCGGCAGTGCCAAGTAAGCCGTGATTAGCCACACTACCACAAACAGCCCAACCATCCACCAGCCGCCCGAATGCCAGCCCTCACGCCACACCAGCCACGCCAGCCAGAACGACGCCGCACCGGCTAATAAGAAAAAGATCTGGTCAAGCAACCCCGACAGCGACCAAAATGGTCGTCTCAGCGAAAACGACGACTTCTTCGTCGCCATCTAGACCGTGTCCTCACCCATCAAATAATCAAGAAGATCCCGCGCTATCAACCGCGCCTCGTCATCACGCCGATTAAACACGTCACCGCGCTCAATAATCTCGCCGCAAACCCGCACCGCTCGGGTCAAATCATCATTGATAATCACGTGGTAATACGGCACTTCCAGCGCATGACTGAGCTCAGCGATGGCCGACTGGCGGCGTTTCGGCCAGGCCGCTTGAAACTCTGCTTCCGTTACGTACCGCTGCTTCAATCGCTCCAGCCATGTCGGATAATCCGGCGGTACGATAAAGATAGCGATACAGCCCGGCGCCAATTGCTCATACTCAGCCACGCCCTGTACGTCAATGTCGGTGATCGCTGTTTGCTGATGATCATGCGCCAATTGCAGCTCGGCTGTCGAGGTGCCATACACCTTGCCGTGAACGAACTTGGCCTCAATAAACTGATGACTTCTGAGCATGGTCAGTGCGGTTGCTTGATCAATAAAATGATAATCGATGCCGTCGCGCTCTGGCTGACCGTTATTTGCCCGCGGCTCCCGCGTGGTGTGCGACACGATATCACGAAATGACGGCGATCGCAATAACCGCCTTTTGATGGTATCCTTGCCCGCGCCGGAAATACCGGTTAGCAGCGCAATTTTAGTATCTCGGACCAGCGCTACGGCCGCTTCGGTCGGCTGGTACTCCCTGATGACACGTTCAAGATCTGACATATGAGTATTATACCAGATTATTGACTAAGCTTCCGGGCAGTTACGACTTCCTACCTATGCACCATGTCCATCGCTCGAATATGCGGCGGACGATGCGCTAGCTGAGGATGGCGGCGAGACGGCACAGCGATGTGAGCGCGGGAATGAGCAGTGACTTGCGGGTGGGTCAGCTCCTTTGGCTGCGGCGGTAAGTTTGGCTGGGTCGGCAATTGGTGTGGCTGGGATAGCGGGCGCTTGACAGTCGGTTGCGTATCGGTGCGTGGTGCATTAGCACGAGGTGCGGCCGCCGCAGGATTGAGCGGACGAGTCGGACTCGAAGGCTGAGATGAAAGCGGCGGCTTCGTCAGCGGCGGGTGTGGCGGATGTGATGAGAGCGGCTTGACTGGCTGAGCCTTGACGGAAGAAAGTTTGTTGAGCGGACGCTTGGCCGGGGCTGGCGCCGAAGCAGTGGGCTTGATCAGTGAAGCGCGTGACGGCGAGAGGGCGTGCTTTGGCGGCTGGGGCTTGACGGACGGCTTGGTAAATGATGCGCTTCGCGAGCGCTGGACGCCACGCGGCGGCATAATGTCATGAAAGACTGCCGGCTTTTTAGGGTGGGGTTTAGCCGGCGGATTGGGAGCGGGAGTTTTTTGAGGAGCGGCAGAACGCGAGCAAGGTAACTGAGTAGAAGGTTGTGGCGGCACAACGCGAGACGCAGCCGAAGGATGAGCTGGCTGCGCGGCTACAGTTTGCCGTTGAATACTATGACGCCGAGCCGGAGCAGCCACAGAGTGAAGAGAGCGTGGCGCGGGCGATGTGGGAGATGCGGCGGGTACTGATGTAGCCACCGGACGCTGACGCGGCACTGGGGCTTCAGTATCAACATCTGACACCTCGCCCTTACGACGGTTGCCGAGCCGAGCTTTTTTGAATAGCTTTGTCAACTTCATCAGCGCCACCCCATCCTCTGGGAGATGTCGATACCGAAAATGATTACGGTCAGCTGGTCGATATGACTCTCCTTCCTCTGATTGATTCTGTTACCATTATACTGGTTATGCTCAGTGATTTCAAGCGGCCAACCGCCGGAGCCGCTAGAGCAACTCATCCAGCACTGATTGCCAATCAGGAAACTGCGGAGTACCGAAATGGATGTGCCAGCCAACAAACTCAGCAGCACCCCTGGCCGTCCGATCATCAATCAAGATATCACCGCGGCTCAGCTGTTTGATCGACGAAAAAATAACTTTGCGAAAAAAATATTCTCCGGCCCATCGCCGCCAAAATACTGTTTCACCCACGCCAGCTTATCACCCAGCGCCGTCTGATTTCCCCATGGCGATGATGAGAGAATATATAGATCATACTTTTCCTTTAACTTGTCGACCGCTTCGAGGGCGCCCGGCATCGGATCCATCAGCGCAAAAACGCCCGGGATATTGTCGTATTCACCCGCAAACTCCTCGAGCATCTCGGGCGGAACCTTCGTCGTGGCCGACATAAAATCTACCAGCACGCCGTCCATGTCAAGATAAATAATTGGTTTCTTCATGATCAATCCCTCTTTAACATCACCGTAAACGCTTCTGACGGAATGTCAACTTTACCGAAGCGTTTCATACGCTTTTTACCGCGAGCCTGTTTGGCGAGGAGCTTCTTTTTACGGCTGACGTCACCACCATACAGATAGCCGGTGACATCTTTGCGGTAAGCACCGATGTTTTCGCGGGCGATGAATCTGCCGCCAATCGCCGCCTGCAGCGCCACCTCAAAACTCTGGCGCGGTATGACTTCTTTCAATTTCTTAACGATCTCACGACCCAAGCCTGGCGCCTCCGAGCGGTGGCACATGACACTCAGCGCATCAACCATTTCGCCTGCCACATAAAAATCAACCCGCACCAAATCTTCCGGCCGATAACCCGCCAGCTCATAATTGAACGAACCATAGCCGCTGGTCACCGACTTCAATTGATCATAAAAATCCGTCAGCAAATTGGCCAGCGGCGCCGTAAAGGAAATCAGCGCCCGCTCATCGATGTAGCTGAGGTTTTCCTGCCGGCCGCGCTTGGCGACAATCAGCTGAATCACCGCGCCGATGTAGTCTTGTGGCACCACAATTTCGCCATTAATCCACGGCTCGCGGATTTCTTTAATCTGCGCCGGATCGGGTAATTCGCTGGCTGATTTGATATCCAATTCATCGCCATTCGTCAAACTCACCTGGTAGTCAGTACTGGGATTAGTAACGATGAGATCCAAATTGTACTCGCGCTCCAACCGCTCGCGAATGATATCCATGTGTAGCAATCCCAAAAAACCAATTCGCACACCATATCCCAACACCGGTGAATTCTCCGGCTCAAACTGCAGCGCTGAATCACTCAAGCTCAGCTTTTCAATAGCCTCTTTCAGGTCATTATAATCTTCATTGCTCACCGGGAAAAACCCCGCATAGACAAAGGGTTTGACTTCTTTGTAGCCCGGCAATGGTTGGACGGTAATTTTAGGCATCTATTTGATGATTATACCATCAATTACTAGGTGAGATAATACCGCCGCTCGCTCGTTTCCTATGTAAGCGAGCTGAGACCAAAATAATCTTGAACAAACTCTTGGGAATGCTTATCCAAGTCGGTCAGTTGACCGTACAATGTAACACCATGACACAGTCCTCTATCGGACGGCACCACATAAGCATTTGGTCGCGCGTATGCGACAACTAATGCTGGATGGGGTGTTTTACTAGTAAACCGTTCGCCAATAGCCTGCTGAATGGCGGAACAATCTTCTGGCTGAGTCTGCAAAGGACTTGCACCAGCAGCAATGTCACGCGCTACATTGTACGCATATAAATGAAAATCTGCGAAATGGACGCCATCCGTACCAAACTGAAAGGTACGATTACCTCGTGAAAGCTCCAGCGCTAATCGCGCCAAGCTCAAGCCGCGCCAGTACCTATAACTCTCTCTCTGAATCTGGGACTACATCATAGACAACAGGCTCCCCAATATCATTCCTCAAGCGATTAAAATTCAGTTGACTCATAGTCTGAATTTTATCGTTGAGCGCTCTGGCGAATTTTCTCGAGCATTGCATCAATCTTCGCCTGTTGCTCAGGACTGTAGAAGTAACCTATTGAGCTATTCACACCATTCGCCCTTCTACCACGACACGCCAGCGGTTCCCCGAAGTCAGGATCAACCTCATTCAAAACCTTAATCGCCTTCTGAAACGCTGGTGATCCACAATGCAAAGCGTTCATAAGGTCTGACGTTGCTAGATAGTCTTCGGGAGCTGGGCGCATATAGCCTCTTTTTAAGAAATAGTCACCTATAGCCTCTACTTGCTCCCGCGAAAGGCCTTCACAAATTTTTACCCGACCCTTTTGACAAGAAAATCTATAGATTGAAGGTTGCAAGCCCAATGAGTGCATGGCATTTTTAATTGTCTTTCGACACACCCCAAAGCGCTTCATTGCCGCACTTACCATAATACATCCCTCCGGGGGTGGAGGCGCAAACAATCCCCTATCATGTGCTTTTTCTATGATCACCGCTTGCTGTTCTGGACTAAAAAACTCGCGAACCTGAGGAGAACGATGCCATGCACCCTCGGACAGGATACCGTCTTCTTTAAGACTCCTCGCTATCTTTGCTATCGTCATATCACTGACACCCAGAACATTGGCGAGAGCTTTGAGCGTCAAATACCCTTCTGGTGGCGGTAGATTAAACATGCCTTTTTGCTTAAGTACTTCTTCTATCAATTCGGCCTGCTCTCTAGTAAAAACTGGTTTTTGCTTGCCACACCAATCCCGCTTGGCCACCTCCCCCAAGAAGCCATCCCGCTCCAACTGGGTGGCAATGGTCGCAACGACACGATACTTCACACCGAGCTTATCTGCTAGCCCATTGATCGTCAGGCCTCCCATTGCCTCAATCATTCGACGAGGGCTCAAATAATTACCTTGATGTTGCCTACCCATCTCAACTGGTTGCCGCAGATCATCTGCTAATGCCCCCACTAAGTGTGGAACAAAGTAATCATCACAACGCACCATCGCACCACAGCCTGGATATTGCTCCATCACCCCCGCAAGCTGTGTTTTCGTATATGCAGTCAGCTTTGCCCGCTCTTCTTCTGGCAGCCGCGCTGTATCAAATACAAAGGTACCATTACCGTAGACGTCACAGATCAGCACCGTCCTCTCGAGTGGTGGGATAGTTACCTCATGGTATGGCTCCTGGCGCATCATCGCTGTCTCCACTGACCCGCGACGAATCTGTAATGATTCGTCGCTCGGCTCAATACCAAATTCATTTGCCAATATGAACAGCAGTATTTTCAGCCGTGGCTGGTAAGTCACTCTCTCATGGTTTGGTGCCTCAGACACACTGGTGGTAGGCCCGGGCCGCTCATCGGGTGGCACAAAGACATGGTCAGTCGATTCGATTTGGCCAATAGCCGTATCAATAGCTATGAGTTGCTCCGCTTTGGCAGCAATATGGTCAAGTAGCTCGCCGATTTCCTCCACACCGTAGTAAGCAAACGCCGCATCCTCCCTTTCAGCAGAATTGTCTAGCCAAATCGTCGGCTGGTGCTCGTATGTCTGCACCATCTCATCAACCAGCTGGATCAATTTATCCAAGGCATCCTCAGCGTAGGTATCGACATTTTCAACCGTCAACGGTTGATTAATAATTTCCTCTACGCTGCTTGCAAAGTCCTTGCCATGATCAATACCACCGAGTCGCTCCATGTGCGATATTATAGCATCTTATACTATTATTGTAAATAGTGAGCTCTTTCCCTCAACTACAACTAATCGCCTTAATCCGGTCACATATTCTTTACTGAATCCCATCATGACACACTCGTGTCTTTATCAAATTGAAAATTTAGTTCTCATTGGTGGATTATCGGGTCAATGAGGGCGCTCAATCCTCTATAATAACGTCTTCAACAGGTCGACGTTTAGAATAGGCCTGCTGCTTGCCATAACCAATGCGCAGCAAAATAGTTGGATATTCCCCATCAAGATCAAGAGTTTTTGCCATTTCTGCGGCAATTTCTGGCTGCTCGTTTGGTTGATTTAGATAGGCATGAGCGATCCCGAGCTCCGTGGCAGTCAGCAAGAAACGCTGCAGCGTCCGACCTAGATCCACCCATTCGCACCGACTATTTTCTCTCGTTCGTAAAAAGAACCAGATGAGAAGCCGATGCTATCTTTTCGCGATCGGCCTTATTCTGCGTCTTAGCATTGATAGCCATCGACATGATCGGCTCAGCCATCCAACGCGGCACATTAGGTGCGCCAAACACGGCATAGCTCAGCCCATCAAGTGTCTGATCTTGATGCTTTTTGTTAAATCGCATCCAGCTTTTCAGCTCAGCCTTAAATGCCTCATTTTGCATTTGATTCGTATTCCCCTGAAGAACGTATTGTTCAATATCATTAAACTGTTTGGTTTGACGCGCGTGATAATGAACCGAGATGCCCTTTTCACTGCGGATAGATTGTAATTTCTTTAGTACATCTAAGGCAATTTCCTCACCGTTATAAACACTGCGGTTAGTCTGCCGCGCGTCTATCTGATTGAACAATGGGCTTGGTTTGACGCCTGCCTCTTCCGCGAGCGAAACCGTGATAACCCCCTTATCACCAACCGAAACGGCAGATTTATAGCCCTTAGTTTGCGCCGCCAAGCAGAAGTTCTCGGCCGCACAACCCAGACTCACGAATAACTCCCTATTGTCAGGGTCGACTACTGGCAGCTTCCTGTCAAAATCAGGATGAATTTCTACCACCGACCCGTCGCGATGGAATTTCCAAGGTTGGGTATTGTGCCCTGACGGTGCTTTGACTGCCTGCTTAACTAGAAACTTAAAATCGTCTAATGATATAATGTTTCCTGTTTTCTTCGTCATAATCTTCTCAAATACCCTCTCATATTGTTACTGTTGAACCCAGTATACTTACCAAAAAAATGGTGTCAAATAAAAGCCCCTATGACCAAGATACTCTCTACTATCCGCACTGCCAAGGCTCAGCGCTTTGAAAACCTTATCAGCACCGGGGGAAACAAAAAACTCCCCCGTCCGAAGCTAGCAACGACGAGGGGAGAAAAGCCAAGGATCACCGCCGTATACCGGTTCATCTTTGTCCTGGCTATCTTACACTGGCCCCGTGACCTGTATATTCTGCTATAGTTTGCTGGATTTGCGTGTGTCGTACTTGACTTCACCATTGTCATCCAAAAGACAGCACAATAGCCATCACGATACCTACCATAAATAATCCTGCCTTTTTCATATCCCTTCTTTCTGATATTATACGACAGCACCGACTACACAAAAATAAGCTATTATTGTCAAGCAAAGCTTAGTTGGCCGCAAGCTTTACAACTCTCTTTCAGCGATCAGGCCACGCCATAGCTTACATTATCACGGTTCACCGACAAATTACTTATGAGAGCGCCAGCTCGCCAATATGCCTCCAAAACTGACGCAGATCCTTAACGTCTACGCCTTCAATACCGTAGTTTGAAAGCACACCATGCCACGTGCTGGGCACAGCGCTCTTATCTAGTAGACGGTACTTGCTGAACACAAAACCATGCGGTAGCCATGCCATGCTTATGACATCATCGTTGGCACATGGATATTCCAATATAGGAAAAGAGCAATCATATGTATCAACAATATTTCCTGGATCAATTGCTCCATAATGCTTCCACTCCCCATAGCAAAAATCAAAACCTAGTGGCAGAAGAGCCATTTCGACACCCTCTCCCCCCTTATCTCTAGATGTCCGCATCTCCTCTACAAATGAATCCAGCGCTTGACGAGCAAGAATATCGAGCCAATCCGCCCCAAACATCATCGAGTCGAAATACTCGTCAATTTTTCTACAATCTTCTTTACTGAGGTTATTTGGGTCGGTTTTGGCAGTAGGCACCGTATCGTTTAAGTCACGAGGCGTGACGAGCATGGTGTCGATTGTTTTTAGCCGTGGATCTATAAATACCATTTTTGCGCCATAGTAACAGGCATTGCTCGGATAAAGGCTCGAAAATACGAACTGGTCAAGACCAAAGTGGCAATCAAGCCTGTATGTATTAGTTCTACGGCCTGATAACTGACTGCTCGGCAGTATCCCCATCTCCATGAACCGCCCAGGGAAATCACCTGAGTTAGTATAGTGCAAAAGTGGCAATCGCTCAAGACGTGCTCGTATCTCCCGAACAGCTAACTGCTCACCCTCTGATAAATCTCTCTGACTCTCCGGATGGTTATGAAAATTATCGCGCAATCGACCGGCATCAACATATTGCGCCATTCTTTCTGGTAGAACAAGCGCCTCGCTAGATGACACGCCGCCAATCCTTCTGGACCTTAAAACTGAGAAAGCCCATACAAAAACCTGCTAGCATCATAGTAAACTTAATTATGGGATAGCACTTACTTTTTGTCAAATGGGCCACCTGACCACATTGACCAAACTTTATCCCAGCCCTTTTCGCAACACGTATCCGCGGGGTGCTTTTGCAATTCAGTTAGGCCAATTGTTTGTGGATTCATGGCTTACTCCTTATCACTAATTTACTCAACTGCCACACCACCATCACAATAGACCAGCCAAACAATACCACCTCCGACACCACCGTCAGCGGTACCGAGACTTCACCTGCATAGTATGTACCGACCATCTTTAGAAATGCAACACACACGCTCGTTAATATAACTATCCAAGATTTCGTAATGATCCCTGCCGCAGTAACAAATGCAGCCAACGCCAGTGCCATCCAGTGCAGTCCTGCGAACAGTTGACTCGCAGATAATACACTTATTTCTGGAGTAATCGGCAATCCATTCACCGGATAAACGAGGCGTCCGAGCGCCATCATCGCATGAAATGCACCAATTGCCACAACGATACCTAGAGCAAGCACGATACCCATGCCAACAGGATATCGCCCCCTCAGTTTAGAGTACAAAACCACGACGACAGCTAACAATATCGACGCTCCACATGCTAGCATTTCACTTGCCGCCTGCAAGGCGACCTGATGTTGCTGCACCCACGCTAGCACACCTGGAGCGTTTGCTGAGGGTATCGGCAGTGACACTGCGATACTAATGCAAGCCGTGGCAAGCAAACCAAAGCTCATCAGCCATATAATATTACCGATATACGAAATATGCCGACTACTTTGTTTTACCACCCTCTCACTCCTTCGTCATATATTTCTTTAGCGTCACCGTATCACCCACCCGCGCTTCACGGGTGGTTTTTAGGTTGGTGACAATGTAGCCAATTTCGCCAGTGTCCAGCGACGGGTCGGGGATCATACCGGGACTGAGATGGCCAACCTCCAATGCCAACCCATTCGCACTGGTCGCCATCATATGAATCGCTTCACCCTTTTTGATCTGACCGTCAACCACCCTGACGTACAAAATCACGCCGCGATAATCATCATAATAACTATCAAAAATTAGCACCCGAGTTGGGAGATCAGCCAACGCAACATCAGGATGCTCGACCGCCAGTGGTGAAGTCGGCGCCGGGATTCGCTCAACGATCGCCGCCAAAACTTGATCGACATTCTGCCCGGTTTTGGCGGAAATATGAATAATCTCGCTTTCATCGCAGCCCAGCAGATTCATCACCTGCTTGGACACCCGTGGCACATCGGCAGCTGGTAAATCAACTTTATTGAGCACAGGAATAATCGTGAGGTCCTGTTCCATTGCCAGGTACACATTCGCTAACGTCTGCGCCTGAATGCCTTGGCTGGCGTCAACCACCAACACTGCGCCCTCGCAGGCCTGCAACGAGCGGCTAACTTCATAGCTAAAATCGACGTGGCCAGGCGTGTCGATGAGGTTGAGGTCGTAAGGTCCAGCCAGCGGCAATCCCTCCGATGAATCGATAACCCTGTCGCTGGCGTTGCCTGCGACATTCGATTGAGAGGAAGCGGTTGCCGCTGGCTGGCGGTAGTGATACTTCATCCGCACCGGCGCGAGCTTGATCGTGATCCCTTTCTCACGCTCGAGATCCATACTATCCAGCAGCTGTGACTTCATCTCGCGCTTCTCCACCGTCCCCGTCATCTCCATCATCCGATCGGCGAGCGTCGACTTGCCGTGGTCGATGTGGGCAATGATGCAAAAATTACGAATACTGGTCAGCGGTTTCATCAGCGCCTCAACTTACTCATATCAAATCGCGAAAACAGCAGACGTTTCATTCGCGCCAAGACCGGGTCGATCTCTGGCAACTTTAGCCACTTGGACAGCGCGCCATACACGACAAAATTGAAAATCGTAATTGCCCCAAACTTGGGCAGCGCCCCCAAAAAACTATCGTCTGAGGCCCGAAATGGAATTACCAGCACGCTGACATAGCACGCCACTGCTAGTGGCACCGCGGCTAACGCCATCTTGGCGACCGCTTTGACAAACGTC
The DNA here is from genome assembly GCA_010202115.1 of Candidatus Saccharibacteria bacterium oral taxon 488. NCBI lineage: Bacteria > Candidatus Saccharimonadota > Candidatus Saccharibacteria bacterium oral taxon 488. Next base: position 782,868 of record CP047917.1, read on the forward strand.
GCGTCAAACAGCTGTGGCATGCGCCGACCTAAAATGACGCACAAAATCACCACCTCAACAAAGGCGACAATTGACTGCGCCCATGCCAGGCCATACGGGCCAAGCTTCGCATAGTAGCCAAGTATCACGGCCAGCGCCACATTCAGCACAATCGCAAAAATCGACACATACATCGGTGTCTTGGTATCCTGCTGTGCATAAAATCCGCGCGCCACCATGTGATACACCGTCCTGAATAAAATTGCCATTACCAGACAACCGAGAATGTTCGCCATAACCGGATCGCCGTTATTATTGATAAAGTGCACCACGTAGCCACGCGCGAAAAACGTCACCACACAAATCGGGATAATCATCCAAATCACCGTCCTGAGAAATGACCGCAGATCTCTACGAAATAGATCCGGCCGCTCCGAGGCGAGGCGCTCAGTTAGTTGTGGAAAGGCAGCGTTGGAAATAGCAACGCCGATGAGGTTGATCGGCATCATGTGTAGTGTCAATGCTTGATTATAACGACGAATAATACCATCACCCATCCGCGACGCCAAGTTGACTTCGGCCAGGCTGACCACATAATCCATTCCCTGATCAATCGAGCGCGCCGGCAGCAGCGACAAAACTTTACGAAAGCCGCGATTGCGCCAATAAATCTTGAAATCATAATCAAAGCCGAGTCCGATTAGCCCGACCGCACTGACGATGAGCTGCAACACCGACCCAAGTACCACACCAAGCGCCACGCCCATAATGCCGCCGTCAAAAATTTGCCAGCCGAACAGGTTGATGCCGTTGGTAAACCATAGCGTACCGATGATAATCCCGACATTGTACAGCATCGGCGCCAGCGCATAGAAGGTGAAGCGACCGACCGCTTGCTGGATGCTAGCAATCACCGCTGCCACCGCAAAGATCAGCGGATTTACCGCGATCACTCGCATCATACTGACTGCCAATGCGTGACCAGCCTCGCTCAGCCCCGGCGCGATCAGATATTTCATCAGCGGATCAGCAAAAATGATGATTAGAACGCTGGTCACCAGCGTCACCAATGCCATGAGATTGATCATACTTGAGCTAATTTGCCAGGCTGACTGCTTGTTGCCTTTGACCCACCGCTCGTTAAATACCGGGATGAAAGTGACGCTCAGTGCCCCCGACACTAGAATCGCAAACATAAAATCCGGCACCATGAACGCCGCCGTATAAGCGTCCAGCCCGACTGGATAGCCAGCCAAGTGAGCCTTCTCGTTGGGAAAATACGCCGCGTTCAAAAAGCGATCGCGCAGCAGCCCCAGCAGGCTTGACAGCAACATCGAGCTCGCTAAAATCGTGGCGGCTAACTTGACTGTCAGCCGCTGATTGATCTTGTTGACAACATTACGAACGCGCCCCATAACAATTTATGCGTGCAGCTTTGCCTCCTTTGGCAGTTTCGTTCCCGAAAGAATCTCATCCACCGCCGCTTCCTCCAAGGTTTCGTCTTTGAGCAGTGCCTCGGCCAATTTATCGAGGAACGGACGGTTGGCTTTGAGCACCAGCATTGCCCGTTGTTTAGCCTCGGTGATCAGCTGCGACACTTCCTGGTCGATCAGTTTAGCAGTCTCATCCGAGTACGGCCGCTCGCGGGTCATCTTATCAAACATCAGCCCGCCGTTGTCTTCGTGAAATACTTGGTCGCGTAGGCCCTTACCCATACCCTGCTCGATGATCATATCACGGGCAATCTCGGTGGCTTTACGCAGGTCTGAGCCAGCACCGGTGGTGATACCATCATCACCGTAAATAATTTGCTCGGCAATTCGGCCGCCCATGGCCCGAGCCAAGATATCCTTGAACTCATAAACATTAGTGTAGCTCTTATCCTCTGGCGGCAAGAACCAGGTGACACCGCCGGTGCCGCCGCGCGGAATGATCGTCACTTTGTGAACTGGGTCGGAGTCTGGCAAGACATGACCGACGATGGCGTGGCCTGCCTCATGATACGCCGTCAACTCCTTCTCGTGGTCATTCATCACCTTGGCTTTGCGCTCTGGGCCGATGGCCACCCGCTCGAACGCCTCGGTCAACTCCTCGTTGGTAATTTTCTTCTTGTTACGGCGTGCAGCGATAATTGCTGCTTCATTAGCGATATTAGCGAGATCCGCCCCCGATGAGCCAGCTGTCTTGGCGGCCAATTTATCGAGGTCAACTGTCTCGTCGGTTGGCTTTTTCTTGAAATGAACTTTCAGAATCGCCTCGCGGTCTTTACGCTCCGGCAGGGTGATCGTCACTCGCCGATCAAACCGCCCCGGGCGCAGCAACGCAGGGTCGAGCACATCCGCGCGGTTGGTGGCTGCCAGTACAATCACATTAGTGTCACCATCAAAGCCATCCATTTCCACCAAAATCTGGTTCAAAGTCTGCTCGCGCTCATCGTGACCGCCGCCCATACCCGAGCCGCGCTTGCGGCCCACCGCGTCAATCTCGTCGATGAAAATGATACATGGCGCATTTTTCTTGGCCTTTGAAAAGAGATCGCGCACCCGGCTGGCACCAACGCCGACAAACATCTCCACAAACTCCGAGCCAGAAATTGAGAAGAACGGCACGCCCGCCTCGCCAGCCACTGCCCGGGCCAGCATGGTTTTACCAGTACCCGGATTACCGACCAGCAAGACACCTTTCGGAATCTTAGCGCCTAGTTCCTTGTACTTCTTTGGATGCTTCAGGAAATCGACAACCTCTTGTAAATCCTGCTTGGCGTTATCATTGCCAGCAATATCCTCAAACACAATTTTCTCTTTATCCTCGCCATACAGACGTGCCTTTGACTTACCAAAGCCCATCGCTTGATTATTCTGCCCCTGGGCCTGGCGCATCATGAACATGAAGAAGATCACGATGATCACCACCGGCACGATCATCACCGTCAGATTCCACAGCACCTCACCAGTTTGCGATGGCGGCAGAACATTGATCTCAACCTTGGCGTCTTTGTTCAAGCCTTGCTCATAAATCGTACTGCCGGATTCCTTGACTGATTTCTCGGTCGGCTGTTTTTGGCCTTTGGGGGTAATTTTCAGATCGTTGCCCTGGATGTCGATCTTGGCAATTTCCCCGGCATTTGCCCGACGCACTACCTCAGTCAATGCCACGTTCTTCAGATTGCTATTTGGCGACAGCGCCGCGTACACTGCCAGCCCAAGAAACACAATGATTGCCCAAAACAACCCCAAGCGAGCAACCTGCCCGACCCCTTTCTTAGTATTCTTTGGCGTCTTTCCTGCCATACGTCACATAATCCTTTCTCTTTCGTCCTAGCGAGTCACTCGTTTTATTGTAACACTTTCTACGGATAATTTCACCCGCACACCGCCGGCCGGCTGCCACACCGTTCCTGCGTGGCCAGTTTTGATGGCGATCAGCAGTCGATCCAGCTGTGCTGAGAGCAGCGACACACCAGTCAGTCGCTGCACCTCTCGGTGGAGTAGCTCACACGCTGGCTCAATCGGGATATGCGCCCAAAAATAACGGCTACTGAGGCGTGGTGACAACCGCAATGTCTCTCGGTCAATTGCTCGGCGTAGCTGCCACTGCTGGCGCCATAACTGACCAAGTATTGCGCGCTGCTCGTCGGTCAATTTCGCTTGCAGCTGTCGGCGCAGCTGATTACGTAGATAAGCATTTGATTGATTCGTCGCGTCCTCCACCCATTCCAGCCGGTGGCGCAGCGCGTAGTCATATATGTCATGCTTCGTCCATTCCAGCAGCGGCCGCTCGATCCGCTGATCACCCATCACCGCCAAGCCCCGCCAGCGCGTACCACGCCGCAAGTTGAGTGCTATCGTCTCAATCACGTCATCCTGGTGATGGGCTGTCGTCACGCGCCCGCCCCAGCGTGCCGCCGCGTCAAAGAGAAATTGATACCGCCGCTGACGCGCCATATCTTCGCTGACTGCCGGCCCCAATTCCTCACGCTTCGCAACATATGGCACATTATACTGGCGCGCCAGCCCCGCCACAAACCGTGCATCGGCCGCCGACTCCAACCGAATTCCATGATCAAAGTGAGCCACCGCCACCTCGTCCTGCCCATGCCTTAGTATATTATCGAGGAGCACCACGCTGTCCACGCCACCCGATACCGCAATCAGTCGCCTCATGAGGATATTATGACACACAGCGCAAAGTTACGTGATACAATAATCACTATGCGCGAGATAACCATCCTCTGCTTTGGTGATTCCAACACCCTTGGGCAGCGGCCCGATACGAATGCGCGGTACGACGGATCGGTGCGCTGGCCACGGCGACTGGGGGCGCTGCTAGCGGATGAGACACGCCAATATTATGTCATTGAGGAGGGGCTGGGCGGTCGGCGGACTGACCTTGATCATCCTAACCCAGCCAAGCCGTCGAGAAATGGCTGGATGTACTTTCCGCCGTGCCTGGCCAGTCATCAGCCCGACATCGCCATCATCATGCTGGGAACAAATGATGCCCAAATTTGCCACCAGCGACCAGCCGAGGCGATCGTGACGGCACTGGCACGTTACGTAACCTGTTGTCATGAATCGGACGTCACACCGCTGCTCGTTGCGCCACTCATTCCAGACTCTACTGGACTGTTCAACGAGGCAATCGTACCGCGATCGGCGTGGCACTTTGATGATACAGCCGTGGCGACACTAACTGCACTGCCTGAAAAAATTCGAACCTATGCCGCCAAGCATGGTGTTGCGTTTTTCGACGCCAACACATATGCCGAGGCCGGTGTAGACGGGCTGCACTGGACAGCAGCAGGTCACGAGCGATTTGCCCGAGCAATCGCCCAGATGATACGTGAAATCGCGTAGAATACTCAAACGTCAGTTAGTTTGATGTCTTCGATTTCGCTGGGCCCCAACCAATAAACTCGATCACCAACCTCAAAAATAGGTGTCGCCGCAGTCTCCAGTGCTGAGGAAATTTGTTTCTCTGTTAACTCCTTAAAGGCTGGGTTTTTGAAAAAATCAGCTTTTTCCATACCGGCATCACTGGCACGACGTAGAATATACTCTGCCACTTTGCTAATAATTTTAACCTCTTCCGGCGAAACTCTAACCTCTCGTAGAGCATCCCATTCCTCACGTCCCTGAGGCGGTAATTCCTTCCTTGGTGTAGTTAGTGGTATCTCGCTCATAGCTATCTATATCCTCCTCAATATTATTTTCACAAGTATATCATCCTATCGTCAACTCTTGCAATAGAGTACGTAATATGTCATCCACATATGAAAATACCGCGGCCCATGCAGACCGCGGATAAAAAACAATTTTGGTAGCACCGGGTGGACCCGAACCACCGACCTCAGGCTTATGAGTCCTGCGCTCTAACCAGCTGAGCTACGGTGCCACACGTCACCAATTGTACCAAACGAATCAGAAAATCTCAACCGCCTCGAAAGCCTACTCATCAGGCGGGGCCTCAACTGCTCATCAAATAAGGCCAGGCAAGTTTCGCCCCCGGCGACTAGGCCACCAGCTCTACGCCCTCTTCGTCCAGCAGCTCCAGTCGCCGCATCACCAATGAACGCAACTCCTCGCAGGTCCGCCGGCGCTGCCACGTCCGCAGCCGATCGTTATTGACCGTAGCTAAAAATTGCCCAAGCTCGTGCTCAGCGATATCCATATTGTTACCTTTCTGTGTTTGTTAAACCGTGGTTTTACTATAGCACAGATTTGACATAAGTGCAATAGTATGACAGCTCACACAATCACTCGCTCGACATCACCTATCGTCTTCCCTCGGCAAACCGCTTGTGATAAACTGGAGGGAGAGGATTTTACACAAACATGACCCCGGCTATCATTTCATCACTCGCCATCGTCGCCTTCTCGGCACTGATCCACGCTAGTTTTCAGCTCAGCGTCAGCGTCTTGACCTTGCTCAGTGGCCATTCCCTCGGCAAGCAAACCGCCCGCCGGAAAGTATTGCGACTGATGAATGGGTTTGTGTGTGGAGTGTTGGTGCTGACGGCGCTGCTGATATCAGCGATCGTTTACTATCTGTCGCTCGTCATTCATCATGCCGCGCAGGCTGAGCAACTAGTGGCAGCCATTGTCTGCGGGCTGATGGTCGGGCTGGGCGTGGCGACTTGGGCAGTGTACTACCGGCGGGGTGAAGGTACAGCCTTGTGGCTACCGCGGAACTTCGCGACCTACCTATCAAAGCGCTCAAAAGCGACGCGTCACAGCGCCGAGGCCTTTAGTCTCGGGATGGCGAGCGTGGTGGCTGAATTACTGTTCATCATCGGGCCGATGACAGCGGCGGGGCTGGCAACGGTCCTATTACCATCAGCCGAGTGGCGCCTCATCGCCATTGCCCTTTACGTCGTCATATCACTACTATCACTGATCGTCGTATTAGTGCTGGTCGGCAGCGGCCATTCCCTCGCCCATCTGCAACAGTGGCGGATGGCGCATAAACGTTTCTTGCAATTTGCAGCTGGCGGCAGCTTGATCATCTTGGGCGGCTTTTTGTTCGTTGATCGAGTGCTCGGCATCGTCAGCTACGGAGGTTTTTGATGCCAAGCGAACACCCAAACCGACCAATCATCGATGTCGTCAAGCGCGGCAAGCGACCGAGCGAAGAGTTTGACCCGACAAAACTCCACCACTCTATCATGGCGACCTGCCTGAGTATCCGCACGCCCGAAGGCCAGGCTGATGACATCGCCAAGTCAGTCACCCTCGGCGTGATGAGTTGGTGCGAGACCCGGCCAGAAATTACCACAAACGACATCCGACACCGCGCGGCGCAGTTACTACAGAAACTACACACCGACGCAGCATTTGTTTATCAACACCATAAGACGATCATGTAGGGGGCACATGGCACAAAAACCAACTTTTGACTATGATGTAATTGTTATCGGCAGCGGCGCTGGCGGTTCACCGGCCGCAACTGTCTTGGCACGCGCTGGCAAGAAAGTCGCCATCATCGAGCGCGGTACCTTTGGCGGCGAATCCCCAAACTGGGGCGACATTCCGACCGGCGCCCTGCTCTACACTGCCGACGTCTATCACGAGGCCAAAACAGCGGCCAAGTTCGGCCTGCGCACCAGTACAGTCGGCTATAATTATCCATCGCTCCTCGCCTGGAAAGACACCGCCATCAAGCGCACTGGCACCGGCGGCAACCGCAGTTACTACGAGAAACAAGGCATCAGCGTCTTTACCGGTAGCGCCCACTTTCTCAGTCCCAACGAGATTACCGTCAATCGCCGCCACTTATCCGCGCGCAAATTCCTGATCGCCAGCGGCTCAACCTGGCGCGATGATCACATCCCGGGCCTCGACGAAGTGGCCCATCACACGCCACAAACCATCCTCTCGCTCAAGCGCCCGCCCAAAACACTGTTCGTTGTCGGCTCTGGCACGACAGCGATGGAGTTGGCATATTTATTCTCGACCTTTGGCAGCAAGGTGTATGTCGCCGAGACCGCCGGGCGCATCTTGCCCGAGTTTGACCAGGAAGTTGGCGAGCTGATCGCCGCTGACGCCAAGGCACAGCGCGGTATGAACATCCTCACCCAGACAAAGCTGGTCGCCGTCCAGAAAGACGGCATCGCAAAGCGCGTCACCTACGCTCGTGGCGGCCAGCAGCATTCAGTGCGCGTTGATGAAATCCTCGTCGCCGACGACCGCCTACCGACGACCGACATTGGCCTAGAAAATGCGGGCGTAGCATATACTGAACATGGTATTCAAGTCAGCGAAGCGATGCAGACTTCGGCACGGCACATCTTTGCGGCTGGCAGCGTCGTTGACCTTCAGGCACAGACACACACCATTCTCAGCCACAGCCGCACCGCTGCACACAACTTACTACACCGTAATTTCATCGCGCTTGACGATAGGCCGCGTTTGACGATCGCCTTCACCGACCCGCAGATCGCCCGAACGGGACTAGACGAGGACGACTGTCTGCGCCGTGATTTGAAAGTAAGTATTGCCCTTGCGCCACTGACCTTGACCGCTCGCAGCAACATCACCGACCGACGCAGTGGGTTCGTCAAATTGATCAGCGACAAAAAAGGCGTCCTGCTCGGCGCCACCATCGTCGCACCAGGCGCTAGCGACTTGATGACTGGCCTCAGCCTCGCCATCCGCCACGGCCTGACCGCCAAACAACTGATGAGCACACCAAACTGTTTCACCGCCTGGTCAGAGGCGGTACGCATTGCGGCGGGGAAATTGGCAGCGTGATGAGGAGTGGATACTCCATGACCATGGTGTCAGTAGGAAAAGAGAGCGAAGCGAAGAACATCGCCAAGGCTCTCGTCGAGCAAAAACTGGCCGCGTGTGTGCAGCTGCTGCCGATTTAGTCAACCTACATTTGGCAAGGAAATTTTGAATGCGATGCAGAGATCTTGATGCTTATCAAGTCGCGTAAGGATAACTTCGCAGCAATTGAAAGAGTAGTCAGGTCGCTCCATAGCTATGACGTGGCAGAGATAATATCGTTTGATATCGCTGCTGGATCACGGCCGTATCTTGACTGGATCGATGAGACATGTAGATGAATGCTAAACAAGAGCATTCTCAACAATATATTGAGAGGCATCTGCAAGTTTCTCTTTCCACAGACGATCCTTTAAGGCCGCACCCCCGAGAAGCTTCCTTCTAACACTGAAAAAAGTTAATAAATCCCAGGGATCGGGCTTCTCCCCGTCCAAACGTTGCATCTGCACATCATGAAGTAAACCTACCAACGGCGATACTCTATTACTATCAAACTGAAAGGTCGGATAAAGGTGATATCCGTGATCAGGAACTGCAAGAACGCTACCGCGGCGCACCGCAGCAAGTGTAATGCTGGAAGCATACTCCCCACCACCAAGTTCTTTGACTGCCTCTTCTGTCGTCAGGAATTGATTTTCTTTCAAGAGTTGATTTCTCGCCTCATTGGCGCGTGCAATTGCCCTGAGGTACATCTGATACCCTGGCGACCTCGAATTACTCAAACCATCAGGACAGCCCTCTCTAAAATCTCTATCAATCTGATTCCTCCACTGAGCATCGATTTCTGAAGGAAACTGTCTAGCGGGTAGTTGAGGCAATGAACTTAGACGCTCTGTCATGATGTTCTAATATAGCATGACCAGGTCAAAAAGGCTAGACGTAGCCACCCCAGCCAATTTACACCACGACTTCACATGTATCAAAAACAAAAACGACCTCAACTCATGAGGCCGAAAAATCAATAAACATGGTTGCGGGGGTAGGATTTGAACCTACGACCTTTTGGTTATGAGCCAAACGAGCTACCAGGCTGCTCTACCCCGCGGCACATTGTCCATCTTAGCAAACACGAATTATTTTTGCAAGTTCTGACTCGTCCGCCGCGAGCCAAAGAGGAAATTAATCCACTGCTGGAAGTTACTGGTCGGTTGTTTTTGCGGGGTGTTTTGGGCGGTCGGTTGCTGCTTGGCCGCGTCGGTTGACGGCACGATCAGCAACTTTTCGCCAGGCGAGCCACGGCCCAGGCGCTGGCGCACTGCGAGATCGAGGTATTCGTCACTTTCATAATATTTCGATTCATATGCCAACAGCTCGGTGCGTAATTTCTCGACCGTCAGCTGGTACTTTTTTTGATCGACCATCTGTTGCAGTTCATAATTACGCTGCATCGACTCAATCGACCCCCACGCCCAACTCAGCGCGATCAGCGCCGCCGCCGCAACCACAACATTATTCAGCGTCAAATAATCGTGACGCACGTGGTACCAAAATCGTTTGAGTTTCAGCATGTTCATGTTGGTTTTATCAGAAGGTATGGCTATATTATGAGGGGTTGGGTGGGGTTAGTCAAGATGGGGGTATACTCAAAGGATGCTATTGGATGTGTAAAATCAGGCTAGTCTTCTACAAGCATACTTCTGCGAGGAGTTCGGCCTTGATGACTTATGTAGTTATTCTTCAAGTCCTCCAAGGTTGCCAAGCCTGCGGGAGGATACATTCGAAGTCTACGGCTCTTTGCGATGGCCCTTTCTTTTTCTTGCATGGCCTTTTCTCTTTGCTGTCTCTCTATTTTGGATATCCTACGTCTTCGCCCTGTCAATGAGGGGTTGGGTAAAGGGGTTCTTTGAAAAGCAGCACGCCTTCTCCACCCTCTGCCGGAAGGTTCACTATTTACTGCACTCAGAGCTTCCTTCCCAAGCTGTCTCTCGCACGGATATGGCTGTCCGCATTCTCTGCACTTCGCTGTCTCCACCCCTCTGTCTGCTGGCGCCACCTGCTGTTCTTGTACTGATGACTGATTTGGATATAAATTCTCCGTCATAATACTTGATTGTAGCATGGATGGTTAAAAATTAGGAGAGACCAGCTCGTAGCAATCTAGCGAAATTACCAGTCCATTCCGACGGCCTGAAACGATCTCAATGCACCAGTTCCGCAAACTCGGAAGAATTCACATAGTCAAACTCACATGCCAGATGGTCGCTCAGGAGGTTGTTAACATTCAAGGGGCGCGGCACCGCAGCGCCGAGATATATGGCGGCAATGAGCGCCGTCGATAAGCTGTGGCGAAGATTGAGTACGGCAAGCTTTTCAAAAATATCCGCTTGATGTGTTTCGAGGTAGGTTTTGTGTAGCTTGGTCATCGAGCCTTTCGCGAGTTCTGGCTGCGTCACGTCAAGCCCCAGATCCTCGGCCACATCGACGAGGCGCCGGCTGGCTATCGGCGTCAGACAATCGACGTCGTACCTCGTGTCAATTACCGCCTGATTTTGCCGCCGCTCTCTCCACTGGTTGTACAGCCAATCCACCTGCTCTGTTGCAACTGGCGACGACCGTTTCAGTACTGATAAATCGGCGCAGAGTTGGTGACCCGCAAAGGTCACGCTGGACAATGTCCGCGAGGAAGCGATATCTGACTCGATCATTTCCAGAAGCCGCGGCACCTCGTCCTCTGATTCCAGATAGACTGACTTGAACCCAAATTCGAGCAGGCTCTGATCCTCCAGTGAATCAAAATGTGCAAGGTCAATGATGGCCCACGAGTAGCAAAACGGTTTTGATGCTCCCCGAACCCGGAAATTCTTTGTCCACTCAACATCGAGCGCAGCCACGAGACTTCGTTCCCGACCAAACGGGCGCTCTGGGTCACCAAACGGGCGTTCCGCTCACTGCAAGTTTGTTCTCAGGTGCATCGACTTACGTATCCTCCTGGGACGATTTTAACTCACATAGATGCTTTTACCAAGGCTTTAGAAAATGGTTACCTAAAGGGATAACATTACGAATCTTGATAGCACAAAACTCCAGCTTAAGGACACCATTTCTTGCACCCAAAGATCCGAGTAGCTATTGCTTTATTTGCACAGCTAGCTTATATTTACAGTAAATATGAGCTCAGAATTCAAGCCATTGCCGCGTTTAGACCTAGGACAAACACACCCTCTTGGCCCCAATCCGCTGGACGACTCCAAGAAGGAGAGCGCAGCGATGACTAGTGATGCCGCAACAGCAGAGTCATGGACAAGTTATAACTTGCCACACATCGAAGCCCTTAAAAGCAAGGCCCACGAACCTGGAATTCCTTGGCTTGTTAAGGTTTTTCGAGTATGGCGCGCAAATAGGGCTATCGAGAAGCGCAACAATAAGACTTTTTCGAATATCGGCGTTGCCACCATCAACACCCTAGAGAGCGGTCGTACCGACGGAAAGCGCCTAGTCATCTTCGAGAGGGGTGATGATGGGAGAGAAGAAGTGGTATTTGAGCCCACTATACCTTATCCAAAGCTTCGCCAAGAAGGTCGGCATAGCAGCCAGCGGCGATGATAAACCTGCTCGACATGTTGCAACTTGCCCCGACCTTCCCCCGCCAGTAACTTCACTGGAATATGCCGACTTAGCTACTTCAAAATCCGTAATGCCCAGGAATTATCTCCTCAAAGACTCCTGCGCATCATCAGCAGCGAAGCGGATCGGGTACATACTCGCTTCTGGAAATTCTCTTTTGAGTTCGGCAGTCAAATCCTTGTAGTGCATATCGGGGTTCTGATCCAACAGCCTAGTTGCAGCCCGAGACAGATTAACATAAAGCTCGTGTTCCTCGCGCAGCATTTCCTTAATATTCCGCATTACGGTTCTTTCCTCTGGAAGCTCCAAATCCCTCATATTATCTCCTGTCTCCGTTCGCTTGGGTTATATTCGTGGTGGCCCTCACTGACACCCTCTCGAAACAATGGCAGCCGCTCCTCGACTTGGTCGCGAGCTTGCCGCCCAATTTTACAACCTCTGATCAGGGTTCTGCTGTGTCGCGCCTGCCTCATAGGGTCAAGTTCACTTCGCTTACCTTGGCTCAGCGCGCTGAGGTTGCTCGTCTCTACGCGATCGGCGTGTCGGTGCCGGACATCTGCGCGCGCTTTAACATCACGAAGAACACGGTCATCCGCCTTCGCAAGCAGGCTGGCGTCCCTCAACGGGAGCGCGGCCTCAATGAAGCTCAAGGCGACGAGGCTGAAGCAATGTACATCTCGGGCAAGTCCCTCTTGACCATCGCCAAGCATTTTGGCACCGGCGTCGGCGCCGTCCGAGGCTGCCTGCTGCGGCGCGGGGTGAGGATGCGGAGGAGGAACGGGGCGTAGCGGGTCGCAGCACGAGCTATCTAAATTAGGAGCTCTCTTCCTCCCCATCCTCTATTTCAAACCCTCCCAGGGCTATAAAAGCAGCAGTTCCTCTTTTACGTATTTCGCGGATAGCATCAGGATCCCCGTTGGCTGCTTGTTCAGCCTCATATGTTCCCTTGAGGATCCTATACACCTCGCGAGTTCGCGGGTCGGGAACACCCATAAATATGTCAGATGTGAAGCCTTCGGGCTCCGTGAGCCCTGAGTGGACATAGGTTTCAACGCCGCCGCTTGGCTTCCAAGGAATTTCCTTGTCCTTACTTCGCCTCTTCATGTTGAAGAATTTCCTTCCCATATATGTCTAGTTTTCCATAGATACGACAGCAAGTCAAGGTTTCAATAAAGAGCTCCGCCGAAATACTCCCCCGAAGTTGAAACCTTTTTCAATGAATAAGCAATATTGACAGCTCTTCCGATCAGCCAGATGGCGGCAATTGCTTGTAGCACAAATATTATCCATCCTCCTAGGTCTGACCACAGGAATATCGAGGACTGCTTCGTATGAAGCCAGACTAAAAGGATCCCTGTCGTGATACCAATGAATCCCGGCATTCCGCGAGACAAAATTGGCAGCTGATGGCCACTCTTCCCACTAGGCGACGGATTGGCTATTGCCCCTACTGCCACAAGGGCGAGTAGTATCGAGGATAGATCAGAAGATTGAACCAGAATGCCGCAAATAGTCATGAGAGTGGCCACTGTTGCCAAAAATGCCATACGCAGAGTTGATCGCCCGGGAAGTTCGTGATGACGTATTCCTAGATATATAGGATAAGCTTCTTTCCTTGCGTCTCCAATAAAAACTCGAAAGGACATTCCTCCGCGATAATTTACCGCCCAAGAGAAGGCATCAGGAGTTTTCTTCCTGATCTCAGCTAGCGCCGAGCGGGAGCCTCTCCTCCCACCATAAGCTCCATCCGAATGCTCGCGTCTTCTTTTACGCTTGACCACAGACACCCGTTTAAAAAATTGTCCACAAGGCGAGTCGGCAGAAACAGTATAATTCTTAGTACGTTTTGCCCAGGGTAAGTGCATTCGGAGAGAGGTTGGGCGGCCGCCAAGGGCGTAGTAGCGGGCCGGCAGGGTTCCCTTGGAGGATTGACCGCTCAAGTATTCCAGTTTTCCCTCAGTCAGGTGTCGAACCGCCGTGAATGAAAGAGTTGCTTCGCCGCTAGATGATAGGGGGACTTGGACGAGATAAAGGTATCTCTCAGTAAGTCTGGCGCATAGCTCATATATTCCTTGAGCTATCATTGAATTAAAATTAACTCCGTCATACTTATCGAATATCTTCAGCCTTCCGCTGTTGTCAAATACATCTGCGAGCAGGTTCTTGGCCCTAGATTCGGATGCGTCAGGAATCGCCAAGAGACTGCTCTGCGCTCTGTATAATTCTTCACATATATCGCCAGCATGTTTAGAGCTACCCACAGGAGACATTTTTATGCTGCCGCCTAACTTCGAAAGCTGCCAAATGATAAGCTCTTTCGAGACGGAAATGTGTTGTTGATGCGTGAGAGTCGAAAAGCCTTGATCGCCAACATGAGAAATTGTAGCCATAAATCCTTTTCGCGGATGCTGAATATCTATGTAGATAAACCCAGGTTCAACTGCGTACTCGGGCGCGGATATGTGCAATGTAGTCTTGGCCATAACTGCATCTCCAAGAAAATCGCATGTTTCGTGAATACTATGGATCAGATGCTCGGGACTTCGCATAACTTCTAATAGTGCGACTACTGCTGGGCTAGTATTTGTTTCCTCAACGGAAATAAATGGCTCTTCCGACACTCTCGCGGTCTCCTTGTCTAAAATTTAGCCATGCCAAAGTGACGCCCGCAGCGCTTACCAGCGAGCTCCCCAACCAGAGTAGTCTACAATATGAACAAGCGTCTTCCTAATGTTGTTTCAGGTTAAAATGTTGTGCCGCTGTTCCCAGAAGTCGGCAGAGGCGATGGGTGATGGCGGTTGATGCACTGACTCGACGGGGTGGCAGCCCGTAGAGTAATGTTGAGTTAACCCCTCGCCATCTAGGGCTGTATCGTGCCGTCCGCCCGCCACGACCGTCCTGTCGTGCTGGCTTCTAGCATCAGGGACTCCAGTAACATGTCGAGGCGATGGCCCTATCGCTCAAACACATGCACCCCATCTTCGTTTTCGATGATGTCGAAGCAGCGGGTGACGTCTTCCCAGATGGCTTGGTAGTTCCAGCGGATGTAGTCGGTTGGGATGCCGATGGTGTTGGTGATGGTTTCGAGTTGTTGGCTGAAGATGTCTTCGACGAGGGTTTCGATGTAGGCGCTGCGGTTTGGCCAGCTGCCGTGGTAGCAGTTGGTGAAGTTGTGGTGCCAGTCTGGGTCGAGGGGTTGGTTTGGTGGTTGTCCGGTGAGTTGGCGCCAGGCGGTGATGGCGCCTGCTGGGTAGTTGTGTGGTGTGGTTTCGGGTGTGTTGTCTGGCTGGTGATTGCCGGTTTGGGTGTGTCGTGGTTGGTGGTTCATGGTGTCTTCTCCTTTCTGGTTAGTTGTTCAGCACGTCTTTTACCTCTTCTAGGGTGATGGCGCTGTGCATGCCGGTCGGTAGTGTGGTGTCGCTGGTCAGGATGCGGTGGAGTTGTTGCTTGCGGGCGGGGTGTGGGGTGATCCAGAGCACGCGGGGGAAGATGCCTCGGGTGGCTTGTTCGGTGCCGGCTTGGTAGTGGCGGTGGTAGGCGCGGGCTTTGGTGGTGATGCGGGCGGGGTTTTCGGTGGCGAGGTCGATTTCGCACCACCAGTGGTCTTGGTAGCCGTTGGTTTCGGTGATGAGGCCAAGGTCGGGTTTGACCCATTCGGGTTGGCCGTAGGGGCCGAGGTGGCTGCGCCAGCAGGTGGGTTCGGGTTCGATGTGGTGGATGGTGAAGTGGCTGTGGCGGGCGGTTTCTTCGATGGTGATGCGTGTTTCGGTGATGGCGAGGGTATGGGTGAGGAAGCCGAGGGATGGTTCGTGCCAGCGTCGTCGGGTTGGGGTGCCGGTGTCGGCGTCGTGGCGGGTGATGAGGCGGTGGCCGGGTTCGGTCAGGTGCCAGGTGGCGGCGGCGGAGCCGGCGCGCATGCCGCCGATGCGTCTGGTGAGGGCACGGATGAGGTGAAGCGTGGCCAGGTGTTTTGTCAGGCGGCTGGTTTGACGTAGGGCCGAGGCGGGGCTGGCGTGGTGGGGCCTGAGCAGCCGGGCAAGGTGGCTGGTGGTGGCGAAGCGTTGCTGGGCGAGGAATCGCAGGACGGTCATGGCGCGCTGGCTGAGACGTGCCATGAGGTGGTGAAGTTGGTGCTCGGAGATACGAATCATGGGAGTCCTCCTTTCACGATGTGGTTAGAGAGAGGCCCGGCTCTAGTGCCGCTGGTCGCTGGCCGGTGCCGGTGTGGTGGCTGCCTCGGTGAAGAGGTAGACAGTCGTGTCCCGTAGTTGGTGGTTGAGGGCCGGTTGGCGGGGTGAAGGCTGGTTGGTTCAGTGACGCGACTGGTCAGGCGATTGGTCACTTCTGGCGGCGTTTGGTCGGAGCTAGGCGACGGCCGAATTCACCCGGTGATGTTGGTGGTGCTGGTGGTGAGGTCGTTTCGGTGGCTGGTGCTGTGGGGATGGGGTGGCTGGTGAGTTGGGTCAGGGCAGTTTCGGTTTCCTTGGCGGGGATGCCGTAGCGGTGGCGGCTGGCGGCGCGTGCGTCGATGGCGGGGCGTTGGCTCGGGTGTGGTGGCAGGGTGATGCCGGAGATCCAGCCGGTTTCCTGGCCGTCGACCCACGCGGTCGAGTAGGTGGCGTAGCGCGGTAGGCGGATGAAGTCGAGCGGTTCAAGGCCGGATGTCATGGCGGCCATGTCGCGGGCGTCAGGGGCGGCCAGGCCGAAACAGATTTTGTTGCGGGCGTTGGCATCGATGGCCGCGCGCATTGCTGGGGTGAGTTGGTTGCGGTATTGGTGCGCCAGGTGCCAGGCCACGCCGAGCGAGCGGGATTGTGCCAGGGCGTCTGCCAGGTCGCCGGGGATACCGTGGAGGAAGTCGTGGACTTCGTCGACGTAGATGCTGACCAAGTGGCGGCGTTCTGGCGGTAGTGCGGCGCGGGACAAGATGAGTGGCCAGAGTTGCCCGATGAGCAGCGACCCGAGGAGCCGGGCGGCCTCGCTGCCGATCACCCCTTTGTTGAGGCTGACCAGCAGGATGGTGCGGTTGGTGAATACCTCTCGGAGTTGGAAGCGTGGCTGGGTCTGTCCGAGCACGGCGCGCAGCTGCGGGCGGATGACGAATTGCTGGAGTTTGTTGAGGACTGGCGCTATCTCTGTGGCTTGCTGCTCTGGGCTTTTAGCGTCGAATTTCGCCCAGAATGCTGATACACCGAGCGGGTCGTGAAGCTTGCGGGTGACCATGCGCCGGAAGGCAGGGTTAGTCAGCAGGCTGGGGATCATCACTAGGGTGGCTGCCGGGCCGCCTACCTTGGCGAGGGTCAACAGCGCGGCGGTCAGGATTTCCTCGGTGCGGATACCCCACGAGTCGGCGAACACGGCCTTGCAGGTTGCCAGGAGCGCATCGACGGTCAGCTCCGGCTGCCTTGTAGCGGCTGCCAGCGGATTCAATCCAACCGGGCCGGGGTCGGTGGGATCCAGCACCACGACATCATCCACACGCTCGGTCGGGATCCGCTCCAGTAGATCGGTGACCAGGTCGCTTTTGGGGTCAATGACCACCACGCCGCGGCCGGCCGTGATGTCGGCCAGTGCCAGATGCTCCAGCGCCGTCGATTTACCAGCCCCAGTCGGGCCGAGCAAGACCGTGTGGAGCAGTGCATCCCGCGGAGGAATCCCCAACGCGACCGGCCTGCCGGGTGCACTGGAGCGAGCGAATACCCGCCCCGCCAGTCGTTGATGCATGCCAGCCAGCCAGTTCGGTGGCGGGATCTGCCGAGGCGATACCGGCGGCAGGCCGGGCAAGTCTCCCTCGCCAACCGGCCAACCGGTGAGGGAGGCGATCTCGGTGCTGCTCAGCTGCAATCCGTAGTACCACGGCCGCCGTACCTGGTGGAGTTTGGCGGGATCCTCAGGCCACAACCGCAACCGCACGCCGGCCGCCTCGATGGTGCACAGCGCCCCGAACAGCCGCTGGATCAGTGCCCGGGCCTTTTGGGGTGTGGCTGCTTCGGCGCCAAGTCGCACACTCACCAACGCGCCGTGCTGCCGGCGGCGTTCGCGTACCCGGGCGAGTTCATCACCACTGGCAGTTCGGGCTCCGTGGTTGAGCAGACTCCACCACGACTGCCGCGCCTCGAGGGGCGGACGCCGCGACAGCATCGGCGCAACCCGCCCACCGATAAACAGCTGCAACACCAGCTGCTCGCCGGTTCGGAGCCCCGACAAGCCAGCCAGCAGCGCCCGAGTCACCGCTTCAATCCGGCTGGTATCCAGCGCCAGTAACGGATGCGTCACCTTGAGGCGTGCCGCCCGGGTCACCGCCCGCCGCACCCCGGCCTTCACCGTCTGCATACCGGGAACTAGCTCACCCAGCAGCGACTCCACCACGCGGATACACCTGACGTCGGCCGCGATCTGAAAGCGGATCGTCTCGTTCGTTGCCCGGGTTTCAATGACCAGCGACCCCAGACCAGGATCAGCCACCAGCCGATGCATCAGCTGCTGCACCATCGTCCATTTCAGCGGCCGCGGCCAATACAACTCACGCCAGCACCATCGCCGCTTGCTACTCACGATGCGCCTCCATCATCCGGGGCAGGGGCACTGACTCCGCCAGCCTCATCAGACCCAGCAGGGCCGTTGGCCTCGGTGGTTGCTTCTGGGGTTTGTTCGATCCGCCACAGCAGGTACATCGCCAAGGCTTTGGCCAGTTCACGCCGCGAGATCGGGGTTTGCCACAGCGGCACCACCCGCACCTGCGATGACCGGGACGTGCCGCGGCCGACCTCTCGTTTACGTCCACGCCTTGCCATGTCGACCTCCTCGTCGTTTCACCACCAGAACCGGTTTCGCCACCACCACATCAGCCCCCACGCCCCGGCGGCGACGAGCCCGATGCCGCCGGCAACCAGCATCACGGGCAGCCAAATCCTGCCCAGAACGCACAACGTCATCTCGACGCATACGGCGCTTACCAGCAGCGACAGCGCGCCGGCGAGTAGCCTCGTAGATCGGTTGTTCATCCCACCACCAGACATCAGTTCCTCCTCGCATCCGTTTCATCGCTGCAGTCCCCCGAGCTGTTTCATTCCGTCCTGGTTGCGGCCGGTATCACTGGGCACCGGATACCCCGGAATGACAATGTCAGCATCAACCTGGTTACCCCACACCGACCAATCCGCCCGTGACTCCGGACGCCGGCGCGCAAACAACTCCAGATACGGCCCCCGCGACACCCTCTCGATAACCGCGAACTGTTCAGCCGGTTTACGGGAATGCTCCCGCACCGGCGCGGTGAACCACGTCGGCTGCGACCGGAAATTCACCGGCTCTCGACCACGCGTACAAAACAACAACTGCTCCGTAGCGTTACGCAAGGAATACCGCCCACCTAGCCCCAGCCGGAACTTGACCCACGTCAGCGGCGAGCGCACCGTGAACCCCCACGCCTCCGCCACCTCATAGGCCTCCCGGAGCAGGCCATTCGTCGTCCACAACCACAAATGCGCATCCGCTCCCACCAAACTTGCCACCGGCAACTGCCTGATCTGCTCCAGGCTCATCATCGGATAGTGTTTCCCACTCGACTGACCCGGCCACGGCGGATCCGCCAACACCGTTCGGAACTGCTTGTCACAACCTGCATACTGCATACAACCTCCTCCTTCTTCATTACAATTGGTTGGTATAAGCGCCCCGGATATACCTCGTCTCAACCCGGCACCTCCGGAAGACGGCATCCGCCCGGGGCGCTACCTGTATTACGACGCACTCAACCCGAGAAAACAACCATCCACTCGGACACAATTCCCACCGATCGGACACCCCGACCACCCAGCCCCACCACAGAAATAGCAGGGCACATTCAGTAATTAAGGGACACAAAAACCGCTATTGTAGAAAACGCAACACCCAGCCACCAACCACGATCATCCGCCCTAGGTGGGCTGGGTGCCGCGTCCTCAACCATCACGACCGGCGCTGCAACTCCTCAACCACCCGCCGCATCATCTCCCCCTGAACCCGGAAAGCCTGCTGCCTGAGCCGCCCAGCCACCAGGCTGGCCTCGCGCTCAATACGCCGCCGCTCCGCTCGAGCCCGCTCCTTGGTCAGCCGCCGCTCATCCCGCCAAACCTCCACCAACCCCCACACCACCAACCCCAAACCCACCAGTCCGAGGACCGCCATGCCAACCAGCCCGAGGACTGCCAGGCCGGTCACTGGAACCTCGCAATAGCCTGCGCTGCACCAGTGGCATACGCACCCAACAACGCTTCCAAATACGGCGCACTCTCCGGCGCAACCTGCACCAACGCCTGACCGGTCATCACCAGGTTGCCGACATTGCCCATCGCCTGATTCGTCAGCTCCGCCCGAGCTCCGTCAACCGCCCTGACCACATCACCTCGACCAGCCGTCCACTCCAGCTCACGCTGCACCGCCCGGGCCAGCCCCCGCGGTCGCCCACCCGCCCCGGTCACCGACGAGGCCAAACCAGGCCCAGCCGCCCGAGCCGATCCAGCACCAAACCCAGACGTAGGGATGAGATCCGACATGAGAACTCCTTCCACACCACCCGCCACCACCAAGCAGCGGAGCCGGTGTAACTTGCGTAGGAAGCCGGTTTGACTTCACGCCCCAAGTCCAACCCACAACCCCACGACCTGTCGTGACATGAAAGTGACATCCCCCGAGCACCAGAAGCCCCGAGGAACCAGGACGTGCCTCCCTCCGCGCACAGAACGACCCCCGGTGGGGCTTGGCCGCAAGGCAGCACGTCAGCCGCAGAATCCCTAGCCAGCAGGCAGTCAAAGAGGCTCGTGAATAAGCCCTAAGCGTCCTCGGCTAGGCTGCCCAGATGAGCAGCAGCGACAGTGCTGAAAGGAGCGGCCGCGCCGCCGAAGATGCCATCCACCAGGAACTCCGCGCTGCCCGTAAACGCCCCGGTGGCCTGTCGCCGCAGACCATGGCCCAGTGCCCGGTCATGTGCGACCTACTCGGCAACGGCGACCCCGAAGTCGCCTTGGTAGAGCTGAACCACAAGATCATGGAACTGATCGACTCCGACGACGACATCACCGCCGTGGAGGCCGCCAGCTACTCCCTCGGGCTGTGTACCGACGCCGACACCCACCTCGCCCGGCTCGAAGAATTCGGGGCCAAACACTTCCTCGACCAACGCCAAGCCCGCCGCTACAGCGACCGCGGCCTGCTCCAGCTTGCCCGGCTGATCTCCACCCACTGGACCACCCAAACCGTCCCCGAAGCCACCCTCATCCTCATCGGCTTGGACGAAACCCAAGTCGGCTTCACCATCCAACTCCGCTGCCAACACCACATCCACATGCACCCACCACAGCTCAGCCTGTGGCAAGACAACGCACCCCAGCCCACACCCCTAACCCCGGCCTGGACCACCACCTCCCAACCAGAGGCCCTGTGGCACGAGCAGGAGCTGGCTGAACCAGTCGTTGTCCAGCTCCAAGGCCAGACCACCATCCGGCTGGTCTGGCGAGGCGAAACCTGGCCCAAATTCACCATCGTCCTCACCGGCAACATCCACGCGGACATGATCAAGAGCCAGACGCTAGGGGCAGCTTGTGCAGTGACAGTGGTGGATACGGAGCAGCCTCACTGAGCTCCTGCAACACGTTGACATCTTCAAGACAGGACTTAGGACTGTCCCTCCTGCTAGATGACGGAGGGGATCACTGCGACACGCCCGCGACGATTTGCCTAAGAGCAGTCAAGCATGTCATAATGTGCCATGGTACCCGAGGGGAAAGCACCAAACGCACCTTCGCTGACGACGAATTTCCGGGCGAAACCTGGTAATTCAAGGCTGCTCTGGGATCCTCAAGCACATAGCACTGTGGGAGAGTTCTGCCACTTCTACTTGTTGAGTAGTCGAGATGGTCGTGGTGCCGATCTCATGGAAGCTGTTACTTCCTCTCTTCGCAGTATCGGCATTCATGGTGCTACATGCCATATCGTTTATGGACCCATGGATCTACTAATTCGCGCATGGCTTAGTGAATCGAAACGCATGGCTTTTCTGAGAACTGTTCAGCAGCCAGTACTTGATCTTCGGTTGGATCAATTTGTCGAATTCAAGGCTGAAGCCGTTGATTACGTCGATTGCGGGATTAGCCAGGCGGATTCTCCGCCAAGTTTAGATGCAGTTAAATCATTGGTTGAAGCATTCTGGGACACCAGCGAAGAGGACCAAGCCAAGCTTGAAACAGCTGTGCAGCATGCATTAGAGAGGAAAATACTTCATAACTACCAGTCTCCGGCAGGTTGTAAGGTATACTTATTCGTTTACGGGGCTAAGGGGAGAATCCTAGAGAAGACTGAAGTGGAGACTCTCAGTCGTGCCCTACACAGAGAGAAAGCAAGGCATATCACAGTCTACCGGGGCGCAGGTTTCTGTATCGGTGTTGTTAAGTTTATATCTGACGACTACGATGACACCCTGAAGGCTGTTCAGGCGGCTCAGGAGGCACTGGCGCAAGGAGGCCTCTACTGTTGGTCTCTCGTTCCGCCTGGACGTAACGAGACCGAAGAAGGCGAGACTCTACACCTGCCGGATAGCGAGGCTGAGAGTCTGGCTACAAGCCTCATGGTCAGCGCCGATATACCTGAAAATGAAAAACCAGCCCTTTCTGTCAAAATTGAGGGTGCCCTTGGAAAAGAGGCAACTAGAGAGCGCGTTAGGGAGCTGATCCAGAAGGCCGAGAGAAACCTCAATGGACAACGAGGTCGGCAACGTTTTAGCAGCATTCTGTGTGGAGTATTTGCGCGCGATGCCCGATCGATCAATCAGCGACTCTCTTTCCTGATTAGTATTGAGAGTAACATACGTGGATACTTGACGAAACTCGCCAAGGCCAATGTTTCACTTAGTGAATTGAGTAGGTGGCCAGATGTGTCTAGTCACCCTCTTCAAGAGAAGAGCACCTCAAAATGGAGAGAGGCTCTTGCGCGCGAAGAAATTACCACCTTGGAGTTTCTAAAATCGCTTGATCTGCCAATCATGATTGCATATATTGACTCGCTCCGCAGAGATGGTATTATTGACTATACAGGGGATGATGCACCCTTGGAGGAGTGTGTAATTCATGCAGAGATGATCCAAGGACTTCGTGATCGATACGCCCATGGCGTCATTCTTGACTTGGCACTAAAGGAGAGTCTCGACGATGAAATGTGGGAAATACTCACTGACTTGATCATCGCCATCAAGATTCAGATATCTCTCGAAGAATTGCTTGAAAACCCTGATTGATAAAACGGTTATATTACAAGGAGGTTGTATAAAATTGTCACAAATGGAGAATGATCACGTGACGGTACGTCTTAACCCTCAACCAAATAAGCCCTACGAAGAGCTTGTGGTTCTTCAGAGGTCAGATCGATCACGATCTATGGATGAAGGCAATGTGCTTGATTCGGATCCATCTTCAATAGAAGTAGAGGAACGGCATCTCTTGGATCTGCTAAGGCGTCAGGTTCAAGACTTGGTATATTCCCCGGGATCCATCAGCGCAAAGCAGACCGTGCTGGGGGTGCTTGTTCATGGCATACCGATGACTCTTCTTGAGATTGCCTCATTGGCAAGAGGGGATATCCCCGAGATTCGACGTGACCTCAGTGTCTTGAGACAATTAGGGTTTGTCGAAGTAGACAGAAATCCGAAGGGCGAACTACTCTATCAGATAAGCCGACCCACGGAGAGCACACGTGCTGAACGGACTCGGGTATCTATGGCGAAGCTCGCACTAGGCTGATCATGAGTGCGTAAGCCATGCTTCTCAAAATAGGGGGAGCTCTGTTTGGAGCGTTGGTTGCTAGTGTGACTAGTATTCTCGCTCTTGGTTTTGGCGATTGCGTGACTCGCCCTAAGGCAGTACTTTGGCCAGTATTCCGCAAACGATGGCGAATGTTACTCTTGATTGTCGCTATTGACTTGGTCTTATCAGGGTTAGTAGTGGGTCAGCTTATTGGCGTCGCTCTTTCGTGCTCTTGTTTTAAACCGGGAAATCCGTGGATTGTGCCCGCAGAACTGGTACCCTATGTACTAGGCGGGGCCATCGGGGTATTTGGGTTCGGATTGGTTCCAGACTGTGACTTTTTTAAGCGTTTACGAAATTCCACTCTTGAGGGCGAGGATAAATCCAGCGGGGCAGAGTCTGCGAGAGAGGCTCACCTTGAATCAAAATCAGAGGAAGCGTCAAGAGAGACCGCAGTTAAGAATCTAACAAAAGCGTTTTCCGGAGAGATCTCCGGCGAGCTAGCGGCAATGGATAGGGCTCATCGCCGATGGCGGAGGGCTTATATTACATCTGTTCGAGAAGCGGTTGAGTCTGAAATGAGATCCATTAAAGCTGGATGGCATAATCAACTCGAAATGGCTTGGGCGAGTTACGGCAAGCGGCATCCACAAATTATGTTTACACTAATCTCGCAATGTAGCAGGCAGAGTGGTCCACAATGGGCTAAGGCGAGTGTCAAAGCTAAAGGGGCAATGGAGAGGCTTTCAGAGGCCGCCAAAACCTTCGGTAAGGCAACGCAAGATTATGCATTGAGCGAAAAGTGCCTGAACCTGGAGGAGCAGGCAGATCCTGTTTTTGAGGCATTGCTTAATTTGGAGCAGTATGATTTTTTGGCCGACCGCCTGGCTATCAAGCTGTTGTGGTCTCAGTAACCTGCTTCGACACCTGCATTACGGACGCCGACCCCGAGGCCCCTCTCGCCGCCTAGTATCCCCGCATCAAAGTTGGCCATCAGCTTAGCGCCACCAACGCCCATGCCGGAGTCGTGAATGCTGCTGTCAAACATATCAAACGCACTAGACAGTCAGTCTGTCAAACCCTTATTCTGTTACATAGCGCCCACCGGACGCGGTCGCATAACTTGATTAGCCTAAGCGCCACGGTCAACCGCGAACAACCCATATACATGATATGCTTCACCCATGACTAGTCAACAACTTAACATCCACCAAGTCATGGCGGACATTGCAGGTTCTGATGAAGAAAAGGTTCTTCTAGGTCTAGCAACTACCAATAGCGGCGTGGCGATGATCGACACCCTACTTGATGACAAGATTAGTAGTACCCCTAGATGGATCATTCACCAGCTGAAGGAACTAGGTCTAGTCACGGGGAGCTACCAAGGCCTCATGCATATAACGACTACAGGAAGAGAGGTAGCTAGTCGCGTGCAGCGCTCCCTCGAAAATGGCGAACGACGAGATGAGCGTATCCGTCGCGCCTTGCTTCAAGCAGTGAGTAGCGGAAACCCTGTTGACAGTGCTGCCGGAATCCCCACTTTCTTGGAAGAGCCGTTCCCTGACATATCCGAGAATGACTTCCTCGACGCGTTCAGCTGGTGTGACCGCCATGGGCTTCTTGAGGGTTTTGAACATTGGGGAGGAAAAGTTGCAAAAGCACTCACTGCTAGTGGCAGGGAATGGTTGAAGTCTAACCGCCTTCTGCTCGATTCGCCAGTCGTACCAATCGGAGGAGCTAAAGTGACCTATACAGACAATCGTGGGAGCATCTCTGTTTCAGGGGACGTGAGCGGCGGCGTACAAGGCGGCAGTCATAATGTTCAGAACGTGACTGTCACTATCGGAAGTGACTCGGCCCAGCTGGTTGAGCTCCTGACAGAAGCCCAAAAGCTGGCCAGTGAAGTTGATGCTCCTGAAACGAAAAAAGCGCTTGCGGATGCATTGGATCTAGCGAAGAATCCATCAACCGAGCGAGGTCGTGTTCGAAGTCTGGTAGATAAAGCACTGACCGCCGCGGCAAAAGCTCTTGGAACGGAGGCGGGGCAGAAGCTAATGACCTTCTTGACGGTATCAATTCTGCCTTTGCTGCCAGTGTAATTTCCGTCCTTGTTCATGAGGTTGTTCAAAGGCGCTCGCATCCCTGGTCAGGGCTATGCACCTATCCGGGTGGAGCAGTTGCAAGAGGCGCTGCGGCTGGAAGAGTAGGCGGGGCAAGGCTTGCGCGGCGTGGCGGAACCCCCTGCCTGACTACACCGCTCGTTCCCGCAGTGCCGAGAATTGGGCTTCGAGGGCGGCGACTCGCTTCTCTAGGTTTTGGTTAGTTTCCCGCTGACCTACGAACAGGGTTGCGTCTGAAAGTCCGCGGCTTTCTTCTTCCATCTGGAGGTCATGGCGAAGAGCACTGATGTCGGAGCGCGCTACCTTCAGGTCAGCGATGGCGTGATCCATCCGCGCTTCCACCCGTTCGAAGCGATTATCCATATGATCGCGCGTCCGCAGAACCGTTTCTTGTGTCGCGTTGACTGAGGTAGTAAGCGTCTCGAGCTGTTCATCAATATCTTCAAACCGCTCGTCCATCTTGTCTAGCCGCTCGTGCGTTTTGCCGCTTTCTTCCCGCAGCTCGAGCTTGACAGCGCCGATCTCCGCCTTGAGCTCGCTCTTCACGTCGCTAATCTCCGCCTTGAGATCAGTCTTTACCGCCTCGATCTCCTCGCGAAATCCGTTCTGACCCTCTTCAAGCGCATCGAGTCGCTTGCAAACAGAAGTAACCTCGCTCTTAAGCGAACCTACCTCGCGTGTAATAAGTTCCTTTATTTCTTGTAAACCATCTTGCATCGCATATTCGCCCCTTTCTGGTATCTATTTTACCGTGAAATAGCCACCTTGAGCAATAGCATAAAGCCTATGCAGGCACTTCATTCTGGTATATAATCATAACCAGTAATGTCGCACCCAAATCCTGACAATAAGCCATCGCTTCATGCTCGTCTCCGCAAGACCAAAGCGGCGCTGCTGGCAACAGTCTTGACCTTGGCTGGCATCCTCCTCATCATGCTGAACGGCTGGCTCACTGGTCTGTCTTTGGGTGACTGGTCGTGGCTGCACGCGCTGCCACTCGGGGAACTAGGCGGCACGCTGTTTGGTGCCGGGCTCCTCGGTACGTTGTTCGAGTACTCTTTCCGTAAGGATCAGGAAGCTGCCACCGCTCGCCAGTTCCGTCAGATCATTCACGACGAAGCGCCGGCCATGCGGGATGCGGTGATCGAAGGGTTCCGGTTCAACACTGACGATCTGGAGCGTATTGCCACGCCCCGGCTGTTGGATGAGTTGGCAGTCAATAGCTTGGGCATGCGCTTTGGCGATACGGCCTTCGGGCGGGAAGTCTATGGAGATATCAAGCACCAGGCGATCACGGCTGAGGAGCGCTGGTATGACGCACGAGTCGACGCGACCCTAGGTATACCTAGGGTTAGGGGTGTAACCCCTAACCTGTTCTTTGACTTACTGGTCCGCTGGGAATACACGGTGGTGCCCAAGCACCGGTTCCGGAAGTTCGCCATGGTCTCGGATCGGCAGCGGTATGACCAGATGGTGGCTGAGCACGGGGAGACGAGTGTGTGGTTCAAACCTGCTGGGACGAAGCTTGACGTGACAGATCTGGACAACTTTGCACTCATTGAGTTCGTGGTGGATGGGGAGCCGCTGAAGATTATCCGGACGACAGATGAACATGGGCAGGTGTACACCGTGGATATTGGCGAGGCCGTCGTGGAGGCCGAGCAGCCGGTGGTCATGTCGTTCACGTACCGGTCACGGCTACGGCGGGACGGGCACATGGTCCACTTCGATGTCGACCGCCCGACGAAGGGGTTTGAGCTAGAGCTGAACTATCAGGACGCTGGAATAGCCAAGATGAAACTGGTGGACTTCATCTCAAGCACCCGGCGTGCTCGGGTGAGCGAGGCTCCAGACGTCGCTGGGGTGAAGAAGTACACCATGAGCTACGACGGCTGGGTGCTGCCGCGGGCTGGTGTGGCGTTTGTGTGGATCCTGGAGGATGAGAGCCTAGACAAGTCAGTTCAAGCGCATGAAACACAAGAGGGCGCGGCGCAAACCGCTGGCAAGAAGCGGGGGCGAGAGAACGGAAGCGCCCGCTCAGCCAAGACGGTCTAGCGGGCGCCGTTCACCGACACCAAGAGATGGGTCAGCGCCGTTTAGTAATCACTCGCCACCCATGAGCCGTCACCTCCCTCACTGTCTCGTCGGGACTCTTGCCATCACGCCGCGAGGCCATGATGCGGCCGGTCAGTCGCCACCCATGGTGGTCTCCTTTCCGTCGACGGTCCTAACAGGATACATCGTCACAGGACCTATCGTCTCTGGATACTCCGTCTTCGGGCGACTGGGATTGGCAGGTGCCCAACCCTGCGCGGAAGCCGCCCCTGTCACCCGTGACTGGGGCCTTTGGCGACCGCGTTCGTGCCACCCGGGAGGCGAAGGGGCTCAGCCAGGAGAGCTTGGCCGAACGAGCAGGACTGCATTGGACCTACATCGGGCAGGTCGAACGCGGCCAGCGAAACCTCAGCCTCCACAACATCCTGAAGATCGCCGGCGGCCTCGACGTGGATGCCGGGGAGCTGGTGCGGGGGCTAGGCGGACAAATTTCGCCTTGAGGTGAGTGACCAATCCTCAGGGTGCGGGCCAGCGCTGGACTTCCTCTCCTCTTCGCGCTTTCCTGACTGCTTGAGCCGACCAGGAGGCAGTTATGGATCCCGCTCCCGCCAACCCCACCGCCACGAGCAGCAGTCGCCCTAGCACTCACACCGAAGCGCCGCCCTGTCCATCGTGGTGCGTTCGTGACCACGCTGACCAAGATCCCGACGACCAGCTTCACGAAGGCCGCACGCGGCTACTCGGGGCCATCACCCTTGAACGCTCGCCAGGGGAAACGCCAAATGGCATCGCCCGCCACGCCGTCGCGACAGAGATCGCCATCACCCGCTACCAGTACCCGGATGACCCCGACGAATGGATCTACATCGGCGACGGCCACCATGGCCTAGACCTGAGCATCGAGAGCGTGCGCCGACTAGTGAGGGTTTTGGGGAGGGTGGTGGGGTGAGCGGATCCGTATTCTCACTCCGCGCCGTACCAAGCAGTCCTGGACAGCACCGACGACATCAGTGCCGAGATGCTTGGCTAAGCACGATTTTTACTCGACTCTCCTAAGGTCATCTCGTGCAACTCACTCTGACCGGGGCTCACCGACCATAGCGGAGTTTCCCGAAAAACTGTCATGGACGACTACCCACTTGGCCGAACGTACTGATAGTATTCTCTCATGTCGTTATTGCAACTAGCCGTGGCCTTGATCGTGGGTATTATTACCGGAGTACTGGGGAATGCTTTTTATCAATGGATAAGAAACATGCTCGCTTCCTTTACCGATCGTTTGGATTTGAAGGGCGTTTGGGGTGAGCGTGTTTCTGGATATGGTGAAAGGTTGAATAGCATTGGGAGCATTAGATACGACCTACGGCGGCAAATGTGGGTTTTCGATGGCACTAATTTTCACAATGATGGAAGGCCATATTGTCATTGGCGCACGATTTCCAGTCATGTAGACAGGGTTGCTGGTAGATATTATTACATATTCTTGAATACGCATGAAGACTCTGGACATAGGGGCTATACGGGATTTGGGTTTATTGAACTAGAGAAGCATGGTAGAACATGGAGTCCGGTTCGTGGCTCTTTTGCGGCCGGAAATCCAGGTGAAGCCTTTCGGTCACATTCTGTCATAAGAATCGACTCTGTTCCTAATGGTATTGCTGAACGATTGGAGGTGTTTAAATTCCTTGAGGAGAAATCCTAGGAGTGATAAAATAATAGAGCTTGTTGCGAGTCTCCGGTGAAGCTGTATAAAGATTTGACGGAGGCTCGCAATGAGATCCATTGTTGAGCGTACTTACTGTAAGGAGTGCTCCAATGGAACCATTGTGGGCTGCCACCGTTAGATGGCTTTGCAAGACGGTTATCTGTGTTGCCATGCTTGCCTTCTTCTTGGCTATACTGCTGGCAATTAGATAATTCGCATGTGGTGACATCTGGGCGATGCCCAGATGTCACCACACTTAAACTGAATATATCGAGGCTTACTCACACGGGGGCGCTTTGGGTTTCTCCAACTAGCTCTTCGCCCTGAGGGGATGTATAGAACAGCTTGTCTGGTTTGAGATCATTTTATTAATGACCGTAATCAAGCGTGGTTTGACTAGGGAGTACTTGCCGACACGCTGCTTGCAGATAAGCCTCAATGAGGTAAAGCACTCACGGATGCATTATCTCTAGGGATGGGCATTTTAATCGCTAGTCAACTATCTCTTCTAGCCCTATCATTTGTTCCGCTTTGTCTATGAGCCGTTCAGCGTGTGACTCGGAAACAAGAAGGATAGGGCGGCCGACAAACTGACTCAACTCTTTCTCAAGAGGAATAAGGTCGGCAGTAGTCCAGTCGTGTGCGCCAGCAATATCCACAAATAGCTCAACCGGGATAACTGTTGGATGTAGCCAGTGGTCGCTCACCCGACTACTAATTCGGGGCTGAGTGATTCCATGGGCTGCAAGCACGGAGTAGATTTACGAGCTCTGTGCTCGTAAGCGTTCAATGAGCATCAGTTGTGCCGACGTTCACTCATGGAAGGTTCCTGATCTCAAGATCGTCGGCTGAATTAGCGTGCAGCGCTGCCATGACGTCGTCGCTTACGCCGAAACGCCAAAATTGAAAACCGGTCGTATGGAAAACATCGACTGATCCGTCAACCACGGCAAAGCCTTTATATCCGTCCATGATTTCACCTTTAAGCCCCAAGAGATGGATGTCGAAGGAACGCCACCCGGAGAAGCCGAAAAGTGCGTTAATGAACCTATTCGAAGCCACTTTCATCGTACAACCCGTCCAGAGCAGGTCTCCAAAATGTGATCCTTGCGTGTGGCGGAATGTTGGAGTGAAGTCGAGATCCGCAATATCGCCGTCAGCGATAAGCTGATAGATATCTCGTCCGTCATCCAGCATGAAGGGGCCGATCTTTGGCAGACTGGGATTCGCCGGGAAAACCCACGCGCTCGGTCCATCAGATTTAGCGACTAGTTCATATGGCATGAATCTATCCTAGCAGGTGTAGGTGAATCGTCCTTGGATGTTTTGCATGAATACTATAATGTGCTGCTGTGTAATATACGGAGTAGTTGCAAAAAAATTCTCCCACAACTGATTGTAGGCATACGCCTGACTCTGGTGATTTGTCGGCAGCCCCTTAGTTGAGCACCACCACCGCAGATTACTAGGATGATGAATGTTAAATCCAGCAGCATTGAACCGCGGCTCGAATTTCTGAGGAAGCATGTGGTGCGCTTGGTATTCGCCAGTTGTTGTCGGATATGGTTTTTTAGCAAGCAGGTTGTAGCGATACCAATCTTTAGTGAAGGGGCCGTAAACATAGTTGTTAAACGGGTCAAGCCCTTGGTAACGACCCTCAATCACACTGACCATCTCAAAACCAAGAAATGAGCTGGGCAATAATGCCCTCCTGACGAAGGACATCGGTGGGCTACAAGTCGACGGGGGAGTAACAGAAACCTCATGGGTTTTCACCACAACACCCGGACGCTTATCTCCTATTGGAATTGTAATAGTTTTCCATTCGCTGCTGAAATCTATTTTTCCTTTCGCCTCTGAATAACACCAGGCTTTGACGCGAAAGTTGATAGTCTCCTCCTGCTCACCAGCATTGCTGAAGCGCGCGACAGCATACTGCGACACTCCCGCACTCATTGCACGTGGTCGAAAGCTAGACCAGATAGTTACTAGAAAAGGAGAGAGAGGAGATTTTGCATTTACCGCGGGCTGGGGCGTCAGCATCCCCAACACCACTGTGACCGCTATAAGCAGCGGCAATCGAAGCCATCGCAATCCCCCAAACATCGCCCCCACCCTTTCGCCTCAATGAGAATGACGATTTTACGACTTGCACGAACTTTAACATTGCCCAGCACAAACTTCGATACTTTATCAAAAACGTTATCATTTCGTTACATAAACACTCCCTCGTTGCTGAGTGTACGGATAGACATACTGCATTCTTACGAAGGGGCTTGTATATAGAAATAAGGAGCGAGTACAGCCATTACGACAGGAGCGATGGATAAACGTGTGCTGACAAGCACTCTCCCCCGCGGGAAGGGTAGAGGTTTGTCTAGGTAATATCTAACCACATCCCAGCAGGTGGCCCTGCACGGTACCAACCCAGCGCCAAGGCTCACGTCTACCCCCATCACCCCCTCAACCCTCTGGA
Organism: Candidatus Saccharibacteria bacterium oral taxon 488; assembly: GCA_010202115.1. NCBI lineage: Bacteria > Candidatus Saccharimonadota > Candidatus Saccharibacteria bacterium oral taxon 488. Next base: position 814,826 of record CP047917.1, read on the forward strand.
CTTTTCGTTCCATCTGAGCGTCAATAGAAGTAGGGCAGTCCCGGACGAGCCGCCGGTTTCCGCCCTGACAAGCCATAACACCCCATAGCCACGGCCCCGAGGACGCAGGCGGGTAGCGGGTGAGAAAGGAGAAGGCGCTCATGACCAACACCATCACCAACCCCACAAGCCACCGGCACGGAGTCCGCCCATGACCACCGATCCGTTTGCCGCCATGGCCGCCTCACTCACCCCGAAGCGGGCCGTCTCCTACCTGCGGGTCTCCACCCGCGAACAAGCCCAACGAAGCGGCGCTGCCGAGGGCTTCTCCATCCCCGCCCAACGCGAAGCCAACAAGAAGAAGGCCATGGCCCTGGGCGCTCTCATCGTCAAAGAGTTCGTCGACCGCGGCGAATCCGCCCGCAGCGCCAACCGCCCCGAACTACAAAAGATGCTCCACTACCTCCAAGACGCCGGCGACATCGACTACGTCATCGTCCACAAACTCGACCGCCTCGCCCGCAACCGCGCCGACGACGTCGACATCAACCGCATCCTCGACCAAACCGGCACCCGCCTGATCTCCACCACCGAGAACATCGACCAAACCCCCGGCGGCATCCTCCTGCACGGCATCATGAGCTCCATCGCCGAGTTCTACTCCCGCAACCTCGCCAACGAAGTCGTCAAAGGCCTCAGCCAAAAAGCCCGCGCCGGCGGCACCATTGGCCGCGCCCCACTCGGCTACCTCAACAAACAAGGCCGCGACGAGCAAGGCAGGGAAGCCCGCCGGGTCGACATCGACCCTGTTCGCGGCCCACTCATCACCCAAGCCTTCACCGAATACGCCACCGACCGCTGGACGCTATCCACCCTCACTGACCACCTCACCGCTCAAGGCCTGACCACTGTCCCCACGCCCAGCCGGCCGTCTCATCCCCTCGGCCACAACAAACTCCTCGCCATCCTCCGTAACCCCTATTACCGCGGCATCGTCACCTACCAAGGCGTTCAATACCCCGGCAAACACCAACCCCTCATCGACGACGCCACCTGGCAGCGCGTCCAAACCATCCTCAACCAACACCGCCACGGCGAACGCCAACGCATCCATAACCACCACCTCAAAACCACCATCCGCTGCGGCCAATGCGGCGGCCGACTCATCATCCACAACGCCAAAGCCAGAAACGGCCATATCTATCCATACTTCGTCTGCTCCTACCGCCAACGCCACCGCACCAAATGCTCCTTCAAAGCCGTCCTCATCGACGAAGTCGACGCTCGCATCGCCGACCTCTACCACCACATCCACATCACCCCCGAAGACCGACGCACCATCGAGAAATACCTCCGCATCGAACTCGACCACATCTACGCCCGCCAACACACCCACACCCAAACACTCACCACCCAAGCCCGCAAACTCAAAACCCAACAAGCCAAACTCCTCGAAGCCCACTACGCCGACGCCATCCCCCTCGACCTCCTCAAAACCGAACAAACCCGCCTCACCCGTGAGCTCGACCACATCACCCAAGAACTGGCCACCCTCACCGCCGACCGCGAACGCGTCGAACAACACCTCAAAGAAGCCCTCACCCTCCTCGAACACTGCCACCACCTCTACACCCACCCAGACACCCCACCCAGCCTCAAGAAACTCCTCAACACCATCTTCTTCACCGAAATCCTCATCAACCCAGACGACAACACCCCAACCAGCACCCCACAACGCCCCATCCACCCCACACCCCGACCACCCTTTGACCAACTCACCAACCCAACCCTGCGACACGACGCCGGACTCACAAACCCAGGAAAGAACAGACGCAGCGAATCCGCCCGCCGGAACGACAGCAGCGACCAAGGCAATGACGACAGCCGGGACAGGCACGGCGACCAAGACAATGGCAGCATCCACATCGGCAGCAACAGCGCTCACCTCGACCAAACAACCGCCCGCACCGGCACCGCCACCATCAGCCCTGTCGCCGCCATAGCCGCTACCCACAGCAGTACCGACATCACCAGCCACCCCAACCAAGCAAGCACCACCGCAACCTCTCGTGGCAGCACAGCCGGCACAGCCGCCCGCACCGCCACCACCCAGCTCCCCAGCAACCAAAAAACCCTCCAGGAGGAACTCCCGGAGGGCGACACCCACATTCACTTGGGTGATGTTTCGTGTAAGTCGCTTGTGGTGGGGGTGGCTGGGATCGAACCAGCGACCAACAGGTTATGAGCCCGCTGCTCTAACCGCTGAGCTACACCCCCATGAGCGATATTATACCGTAAAAGTGGCCGAGTGAGAAGTGGCGTCAATTTACCCCACTACCGACCGTCAAGCTGTTCGTGCATTCCTGAGGGCAGTGCGCACCATCCTAATTCCATCCCTATTTGTCTGTTTTTGTTTCTCAGTTAACGGGCCCTGTCCTGATGCTTCATGGGCTTGTTGCGTGCGCGTATCAAAACGACTACGTTCACGAGGGGGTGTTTTCTTATTAACAGAGGTACTTTGATCAGACAATGGCTGACTATTCGCATGAACAATCTGACAAGACGGCGGTTTAAACCCAAGTGCCCATCGCGCTCCATAATATGAACAGCCTGTTTTATCGACAAGTTCATCAACCTTCTCCCACTCCTCCGCGGTCAATTCACAGTCCCACTCATCGCCAACCTGCAACAGTTCATTCATAATTATTAAATATCACATTTTACTCATAAAAGCAATACTATCTCAGTGCCTCAATGCTTCACCACAAAAAGACTCCCGCATGAGCGAGAGTCTTTGAGGCACCTGTTTGTTTGATACCATTGTACCGGTAACCAGGTGTATAATGCAAGTGCTTATTTCTTCTTCTTGATCGTCAAAAAGCCGTTGCGTGGATTTTCGGTAACGATCCGGTCATCTGGCAAGTCGCATGGCTCGCCCTTGGCGTTCTTTTCAACCTTGGCGAAAAAATAAATCGTCTGCGTTTTGCCACCGCGCAGCGTGACTTCGGTTTTATGCAAGTAGTATGTAATGCCTTTTGAGTTTGTGTGCTTATAAGCCATTCGTATACCTCCTGTTAGTATTATACTATTCTAGATTAGCGTCTCTGTTGACCCCTGTCAAGCCTAAAGCGGTTTTTGACGATACCGAAGCAGCAGTTTCAGTACCGCCAAAACTACCAGTCGAGCAATGATAATCAGCATAATTACCCCTGTTACCACCAATGACCAGCCAGCCAAGTCCGATGACCAGAGTGGCGGCACAAATGTCTGATAATACGGCGCGGTGGATGGCGGCGTAAATTTGAGGTCAAGTGACGAGGCGGCCGGGTACTTCGCCCATTCATCATTGATGCAGCTGACGTAGCGCGGGTCGGCCGTAGCATAAAATCGCCCCCAACCACCAGCCTGTGCTCGAGCGTCGCAGACTTGGCGGACTTTGGCGACCGTGTCGTTGCTGGAACGAGAGGCTGACTTTGACTCAAATTCTTTCCAGGCCGCCTCGTAGGCCCGCTTGTACGAGTGCTCCAGCGCGATGCGTCCCGGATCGGCGTTCATGTGCGCGACCACATAGCGCTGCAAGTCATACACCCGCCGCTCCAGCGCGCCCTCGTCGCCCTCCTTGTCAGCATTGATGACGGCGTCACGGCGCTCGATCATGCCGATATTATTTAGCCTGAGGAATGTCGCACTGATAAACGACGCCATCACTAGCAAAATGACCAGCTGCCATGTCTTGATTTCTTCTAGCCGCCGGATCGCCCGACGCGTGCCTCGCTTATCTGCCATTCCCCACCTTTCTCACCTCATTATACCAAAGATACTAGGTGAATGCGACACGGGGCTAGCGTCAGTGGTATAATGACGCTATGAGGATTTATTTTTCGGGAATTGGTGGTGTGGCGATCGGGCCACTAGCAGAAATGGCCATCGGCGCTGGACACGAGGTCTGTGGCTCTGACCGGGCGGCCGGCTTGATGACGGAGGCACTCAGACGGGATGGGATCACCGTGTCGTTTGATCAGTCGGGCGAGTTTTTGCGCAGCGAACATCAGCAGGCGCCCTTTGACTGGTTTGTCTATACGGCGGCCCTACCGGCGGATCATCCAGAGTTGGTGCTGGCCAGGCAGCTAGGGATTCGCACCAGCAAGCGCGATGAGCTACTCGCTCAGATTATCGCCGACAAGCAGCTCAAGCTCATTGCCGTCACCGGTACGCACGGCAAGACGACGACGACCAGCATGCTGGTGTGGATGTTGCAGCAGCTTGGCATGCCGGTGAGCTACTTGGTTGGCTCGACGCTTAGTTTTGGCCCGAGCGGCCGGTTTGATCCGGCTAGCCAGTTTTTGGTGTATGAATGCGACGAATTTGACCGCAACTTCCTTCACTTTTCGCCGTGGCTGAGCCTCATTACTTCAGTTGACTACGACCATCCCGACACCTTTCCGACGCCAGATGATTACCGAGCAGCGTTTCGGCAATTTGGCGAGCAGTCGACGCAGGTGATCACGTGGCGAGAGGATGCTGACGTATTTACGCCGGCCAATGTGACGGTGCTCGAACAGACTGATCCACAAATAACGCTGGCTGGCGAACACAACCGGCGTAACGGCACGCTGGCAGCACGGGCAGCGATGCTGGTGCGAGAGGCGGCTGCCCTTGAGATTGAGGATGAGGCGATTATCACGGCACTCAATACCTTTCCGGGTACAGGCCGGCGCTTTGAGAAACTGGCTGACAATCTCTACACCGATTATGGCCATCATCCGTCAGAGATTGCTGCTACGTTGCAGCTGGCTCATGAACTAAACGACCACGTGATACTCGTCTACCAGCCGCACCAAAATATTCGCCAGCACGAAGTGCACGAGCGCTACACCGACGAGGTTTTTATGCATGCTGACGAGATATATTGGCTGCCGACGTACTTGACCCGCGAAGACCCGAGCCTGCCGGTGCTGACACCGGAGGAATTGACGCGCCAATTGACAACGGACAAGGTACATATCGCGCAGCTAGACGAGGCGCTATGGCACACGATTGAACAGCAACGAGCGCGCGGCGCGCTGGTACTCGGTATGGGTGCCGGGACAATCGACGGGTGGCTGCGCGAGCAATTAGGTCGCAGCGCCTGATCACGGTTCGCCTACTCGTCAGGCTCACCACCAAGCGCCGCCCGGATATCATCATACGAAAATCCCTGACGGGCCAGATACGCCATGAACTTTTGCTGATCGCCGGCGTATTTGTGGCGTTTTTTAGCGATAATTTTTTGCAGTTCCTCGTCGTCGGAGCGGATATTTTCGCTAACTAACTGTTCTATCGTCTCGCGCTCAATCCCCTTTTGCGCTAGTTCCAATTTTAGCCGCCTGACACTGGTGCCTTTTTGCATAAATCGATGCTCCAGCCAAAAGCGGGCAAACTTTTCATCATCGAGGTACTGTTTCTCGATCAGCCGCGCCAGTACCCGCTTGGTAATTTCCGGCTTCACGCCTGGACGCTCAGTAATTTCACCGGCCTTTGGCGAGCGCTTCTTAGTCGGCCTAGTTTTACGCCACAAATAGTCACGCACTTCTTTAACCGAGCGCGGCCGCGTCAAGCAATACTCCATGGCCCGGGCGTACAACTTACCAAACTGACTCTCGTTCTCCAGTGCTGTCAATTCGTCGTCGGTATATTCGCGCCCAACTTTAATCCCCAGCTCGCCCACCTGAAACACATCGAGGCTAAAGCGATAGGTGCCGTCAACACTCACATTAACACGGTTGTTATCGCGAGCCTGAAGCGAGATGTCAGTGATTTTCATGAAGCTATTATACCGCGAAGACGCTAGGCTAGCTACCAGCAGAGGCTACTCGACTACCTCGATCACCTTGCCATGCACGCCGTTATAGCAAGCAGCAGCACGCGGCTCAGTGATGACTGGCAGTTGCCCTGGAATAGCGCTCATATTAACGTCGTCAAGCGTACCGGCCTCGACACAACCGAGCGTGATGTGCGGGCGGAACCCATCAACATCCAGCCCTGGGTGAACACCATCCAGTGCCGCGAGTAATTGCTGACGCGCCTTAATCATCCAGTCAATTTTCTGCGTGCGTAGCTCAACCCAAACGCAGTTACCAGCCTTGTCTGGTAAGAAATTAACACCATCAAGCACCAACTTATCGAGAACAGGCAGTGCCGCAGCGGCCGCCTTGAGGCGTGGCATGTCCTGTTCAGTCACGTTAATCAGTGTCACGTGTGGGATAAACTCACCAAAGTCAAGGTTCATTTTTTCTGATAATTCTCGAAGATACGCATTCTGCTCATCATCAAAGACCAGGCTGACTGACGCCATATGTTTTTCGACTGGATATGCGGTTTCTGCTGCGCGCATTAGTTCTCTCCTTCTTTGACCTTCTCCCGAACCTTCTGATCAATTTCCGCCAGAACCTCAGGATGTTCTTTCAGATATAATTTGGTTTTGTCGCGACCCTGACCGATGGTTTCACCGTTATATTTGTAAAAGGCGCCAGATTTTTCGACAATGCCGTGCGTAGCCGCCAAATCCAGAATATCGCCAGTTTTAGAGATGCCTTCGTTATACATAATGTCAAACTCAGCGATGCGAAATGGCGGCGCAATCTTATTTTTCACCACCTTGATCTTGGTGCGGTTACCGAGGATATCATCACCAACCTTGATCTGCCCGATCCGACGAATATCCACCCGCTGCGAGGCGTAAAACTTCAACGCGTTACCACCCGTCGTGGTTTCAGGATTGCCAAACATCACGCCAATCTTCATGCGAATCTGGTTGATGAAAATCACCGTGGCTTTCGACTTGTTGATGATACCAGTCAGTTTACGCAGTGCCTGGCTCATCAGCCGTGCCTGTAGACCCATGTGCGAATCACCCATGTCGCCATCAATTTCTGCTTGCGGGGTCAGTGCCGCCACCGAGTCCACCACAATCAGATCCACCGCGTTTGAACGTACCAAGGTTTCGGTAATCTCCAGCGCCTGTTCACCGTTGTCTGGCTGCGATACCAGCAGATTTTCGGTATCCACGCCCAACCGCTTGGCGTAGCTCGGGTCAAGCGCGTGCTCAGCGTCGATGAACGCTGCCGTACCGCCCTGCTTTTGGATTTCGGCAATGGCATGTAGTGTCAACGTCGTCTTACCAGAGCTTTCTGGACCATAAATCTCAATGATGCGACCCTTTGGATAGCCGCCACCCAATGCCAAATCGAGGCTTAGCGAACCCGATGGAATCACTTCAACATCAACTTTGTGCGCCTCGCCAAGCTTCATGATTGAGCCGTCACCAAACTGCTTGGTGATTTGATCCATGGCTAGACCCAGCGCTTTCAATTTCCCATCATCAATCTTTTTCTCTGTCACCTGAGCCGTGCCAGTTGCGGCGTCTGTTTGGTGTTTATTATCGGTTTTCGCTGTGCTAGCCATACCTCTCCCTCCGTTATCTTATGCTGTATAGTATACCATAAATCAAGCGCCTACCGCGAGTGGTGAAACTTTGCTATAATGGAATCATATGAAACGACAAGCAGGCTTTACGGTAATCGAGGTGCTAGTGGCAATTATATTTCTCGGCGTGGCTACCGCAGTGGCATTCACCCAGCTGGTGACGATCCAGCGCGAGCACCAAAACGACCGGAAAAAAATTGCTATTAACGCCATGCATTACAGCCTCGAAGAAGCCTATTACAAGCAGCACGGCTCTTATCCGGAAAAGATTACCGACGAGACACTACCGACCATGGACAAGGAGCTACTCAAAGATCCGAGTGGTAAAAAGCTTGGCGACAATGGCAGCACCTATCGCTACGAGCCAACAAACTGTACCGGCGGTAAGTGCAAATCATATTCGCTCAGAGCCACGCTTGATGGTGAGGCAGATTTCGTCAAAGACAGCCGCCACAAATAACTAAATTGTAGCCAAACTAATCGTAACAGACTGGCCGGCCGTTCTTGAAGGCCTCGATGGCGTTATTAAGAATAGCTACCTGATGCTTGGGGTTAGCCACGTAGTGAAAAATGTAAGTCGTCTCTTCGCCCTCAGTACTGAGACGAATCGTGCCGTAGTTAAAGATCGTCTGGGCGATGCCGGCCTGGAAAAAGCTAGCATCCTCAATGCTACCGAGGCTGACTGTCTGCTCGTGCCGAACGAAGAGGCTCTGTTGGATTTCCTGGATGACACTTTCATTGGTCATGAAAAAATGATTTTGTAAATACACCCACAAGGCGATCGCACCACCCATCACCACCAAAGCGACGAGCAGTAGCGCAATACCGAGCACTGCTCCCGGATTCACCGTCGGAAACAGTGGGAGGTTGGCGGTTAGTGATGAAAACGAGGCCGCAAATACCAGCAGCACGACGACTAATAGCAAGGTGATGGCGCTCGGAATGACCATGCCGATGGGGTGGCGCTTGATGTCGAGGATGACATACTCGCCCTCGCTGAGATTAAGCTGCGGATAATCACGAACGGACTGGTCGTGACGCGCCTTGGTCTCTGGGCTAACTGCGGGAACGGTCGGCTCAAGCGGCCGCGCAGCATGAACAACATTTGGCTCGTTAGCGTACTGGGCACGAATTTGTGGATTAAAATTCTGCCCCTCGATCATCTCTGGCTGGACGGTGACGTGCGAGGCTGGCTGAGGCTCGATTGGCGGCGCAGTCGTCACCGGTGGCGGTGTCACAGCAGCCGGCGGATGATGATACAGCGGCCGACCATCAGAATCATACGCAACCGGCTGGGTGTAATCAGGCTCGGGGTTAGTCTGGTTCGGATTCATTAGTTCTAGTATAGCATATCGGCCGGACTATGCGACGTCACGAGCATGTTTTGTCCGATTGTTATGCCGTGGATTACGCTGCGCCACTCGCCGCAGATCCTCGTGCGCATCAAACTCATCGATGATTTTACGCCCCAATATCCGTTCGGTCACGTCCTCCAGGCTGACGATACCAACCGTCTCGCGAAACTCATTCACCACGATGAACAAGTGATGCCGCACTCGCAAAAATGCCGCCAGTGCATGCTGCAACGTCTGATCCTCGCGGATATAATACACCTTTTTCTCCATGACGGTTCGTGCCCGCTTGCTCGTCGACGAACGGTTAATTGTCAGCAGATCCTGAATGTATAGCATCCCTACCACATGATCAATATCACCCTTCGTCACCGGAAAGCGGCTATGCCCGGTCTTGTGCAGCGCGTCCAGCACCAGCGGCCCCAACACCTCGTCCTGATCCACCGTATCAATCACGCTACGCGGCGTCATCACTTCCTTGACCGGCACCGTATCAAACGACAGCACGCCGATGACCATCTTTTTCTCATCCCGACTGAGCGCCTCGCCCGCCTGCTTGACCATAGTGACGAGCTCTTCTTTTGACTCAATATCATAGCCGTCATTGGGCATTGGCGCCACCGAGCGAATCATCGCAAATAACGTCGGAAACTTCTCGATCAGCACCAAAATTCGCCCCTCATACCGCTCGTAAAGCCGCTGAGAATATTGTTGCCATAATGAAATCCGCGCCACTGCTCCTATCTCCAATGCGATCACTAGCGAGATAATAATACCCAGTAGCCAATGAAACAACTCCACACCGATGACACTGAGTGTCACCAGCAGCACCGCTGCGATCACCCGCTGCAATGAGAAAATATCCCGCATCAGTGCGTGCCGCTTTAACAGATGCTGCGCATCCTGATCACCACGGTGCGCTCGCCGCTGCAGCTCGAACTTACTGTGTGACGAGGCCTGCGGATGGACGCCCATGACCATTACGAGCAATATCAGCACCACCACATACAGGATTCCTAGCAAAATATCGCTCATGCTGTTCATTGTATACTTTTTATGCTATAATAGCCAGAGTTAATTTGGAGGAAGTATGAACGGAAAAACCTGGGCTATCTTTGCAATCGTTGTCGCGGCTGTCGTCGGCGGTATGATTTATCTGTCAACACAGAATCGCTTGAACGTCAGCGATATCTCGAATGACACAGCCATGCATCATATTATACCAGCCGAAGCACGCACTGGTGACATTAGCGAGCACACTATCGGCAACACCAATGGCAAAGTTGTGATGATCGAATACGGCGACTACCAGTGCCCGGGCTGCCGCACCGCTGCACCAGAAGCCAAGCGCGTGGCCGAGAAATACAAGGATCACGTCGCGCTGGTCTTTCGTAATTATCCGATCCCGTCGCTCCATCCAAACGCCCGAGCGGCGGCGGCGGTCGCCGAAGCAGCTGGGCTGCAGGGTAAGTTCTGGGAAATGCACGATCTACTCTACACCAACCAAGGCGCATGGAGTAATGCCCGCGCCAAAGAACGCACCGACGTCTTCAGTGGCTACGCCAAGCAGCTGGGCCTGAATGTCGATAAATTCAATGCTGACCTAGCCTCCGGTGCTGTCACAAAGAAAATTGACTTTGACGTGGCGGTCGGGCGACAGTTACAAATTGATGGCACACCAACCTTTTTCATCAATGGCAACAAGCTTAACCTCGGTGACGCTAGCTCTATTGAAAATGCCGTCAAAGACGCCCTGAAAAAGGCCGGCGTCGCAGTTGATGAAGCAAAAAGCTAGCCTCAAGCCAAAACCATTGACCAAAACAAACTCAATGAAAAAATCACCCCGGTGCCTGTGGGGTGATTTTTATGCCGTCCCTTTTTATGGACGAGCGCACTTATTGTGCTATGTATGTTTGCCATTTGGCAGGCACCACATCCACTGCGACCTTTTTGCGCCGACTGGTCGACACAACATTGATTGCTATTGGCATGTGTTTCGTACTCCTTTGTACTAGTGCAGCCTCACGCGCTTCGACCTTTATTGCCCACTTATTTATAAGCAGCGATATGCTTCGGCGCGAGACACATCAGCCATGATAGCAAAGACTGATACGAACGTCAAGCAAGTCCCACCTCTGATCTGACCCCTGATACCAGCCTCAAAACAAGCGCAGCCGCTTGGCAAAGATATACACAATACCGATGAGCAGCACCGTAAACCCAGTAATCACCGGATAGGCCCACGCCTCACCCTGAAACGGCAAGGTAATATTCATGCCGTACATACCATAAAACACATTCGGGATCGCCAGGAGAATGGTGATGGCGGTCAAGACTTTCATTCGCTGGTTGAGGACATTGTTGGCGATGGTTGAATAGGCGTTCTGGATACTGGTGATGGTCTGGCTGTTGGCGGCGACCATGACGAGTAATTGCTTGACGTGCAGCACCAGATCACCCAGCGCCTCGAGGTCGCGCACTGTGAATAGGCTGCGACGATTGAGCGCTAATTGGCCGAGCACGCTCGCTAAGCCCTCGAGGCTGGAATGAAATTCGTTGAGGCTATCTTCAATAGCCACAAACTCAATAAAGTCAGCATTTTTTACCTCGTGGCGCGACAGCCGGTGTCGGGCGGCAGCAATATTACTAGCGAGGTCATGGATCTGCTGCTCATACGCAGCCACCACGCAAGCGATGGTCGCTGCGAGGAGCGCACCAGGCTTATCGGTCGTGGTTGTGAGAAACGGCTCGGCGGCTTGTGGCGAGAAATTATTGGCAGGATTAATCGTTACAAACTGGGTTTTTGATACAGCGGCCAGCAGCGGTGCGGTCTTGACCATATCATCCCGAACCAACGGTAGCCGCACAAAGACATACTCAATGCCGCCGCTATATTCCATCCGCGGTAGTTCGCGCACATCGGCCGCGTCACGGACGATATTTTCGTCAAGGCCAAACTGCTCAGCGAGTTCGCTTGGACGTAGCGTGCCGCTAACATGCGCCCACACGCCACGATGAAACTGATGCGTTCGCCCTAACGAATCGCTCACACACCGCCGCTCAAAGTAGCCCACCGTCATGAGAAAATTATACCCCAGAAAACACCACTCTGGCAATTAGCCGTGCAGTCGCTTTTCCCTGACCGGCATTACCGCAATCATCGCAACAACCATCAGCCCTGAACTGATCAAAAATACCTGATGCAGACCATCGGTAAACGCATGGAGGATGACATTGGTAAATTCATCCTGCTGCCGGCTGAATTGCTGTTTTGCCTGGGCCGGTGCTGGTAGCCGCTCAAACTCTTGAGCTGCCGCCTTGGCAATTGTCTCTTTTTGGGCATTCAGCCGCAGCAACACATCAGCGTTCAGCTCACCAGACAGCATCTGCTGGGCAGCCGGTGAGCGCTGTAAACTCTGAATATATGGCAGCTGATGTGGATCACCGACATGGGCTAGGATACCAGCGGTTAATACGCCCGATAATACTGCCGCACCAATTGTCGAACCCAGCCCGCGAAATAGCTGCACACTGGAGGTCGCCGCACCGAGGTCTTTTTGCGTAAACTCATTCTGCACCGCCAAGGTCAAGATCGGCATCGCTGCGCCGAATCCAAGCCCAACAAATACCGCCACGATAGCTTCGTGCCAATATGGCGATTCTGGCTGTAGAATTGTTAGCACGGCGACACCGACCGCCGTTAGCCCAAAACCGGCCACTATCCAGCGTTTATATGCACCGGTTTTAGCAACCAGCCGACCGATAGTTATCGAGCTTGCTATACTGCCTGCTACCATCGGTAGCAGCATCAGCCCAGCCTGCGAGGCAGTGGCGCCAAACACCTGCTGGTTAAACTGTGTTAGATATAAAATTGCCCCCATAAAGGCCGCGCCAAACAGGCTAGCCGCCGCCATAATCAAACTATATGTCCGATTGGCAAAGAACCGTAGCGGCAGAATCGGCTGCTTGGCTCGCCGCTCAATCACAATAAAGCCCAGCGCCGCCAGTACTGATATCGTTAGTAACATGCCCTGAACCAACGCTAGGCTAACACCGCGCTCGATTAGTCCCTTAAAGATCATCTCTGTGTTGTCTACCGCCAGCACCAGTGTCGCCAGAGCGATGGTGATAAACAGCGCACCGAGGTAATCGGGCTTGTGCGTGCGGTCGTGCTTGATCTGCGGGCAGTAGCGAATGATGAGTATGGTAGCGATCACCCCGATCGGCACATTGATCAAGAATGTCCAGCGCCAGTTACTCACCATGCCAAACAGCGACACACCATCCGTCAGCCAACCACCGATTAATGGCCCGGCTACCGAACTCATCCCAAAAACCGCACCAAAAAGTCCTTGCCATTTACTACGTTCCTTTGGCGGAAAGAGATCACCAACAATAGTAAAGGCATTCGCAGTGATGATGCCGCCGCCAATACCCTGTAGCGCCCGCCACACAATCAACCACTCGACCGTCGGTGCCAGGCCACTCAGTAGCGAGCCGATGGTAAAGATGCTTACTCCAGCCAGCAGCAGCGGCTTGCGGCCATACATGTCGCTCAACTTACCAGCCAGCGGCACGGTCACCGTGGTGGTCAACATGTAAGCAGTCACGATGAAGCCAAGCGATGAAAAGCTATTAAATTCCTTGACAATCGCCGCCAACGCCGTCGAGACAATCGTCTGATCCAGCGCTACCAAAAACAGTGCGCTCATCACCGCACTCATAACGATTAATTTATTTCTGATTGATAATTCGTGTAGCATTGTTACCTTTCACGTTATTCAAGTATCAGTAGCCCATAAAGTATAAGAACTCTCCAACTCAACTACTTAGTACGATTACATCCTGCACCCAAGTGTAATATTTTACGCCGGACGGGCGGTTGGTGTCAAGAAATACCAGGCGGACAGAATCCGCCCCAACCCGGCCTCGCTAAAATTCTTACTTAACCAGTCGCAGCCGCTCAACCAGCCAGTCTCTTGGCAGGATCGACAAGAACCAGCCAGCACGCGGGCCGGAATCTTTGCCGATGAGCACACGGTAGATGGTGGTGAATAGTTCCCGCGGCGGCAGCAAACCGTTTTCCTTGTAGGTGTAAATTGCTTGATGAAACCAATTACCATCAGCCTCAGCCGGCGCCCCGGCGATATCGTCAGCTAATCGCCGCAGGTATTCTTTTTGTTCTGGCGAAAACTCATCGGGATGTACCTCATCCGCTAGGCGAAACTTCAATGACTCAGGCGCCCATTGTTCCAGCCACCGACTGACATAGCCTAGTTCCGTGATAATCACCGCCTCTTCCTCGTCGACGATGCGAGCGTATTCCGGACTGCGCCGCAAAATTTCCACCGTTTTTGCCGTGTCGCACAACGCCGCTTGGTATGAAATGACCAGATGCGAGAATGGAATTGAGCTGACCGCTGGATGACTCAGCCCGTCAGTGCACAAGAATAATAGCCGTTCATCGAGCTCATTTTGCGGCTGCTGCTTCATCGCCGCGAAGTCGTCAACCAGCCGCACCAGGCTATCGGTCTCATCAAAATACAGCCGCTTGGCCGGCGAATACCGGAGCATGAAATAGCGTACCACCTCAGGTGGCAACATATCGACAACATCATGCGCATTCACACCGGTGCCTTTACTGGCACTCATCTTTTTGGTATCGCCGGTGCGATTGATAAAATCATACGGCACCGGTACTGGCGCCTCAATGTCATAAACTTCACGAGCGATCCGCTTGCCGGTATCATACGAGCCGCCCTTCGTGGCGTGATCACGGCCAAACGGCTCAACATCAACACCGAGCAGCCACCACCGCCCCGGCCAGTCCAGCCGCCAGTCCAGCTTTACCTGCCCGTCATCGTACCGAACCGTGTGCTCCGAGTCATCGTGGCTACGATAGGTAATCGTTTTAGCATCACTATCCATGCTGATGAACCGACGATTTTTCAGCCGACCATGCTCCATGATTTGGATTGGCGACCACTGATCATCCAGCTGCCGACCCGACACTTCCTGGATGGCCGATTTGGCCTTGTCAATGCGGCTCAACGAGCGCTCAATGGCCGGCACAAAAAACCCGCTCCGATATTTATCGCTAGCATAGACCACGTCCATGGTGACGCCAATTTTATCGGCGCTCTCTAAAAATGGCTTCAGGCAAAAATCTCCCCACGAATCATACCGATCATCTGGTGATGGCACCGTGCAGAGCGGCATGCCGAGGTACTGCTCATAGCTAGCCGGCAGATTGACCGGCACTTTACGAAAGGCGTCGAGGTTATCCGAAACGTGAACGTGGCGCGCCCGGATGCCTGCCCGCTTCAGTGCCCGCACTACGGCATCAGCGATAACAATTTCACGCAAATGCCCCACATGATACACGCCCGACGGCGATGCGCCCGAGGAAACGAGTACTTCTTTATCTACACTTCGAAACTGATCTACGATATCATCAAGCCACTTCATATGTGTTATTATACACCATGAAAATATTACTCTGCGCATTAGCCCAACCATTCGCCTTATGAATATTCAAAAAGCAATTATCTTATTCGAGAAGATCCGCGACTTGCCATACGGAACAAGTGGTAATAGTGGGATGTGGTCCTGCTACCAAAAATGCATGTATTTACAGCGAGAATTACAAAAAGTTGACATAGCAAGCCAGTTGTTGATTGGCGTATTTAATTGGCAGGATTTACCAATACCTGATCGTATTCTTAAACTACGTCAATGTCGAAACGAGCGACACATTATGCTTCGTGTATTTATTGATGGATCAGTCTGTAATATTGATCCATCAATTGATAACAAACTCGTATCAATTTTACCAATAGCTCAATGGGATGGAATTTCGAGTACGATAGCTATGGCACCGCTCAAGCGTCTGCGAATCTACCAACCGCATTCCCTACATGAGCGTATTTCGTCGCGATTGCGACATCAATTCTTTGGTTGTAATCCTGAGAAGTTTTACACCGAACTCGATGCGTGGCTAGTAGCACATAGAATTAAGTCTGGATTAACAGGACAAGAGCAGGAGCGGTAGCTATCCTACCATCCACCCTCAAACTACCTAACTCGATTATTCCCACCGAAATAGCTTGATCGCCGCAATGTAAACAACGAGAATCCACGCAGTCACAGCACCAAGTTGCGGTAGGACCTCGATCAAACTGGCATGCTCAGTCATGATCAAACGGAATCCCTCGGTAATCGGCGTCATTGGGATAAACTGAGTCACACCGCGCAGCCACTCTGGGAATAAATAAATCGGGAAAAATGCACCAGACAAGAACATCATCGGGAAAGAAAGCAAGTTGCTCAGCGGTGCGGACTGATTTTCGTTCTTCGCCCAGCCGCCAATCAACAGGCCCAGTCCTACCATCATAAAGGCCGCCAGCACCGCCATAAGGACAAAGAGTCCCCAATCGCCGCGCATATTAAATTGGAATACTAACATACCGACAACAACCATCATCGTCAAGCTGAGTAGCGAAATAATCGTGTAGTGAATCGCCATAGAAATAATCAGCTGACCCGAGGTAAATGGTGCCGCCCGTAGCCGACGGTAAGAGCCGCGCTGCTTTTCAGCCGGCATTTGATTAGCCAGGCCAAAGATACCCATGCTCATCAAGCTAAAGGCGAGCAGTCCCGTAAAGGTATAGTCAAACGATTTTAGCTGCTCATCGCCAACTGCTTTACCGGCGGCTTTAATTGGTGCTTCCGGCTGGCCCAGGTGCTTATTGATCTCATCAGCAACCTGACCCATCACTGCCGTCAGCGCACTACCAGTCTGCTCCGATCCCTTGCCGTACAGCACATTGATCGTACCGGCTGGCTTGGCATTATTGCCCTCTCCCTTTACTTCGCCAAAACTACTCGGTAGTTCAATGATGCCGTTCAGCTCCGAGCGCTTGAGCTTCTCACGGGCATCGTCCATATCCTTGACATCTTTGATCTTGAGAACCGAATCTTTAGCGTTTCCCTTGGCGCTATCGACAAAATTTTTCGCAAATTCTGTTTGTGAATTATTGATAATCGCCACATTAAAGCTGGTTGATTGATCCTTAAAGATTGAGCCAAATATAAACAAGAATAGCAACGGAAACAGGAAGGTAAAGAACAGCGACATTTTATCGCGGATAAAGCGTTTTTGCTGGGCGCGTACTTGCCCGAATACACCAGTCCAATATTTTTTCATACTAATCCCGAATCGCCTTTCCTGTTAAGTCAATAAATACGTCTTCCAAATTGGCCTGCTCGACAACTTGCTTTTTCTTGAAACCGCGCGCCAATAGCTGCTGGATCAGATTGTGCGGCGTGTCAATGGTGATGATTTTACCATTATCCATAATCGCCAAGCGGTCGCACAGCAGCTCAGCCTCGTCCATATAATGCGTGGTCAGCACGATAGTGATGCCTTCATCGCGAATCTCTTTGATTAAATCCCAGAGATTGCGGCGAGCCTGCGGATCCAGCCCAGTGGTCGGCTCGTCGAGGAACAGCACCGTCGGATTGTTAACCAGCGTCGAAGCGATAGCGAAGCGTTGCTTTTGCCCGCCTGAGAGCTGCTCGACATAGCTTTTGGCTTTGTCGGTCAATTGCACCTTGGCCAGCAGCGCATCGGCGTCGACCATTTGTCCGTACAAGCTGGCAAACATTTTCAGTTGTTCGCGCAAGGTTAGCTTGTCGTAAAACGTCGTCGATTGCAGCTGGATACCGATGATGTTTTTAATATGCTTCGGCTGCTTGGCAACGTTAATCCCGTCGATGGTCGCCGTGCCGCCATCAATTGTCCTCAGTGCCTCGAGCATTTCTAGCGTCGTCGTCTTACCAGCGCCATTCGGGCCGAGGATGCCGAAGATCTCGCCTTTCTTGACCTCAAACGACACGCTGTCGACGACATTCTTGCCATCGTACGTCTTGACGAGTTGGTCAACTGTTATGATTGGTTCGGGTTGAGCCATACAAACTCCTTTCCGCGCTCTGTTTCAGCACTGCATACCTTAGTGATAGAACGACTCCCTGCCAGCCTATCTTTAGTTAGTTATTATAGCACTCTGCGTGGGGTATGCAACCCGAGAGGGCTAGCCAAACCGACACGATGCCGTTATACTAACCACATGCCAAAGAAGCCCCACCTCTCTATCACGCGGCCGCACAGTCGCCTCAAGAAACGGTACGTGTTCGCGTTGGTACTAGTACCGCTAATGGCTGTTTGTATCAGTCTCGGTGCGCTGTATTGGCCAAAAATTACTCATAAACTTCATTCGCTAGCAGCCGCTGGCAGCATTGATTCATCACGCGGCGAGGCGACGTTCCCGCAGCTTGATACCACAAATTTACATCCGACCCGGCAAAAAATTATCAGCCTCGCCAAAACCGAGTTCGAAGCACAATCCGCCGGCACCAAGTTCAGCCAAGGCGTCAGTGAAGCCTGGTGCGCCGATTTTGTGAGCTGGATCATGCAGCAGGCGGGCGCGCCATTAAAGAATCCGCACACTGGCGGCTGGCGCATTCCGGGAACATTTACCCTGCGTGAATATTACGAAGCGGACAGTCGATTCAAACCTGCTGGCTCTGGCTATCAACCGCGTCCCGGTGACGTGGCAATTTACCGCAATTCGCCGGTGTTTGGTGACCATACTAATATTGTACTGAAAAATGACAGTGGCGTTCTCACGACGGTTGGCGGTAATGAGATGAACCGCATTCGCGTATTCATCAACCACGATAAGCGCTACGATGGACTACTGGGATATGGCGTGCTAGCAGAATAAGCCTAGCCCGTCTGATGCGGGATCGCCCACGCCTAACCGAGTGGCCGCATTACGCCGCGTGACTTGCCGCTAGCAGAAACGCCACCAATGCATCGGGCTGCTGCTCAGCCAGCCACGTTACGGCGTCAACGATAGCATCCTTGTTTGTGCCACCATTTTTGAGCTCCTCGAGGAGGCGCTTGACCGTCCGCTGCGTCTGGCCATCATACCGATCGAGGCGCATCGCCTGAGTGACTTGCTTGACCTGCTCGTCGCTAAGAGCAACGTAAGGCGAGACCACTTCGTGCGCATGCTTGGGGCTGCGCTTGGCGGCTTCAGCCTTGCGTTGGAGGTTTTCCAGGCCTTCAATCGTCGCCCGCATCAACGTTTCCGCCTCATCCATACCACGCTGATAGGCCTGAGCAAATTCCTCGGAATTATCCCCACCTTCGGAAACGATCGCCGGCAAAAACTCGATCCGCATCACTCGGTGCATATACGCGTCGCCCATTTCCTCGCCGGTCGCCATCACCTCACTCCACCAGGCAACGAACCGCGAATTTTCAGGATCATGCAGCTCGCGCATAGCCGGTAGCTGCGCTAATTTATCCTTAAAAAAGTGAATTAGTTTCTTGATGTCCATGTTGCTTTATTATACCCAAAAACAATGGTAAGCACAAGCGCCATCCCGCCCGAGGGATCTCAGCGCCGCTTCAAAAAATAATAGCCAATCGCCAGCGCCGCTAGCGCGCTACCGCCAATAACCACCCAAAAGGTCACCGGGCTCTCCGCGGCCGGCAAGGGCACATTCATGCCATACAGCCCGGCCACCATCGTCGGGATAGTCAGCGCCACCGTGATCACCGTCAGCAACCGAATCGTCTCATTCAGTCGGGTATCCATCACCGCCCGGTAGCTATCACGCACATTGGTGATGGTTCGCAGCAGCGATTTACACCGGCTAATCACCTGCTCGAGGTCGATGGAAATATCTTCGACGTCATCCTTGTCGTCGTCCTTGAGTCGCAAGCTGCGATTGGCGATCAACCGCTCAATTGCCCAGTTCATCGGCAGCAAGGCATCCAGGTAGTCATTTAACTTGCGCTCATACTCGGTCAGGGTGACGATATCACGCGCCCGCAAGGTGTGAATATCGTCAGTCGCCGCTCTCATCTGGCGATTGATGGTCGCCACCCGCCGCTGGTACTGACCCGACACCGCCTCGATCATCGCCACCACCAGTTCAATCCGCCGCGACGTCCGTACCCGTGTCTTATCAATAAACGGCTGCCACAGCCGACCCAGACTATCGCGCGACAATGTCACCACATACTCTTTGTGAATGCCGAACAAAATTGGCGTAGTAAAATCATTAAAATCATCGTCGGTATCCGGCAGCCGGGCGATCAAGTACGTCCACTCATCATCAAACTCAATACGCGGTACCTCATGCGGGTCAAGCGCGTCGCTAATCATGTCCTCATCCATCCCCAGCGTCAGCAGCTCGGACACTTCCTCTTCGGTTGGCCGTTCGCAGCGCAGCCAACTGCCGCTACGCAATGTCTGAATCGGTGCGATCACCTCGCCTGTTGAATGCAGGTATTCTATCATGTTCTTAGTATAGCTCATTTGAGATATTTTGGTACCGGTTAGATGACAATAAGCTTCGGAGGCCATCATCAAAAACCACCAGCCGAGCTATCCGACTGGTGGTTTTGAGTGTTCATATGAGAGCTAACTCTTGATGCGCGTACCGGCGGCACCGTTAATGGCATCAGCAGTTTTTTCGAGCGAGGTAATGATCGCCGTGCGCCCCGAAGCACCAGCCACAAAACTCAGTGCCGCTTGGGTTTTCGGTAGCATTGAGCCGGCCGCAAATTGCCCAGCATCAATGTGCTGCTGCAGCTCCTCGACCGATACCTCGCCGAGCGACTGCTCTGTTGGCTGACCAAAGTTGATCTTGGCTGCATCAACCGAAGTTAGGATCAATAGTGTATCCGCTCTGAGTGTGTCCGCTAGCTTGGCCGCCCCAAAATCTTTGTCGATCACCGCCGCCACGCCGCTTAACTGGCCCGATGCGTCACGCAGCACCGGAATGCCGCCACCACCAGTCGAGACCACCAACACGCCGGCATCAACCAGCGCCTTGATGACGGGAGCCTCGACAATCTCCTGAGGCTTTGGTGATGGCACAACGCGCCGCCAGCCACGACCCGAGTCCTCGCGCACCGTATAACCGCGCTCGGCCTGTACCTTCTTGGCCTCTTCTTCTGAATAGAATGGCCCGATTGGCTTGGTCGGATTTTGAAATGCCGGATCAGCTTGATCAACCACCGTCTGGGTAACGATACTCACTGCATACTTATCATGCACACCACGAGTCGCCAGCGCATCGTGGATCGCTTGCTGCAGCCAAAAACCAATGAGGCCCTGGCTCATCGCACCAGAATCCTCCAGCGGTAAGCTCGGCACCGCCTCAGTGTTAATCGCTTCCTCGTGTAGGACGATGTTGCCGACCTGCGGGCCATTGCCGTGGACAATGGCTACGCGGTGGCCAGCTTGAATCAGCGGCAGGAGCTGAGCGATTGTTTCGTCGGCCACTCGCTGCTGCGCTTGGGACGAGGCCTCGCCCTGACGTTGCAGGGCGTTACCTCCCAGTGCGACGACAATGGTTCGCTGCTGATTCATTAGGCGATGGCTCCGTATACCATGATAGCTACGAGGCTAATGATCGCAAAGACCACCATGATTGGCATTGAGCGCTTCAACCATGCACGGTACGACACGCCGGCTAGGGCCAGACCGCCCATCAACGAAGCAATGGTTGGCGCCATCATATTCAACAGACCCGATGCTGTTGCAAATGCGACAACGATGATCTCCTTGCTGGAGCCGACTAGGTCAGCCACCGGCGCGATAACTGGCATAGTCGCTGCCGCTAGACCTGATGACGACGGAATGATAAAGCTCATCGGCAAGTAGAAGATGTAGGCGAGAACACCGACGAAACTACCCGCGCCCTTCAGTGCAGATTCACCCCAGCTAATGATCGTGTCTTGGATGGCACCATTCTGCATCACCACGCCAACACCAGCTGCTACTGCGATGATCAGTGCCACACTCAGTAGATCGGCTGTACCTTTCAGGAAGGTGTCAACAACGAAGACTTCCTCTTTTTTGAATTGGCGATAATAAATCGCTGCGATGACTAAGGTTGACAACAGGAACAGGGTCGAGATCTCGTTGAAGTACCACTCACCAAATGGTAAGACATGATCGAGACCCAAGATAGCACCAACGACCGGTAGCCCCGCAAACCACTTATGGATATCAGCGAACAGCGTGATCCCCCAGTTGCCCCACGGGATCAGCGAGATGATCATCAATAGGAAGGTGACGCCAAAGACCGCCATCACTGCTTTACGCGGACCGGTAAACTCTGGCACGTTGCTCATATCAAGTGCGGTGGTGGCTGGCTTATACCGAACATCATCTTTATACTTACCGGCCTTTACCTTTGACGCGTATCGCATGGTGAACACGATAGCTGCGACCAAACAGAGCAGCAAAATTATTGATTGAAGACCCAACACATTACCGAGCGGCACGTCAGCCGACTTGGCAGCAATACCAGTCGAAAATGGATTCAAGGTCGAGCCAAGCACACCAACACCACCACCGAGCACGATCACCATCACCGCGGTCATAGCGTTGTAGCCAGCCGCCATCATGATCGGCACCACCAGCGCATAAAAGGCCACCGCCTCTTCCTGCATGCCGTAGGTGGTACCACCGATAGCGAAGAACGTCATGAGAATTGGGATAAGCCATTTCTCCTTGCCCTTCATCTTGCGCAGCATGGCACCGAGCGTCGCATCCAGCGCACCAGTTTTCATCGTCACCCCGAGGAAGCCACCAAGGATCAACACAAAGACGATGACGTCGAGCTTCTCACTCATGCCCTTGATCGGCGCAAGTGCTGCATCCCACAAACCCTGGCGGGAGTCGGTGGTTGTCTCGGTGCCGTCATCGGCTTTTTTAGTAGTGACTTTATCGGTCTGTTTATACGTACCAGCGATGCGCACTGTCTTTTCCGCATCATTTGGATCTGGTTTTGTGTTGTACACACCAGACGGGATAATCCACGTCAGGACTGCCATCAAGGCAATCACCACAAACAGCACGGTAAAGGCTGAGGGCGAGCGCAGCTTTTTCTTAATTTTTTTCATTTTTTCTACCATGTCCGGAGCCTCCTTTACTCCTGTATTACGACATCTACAGCGTCAAAGCGATAACCGCCTTGATGGTATGCATACGATTTTCCGCCTGGTCAAAGACAATCGAATTTGGCGAGCGGAAGACATCATCCGTCACCTCCATTGACTCCAGTCCGAAGTCGTCCCTGATGTGCTGACCGGTCGTGGTCAATGCATCATGAAAGGCCGGCAGGCAGTGCATGAACTTGACCTCAGGATTACCGGTGAGGTTCAGCATGTCACGATTAACCTGGAAGTGACGCAGCTGATTGATGCGCTCAGCGAACTTATCTTCTTCACCCATCGATACCCAAACATCGGTATAGATGGCATCGGCACCGCGCAGGGCTTCCTCAAAATTATCAGTGATAGTAATCCGCCCATGACTCTGATGCGCTAATTCGTGCGCACGATGGACAAGGCCCTCTTCAGGGAACAATTCACGCGGCGCCAAAATCCGGAAATCCAGCCCCATGATGGCCGAGCCGAGCAGCAAACTATTGGCCATGTTATTGCGGCCGTCGCCGATAAACACCAGCTTGACGCCGTGCAGCCGACCGAGGTGCTCCTCGATAGTCATAAAGTCGGCTAGAATCTGCGTCGGGTGGAACTTATCAGTCAATCCGTTCCACACTGGCACGCCGGCGTGCTTCGCCAAATCTTCTACCGTTTTGTGCGCAAAACCGCGAAACTCAATGCCATCAAACATCCGGCCCAGCACCTTGGCGGTGTCTTCGACCGTCTCTTTCTTGCCAAGCTGAATATCGTCCTTGCCGAGATATTCCGGCGCAATACCGAGGTCGTTGGCTGCCACCGTAAAGGCACAGCGCGTCCGCGTCGAGGTTTTCTCAAATAGTAGCGCAATATTCTTGCCCTCATGAATCCGATGCGGCGTACCAGCGTACTTCATCCGCTTATACTCATTTGCCGTCGTTAGTAGCAATCGAATGTCACTGGCCGTAAAATCACCCAGTGTTAGGAATGATCGCCCTTTCAAACTTTGTGCCATTTATACATCCTCCCTTACTAGCGGCATGCTCATACAGCGCGGACCACCACGGCCGCGGCCAAGCTCAGCACCGCTGACTTCGATAACTTCAACGCCGTGCTCGCGCAATTTTTGGTTAGTGACATAGTTGCGGTCATAGGTCACCACCACGCCCGGCGCAATCGCCAAGGTGTTCGAGCCGTCGTTCCACTGCTCGCGGGCTGCTGCGATCGGATCACCGCCACCACATTCGATCAAGGTAACGCTCGGCAGACCCAAGGCCACCCGCAAGACATGCTCGAGATCCGTCTCGTGCGTAATGCGCGGGAACGGCTGTCCCTCAACCTTTTCCAATACGAAACAATTCATCTTGCCGCCACGATCGCGAATTTCTGGATGAATGGTAAACTTGTCCCGATCGATCATGGTAAACACCGTATCCAGGTGCATAAAGGCATGCGACTTCGGAATTTCCATGGCAACGACTTTCTTAAAGCCAGAGCCAGCAAACAGTTTCGTCGCCATCTTTTCAATCGCCTCAGCCGTGGTGCGCTCCGATACACCGATGGCCATCACTTCACTGCTCAAGACTAGCTCATCGCCACCTTCAATTGAGAATTTTTCATGGCGATCATACCACACCGGCACATTCTTGCCGGCAAACCGTGGATGATGATCAATGATATAGCGCATGAACAGCGATTCGCGGCGGCGGGCCGGCCAGTGCATCTTGTTGATCGTCAGACCATGACCGATGGTTGCAGCCGGGTCGCGGGTAAAGTACAGATTTGGCATCGGATCGAGGTAGAATGGATAGTGATTTTTCTCGATCATATTATGCAATTGCTGGTGCTGGTCTGGCGGCAGCGTAATCTCGTCCTTGCGCACACCGGCCATAATTTTACGCACCATCGCGTTCGTTGGCAGGTCCAGCAGGAATTGGCGCAGCACTCTGGTAACACGGCGTGACCCTTGCTTCGAATTTGCCAACATTTCATCAACAAACTGCTCACGTAGTTGATCAGTATATAGCGCCTCGGTCACCAGCTGATCGAGATACAACACCTCGACACCGTGATCACGCAATACCTGAGCAAACGCATCATGCTCCTTTTGGGCGACCTGCAAATACGGAATGTCGTCAAACAGCAGATCAGTCAAGTAGTCTGGTGTTAAGTTTTCTAATTCTTCGCCCGGACGATGCAACAGCACCGCCTTGAGTCGGCCAATTTCTGATGTAATATGTAATGGATCCATACCCCCCATCCCCTTTTTGTTTATGGTTATACTAACAATAGTAGCATATACGTCCAAGAACACAAGCATCGCTTAGCGAGCCGTGTGAATTACCGCCTACGAGGCCAAACTGCATCAATAATCGTATACGGCAAACGCCGGTATCGCCACCAGCTAACTAATGTCACCCCAAGCCAGCCAATGACAATAGGCATACCGGCCCTAGGCCCCAGTATAATGCCATACATGAACAAGCCAATATACCCCAATCGCAGCAGATACATTGTCAATCGATGAGGCCAAGAACGTTCACGATCATCCAATGATATTCCCGTCATCCAGCCGCCAATCGTTTGCCCACTCATCATGAGCGGCATGATCAGCTGGACTACTAACTCACCGCCAGCGAGAATACCATATGACAGTCCCGCAACAGTATTTCCCGCTAAACCCGGCATCGTGATATACAATATAATACCGATACACGTCCTCACTACAAGCACCACAACCACATCAAGTATAAACGCCACTAATCGCCGCACTAGGCCCGGCTGTGTTGTCACGGTCTCGCCATGCTTTACATTGCGCAGATCCGGCAGCAACCGACCACACCAATAGCCGACCAAAGCACCTCCGGTATTGAGCAACAAGTCATCAACATCAAACAGCCTATAACTACATGGATACAAGCCAAACGCACCCGTTAGCTGGGTCACTTCAATCGTTAGTGATAGAACGAGTCCTAATAGTACAACCATGTACCAGCGTACAGGGTACATCACTCGTAAAAACATACCGAACGGCATAAAAAAGACTATATTCATCACTACCTGTAGAACAGCCCGCAACCCTTCAGCCTGTATGTCCATAATTGATGCGAGCGGATGTAGTTGTGGTGAGACTGCATGATGCGCACAGAACCATGCTGGATTATCTGGCATCGGATAGAGCGTAAACGCCACGAGTCCCAGTGCATACAATACAACCAGATACACCATGACCATCCTGCCGACTACTAGCCGTCGTAATCGCATATACTGTACAACGAGCAGCGGAAATGTCAAGAGCAGTGCGGCAAATGGCCAGAATGATATCGCCAGCTGGAATGACGAGGAGAATGTAGTAAAAAATGTCATCATAGCCTTAATTATTATGCAGGAAAAATTAGCTATCGTCAAATATGCCTCATTCTCGAATGATCGCCAAGGATGCCTCGACTGTCAGCCGAGCCAGATGGTACTTCAGCCATTCATCAACCGCCCGCGCGGCGCCTGGGAGCGCCTCATTGGCGTAGTCATCAACGATGATGGTCGCTGTTTCCTGAAATTTGCCGTCACACACACGAAACGAATCGGCAATTGACTCATAAAAATCGCCGTCAAAAAACGCAAAGATGATACTTTCCGGTACGTCGTTAGGAGTAACATCAGCAAACCAACCTTTGTGAATGATCGGCAGTTTTAGTCCTGCCTTTTTGAAATTCTGGACGAAGGTCTTGCGTGGCGCGAGCAGTTCACCCGCCTTAAACTGCTCACCTGCAGCACTGGTATCTGCTTGAGTTTTTTCTGGCAAGCCCATAAACGAATCGTAAACATGAAATTCACCGGTAAAATCATAAGCGTCCAGCAGCCGCCGAATGAACAAACTCGTCGTGCCGACATAACAGCCAAACTCCACGATGTTGCCTGCCGCGCCGCTTTGCAGCACCTTTTCCAATTCTCGTAGCAAGACGCCGAGCTCTTTGGCGTCAACTTGGTCGGAAATGATGGGATGTCTGGCGAGGAGTTGGTCAACTTTATTCATAACGTCATTATAAATAACCTCCGGAGTATTGACAAATAATCGATATATATATGCTGAAACAAGCATCGAGAATTTCTAAACGCGTTCCTTACCATCATCTATTCGTTCAGGAGTAGACCATGACTACAATTCTCATACTGACCAATTCTCTGGACGACCCTCATGTTGGAGCGGTGAGCCAATGCATTGACTCAGAGGTAGATCGTATTATACGGATCGATACGGATCTTTTAATCCAAGGACAATGTAGTATCTCTTTTGACTATTCAAACGGTAGTATACTATATAAGCAATTGGGAGAAATTACAGATCTTCGTAGTATTGATAGCGTATGGTACAGAAAGCCGTTCGGGTTCAGTCAAACCTACGGATTTCTTGAGAGTATCCAGGATCCAGTTCAAAGGTCTATCGTAGACAAAGAGATACATGACGTATTAAATGGTCTGTGTTTTCTGCTACACGACAAGTTTTGGATTAATCACCCTATCTCCATTCATGCGGCTAGGATTAAGCCATATCAATTGTCGATTGCAAAGCGTATTGGGCTGCCAATGCCCGACACGCTGATTACATCAGATCCAGACGCAGCTCGCCAGTTCTGTCTAGAAGCGCCAACCGTATTCAAACCGGTATCTGTATCTAGCCTAGATCTTGATGATACAGGCTACATGATAGAAACCACGCTCATGACAGATGAACTGATAGACTCCTTGGAATTGATTAAATCACAACCGATCATCCTGCAAAGGTTTATCAGAAAAACAAGTGAGTTACGGGTCACTTGTATCGGAAAACAGATCTTCGTCGCCCGCCAGATTCCACAAGAGACAATGCCCAGAGCAGTAGACTGGAGGTCTCTACAGGAGTCTGGTAGTCGGTATGTCATTGATTACACCCTTCCCGAAGACATTGAACGAAAGGTTCGTTCTCTGCTGACTTCGCTAGGTCTTGGATTTGCTGCAATTGATTTCGCAATAGACGAAATCGGAGACTTGTATTTCCTTGAGGCAAACCCAAATGGTCAATGGTTGGGGTACACCGATGAGATAGGCCTCCCGGCAGCCGCACACATGGCGCGCTGCTTGGTGGAAAAAAATCTACTCTGACAATCGAAAGGAGGTGAAGCATGAACAACGCCGAGATCTTTTCCGCGAAAGTTGCCACGATCGTTGATTCGGAGGTCGACTCGTCGACCTTCCTGACCCGATCCGGCAAGCCCAAGACGACGGACGACTAGTCCCACGTCACACCCCGTGCCCTTGTGTTTTTGCAAGGGCACGGGGTAACCTATCAAAGAGTATATTATGAACAAGCACAAAATCATCAAAACATTCTTGCCGAAACAATTAGACATAAAACACCTCGATCTCCTGCTACCTGGCTTACAAAAGTCAAACCTAATTGTTTATGGTGAAATTCACGGCATAAAAGAAAAAGCCAATATCGTCTATACCTTGGTTAAAAAAACTTGCATACAACGATTGGCCATTGAAGCTAGCCCTACTGTGTTTGACTTCATCAATTCAGTAAAGATCAATTCTTATGATTTTTCCTTAGTTGATGAAGACCTTTTTGACTTAAGCGTTCTATCTCTTGAGATGATAAAAACGATAGCAATTCTTCTGCAGCAAAATCAACTTAAAGAGCTCGTTTTTATTGATACATTTTTTGACAATTTAGATGAGGATGCCATCATACCACCAAGCCCGCAAGAACGAGAAGAGCAGCTAGCTAAAAATATCCTCGGAATTGACGGCTCTCTACCAACATTATGCATTATGGGACAATGGCATACGCAGCCCGAAGTTGTTACAGATGGCGAAACACGGCATGAATCAGCGTTATATCGCTTGAGAAAAACAAAACCAAATGTACCGTTTATTCACAACATCTACCGACAAGGACAGCTATTTAATGATGGAAAAATAATTGAATTACCAGACAACCCAGCAGTGTCGTCTTGTTACGAGATTGTCCAGAAAACCGATATTGATTTTGACCTTCACGTACCCGAAGCGACAAAAATATCACTATGCTAAAATCATAGTATGAAAATAACTAGCCCTGCGTTCGCCGAAAACGCTAAAATACCAAAAGTTTACTCCAAGCTCGGCGGCAACCAACGCCCGCCGCTCGAGATCAGCGACGTGCCGTCAGACGCCAAAAGCCTGGCAATCGTCTGCCACGACCCTGACGCGCCTGGACGTGACGGGTTTTATCACTGGACAGTGTGGAACTTGCCGGCAGAAACCGCAGAAATTGCCAGCGAGTCATTGCCCGCTGGTGCCGTCGAAGGCATCACCAGCTGGGGTCGCCCTGGCTGGAACGGACCGCAACCGCCGTTTGGCACGCACCGCTATCAATTTTACGTGTACGCGCTGGATACAACACTGGATTTACCAAGCGACACCAAACCTAAAGAACTCATCGCCGCCCTCACGCCGCACATCATCGACCGGGCCGTATTGACTGGAAGGTTTGGTGTGTTGGATATTTTGCGGCGGGGCTAGATACAATCTTACACCCCCGCAAAAACATCCCGGATTTACCGAGATGTTTTTAACGAATATTACCCCCTATTTGTCTATACTCGCTTACGAGGTAAGTTTAGTAGATTATTCGCCCACGAAGCGTCTGCGCGTGTCTGCAAAAAACGAATATGTCCATTGTATTTCACATCACAACGTGCTTCATCACCATCTTCCGATACAAAAGCGTAAGTTCCGTTAGCGTCAAGCCAGTCAATAAACCAGTTACGCTCAAGAGGAATCAGTGCACCTCTGTCATTGTTCGCCCAATAGTGTGAGATCGCTTCATATCGCTCATCACCTTCGGGCTTTGTGATTGCCCTAATTCGAACAGCCATGATAACTATC
The DNA here is from genome assembly GCA_010202115.1 of Candidatus Saccharibacteria bacterium oral taxon 488. Classification (NCBI taxonomy): domain Bacteria; phylum Candidatus Saccharimonadota; species Candidatus Saccharibacteria bacterium oral taxon 488. The sequence goes on from CP047917.1 coordinate 844,544, forward strand.
CTTTCTGTGGCGGAATTACCACTTATTAATATGTGTGGTATTATAGGAACTGTACAATTTGTTGGAAAACTATTGTGTAAGGAAGCGCCACATAGGCGCTTTTCCTATTTCTACCCCCGAGGTTCCTACCCCGATTACCACTATAATATAGCATCTGCACAAATAAAGCAATGGGATGATGTGTCCCAAAATATTGTATTTGTGTCCCAGAGATGATACTCTAATAATATGAGGGAACAAATGCGCAAGAAGAATATACTCAACCTAATTAAATACTACGCAGAGCATAATGATGCAGGTTTTCGAAATGAAGCGTATATCATTGCTAAGCTATTTGATCAAGCTGGAGATTCCCAATTAGCCGAGTATATTATGGCTCTATTGTCCGGCGCTAACACATTCGTTCCGCAAAGCAATGAATACCAATCATCCTTCTTTAATAAAGTAAGCCTGACAGGAGATTCATTACCGCTACCCACTTTCATTATGAATGATATCATTGGCGTCATTAACTCCATTAGGCACCACGCTGGCTTTAATAAGTTCTTATTTGAGGGTGACCCAGGCACTGGCAAGACAGAGACAGTAAAGCAGATCGCTCGCATTCTCAACCGTGATCTCTACTCTGTTGATTTTGATAGTGTTATTGACAGCAAGCTTGGGCAGACGTCTAAAAATATAGCTTCGGTATTTCAGGAAATACGAGCTTTACCAAATCCGGAAAAAGCAATAATCATGTTTGATGAAATTGATGCCATTGCTCTAGACCGTATAAATTCTAATGACTTACGCGAGATGGGACGAGTCACTTCGTCTGTTCTTAAGGGATTGGATGGTTTAAATGGCAGTATTGTTCTTATCGCTACTACTAACCTATTCGCTCAATTCGACAAGGCATTGACTAGGCGTTTTGACGCCATTGTCAATTTTAATAGGTACAACAAGAACGAACTGCTTGATATCGCAGAGTCAATACTAAACGATCTCTTAATCCAGTTTAAGTTTGCCGGCCGCAACATGCGTTTATTTAGAAAGATTATATCTACAATGGATAAAATACCCTACCCAGGCGAATTGAAGAATATCATAAAGACTTCAGTCGCATTTAGCGATCCGACTAATGAATATGCTTACTTGAAAAAGCTCTACGAGGCCATCTCGGGTCCAAGCGATATCAAGACACTTCAAAATCAAGGTTTTTCAGTACGTGAGATAGAAATATTAACAAGCATATCAAAAAGCCAAGTTGCAAGAGAGCTACAAGGATAACTCATGAACAGCATTCTACAGCTTCGCGGCACCCTTAATCAAAGACCAAGCAGTGGTCGCCCAGGACCCCCCAACATACCAAAAGGCACAAAATCAGTGGAATCCATTCATCTGAAAAGGCTACTTAAAGAATTAAAAGGATTAGACAGTTACTGGCAGACCGAAAAATTGATCACTGGCGCCTTGATAGATATACACTATATAGATGTAATTGCAAAAAGTAATCGTATTAGCGGCTACTTCAACAAAGGAAAAAAATCAAACGAATCTGTGGTTGGTGCGTGCTTTGACAAAACAGACGTAAAACATCCGAAACACATCATTACGCACTATATTAGCAATGAAGCACTGACCGACACAATAGTAAAGGTCGAGAATAGTATACGGCTCCTAGATACCATTTTTGATGGCACAATAAAACACAATCAGATAGATAAAATAAAACATAAAAACATAAAATTTGAGGACTATAACCTAAGTGAGTCAGTCTTCCTTAATATAGTAGTCGATTCATACTATATTGAGAGTTTTAGTGTACCAAACCGTGAAGCAAATGCCAATAATAATCAGATCATTACAATCTACAAGACAGATGACAATATTTTATCTATATTACAGTCTATTGGCATCACAATTAATCCAGGGAAGATGCTTGGCAATAACGAGACTGCACCTACACTTTTACTACAACCAGATGAGATAGAGCTGCTCCAGAGCAAAGCTCCCTACCTTATCGCAATGTCCGTCAACGATTTCACCAAGTTAAACCTAGAGAATATCCCAACCAGCGGCAGTAACGCTGCTGTGGAGGTCTCTCAATATGCTAATCAAGCGGACACTATAGATAAGCCAAGTAATCAACCGATTATTGGCGTCATTGATACACTATTTGACACAAGCGTTTACTTTAGTGAGTGGGTAGATTATCGAGATATGGTGTCAAACGATATAGAAAAGCAGCCAAAAGACTACGGGCATGGAACGGCGGTTTCGTCAATTATTGTCGACGGTCACAGGCTAAACCCCGCTCTAGATGATGGATGCGGAAATTTTAGAGTTCGGCACTTTGGCGTGGCGGTTAGCGGAAAATTTAGTTCGTTTACAGTAGTCAAACTTATTCGAGAAATTGTCGCTAATAACCGAGACATTAAGGTGTGGAATCTGTCGCTAGGGTCTGATCAAGAAATCAATGACAACTTTATTTCGCCAGAGGCTGCAGAGTTAGATAGAATTCAATTTGATAACGATGTGATATTCGTAATCGCCGGAACTAATAAACCAGATATGCATAAGAGAGAAATGCTAATTGGAGCACCCGCAGATTCAATAAACTCCATAGTAGTAAACTCCGTAGATAAGGAAAATAACCCAGCCTCTTATTCTCGAAAGGGGCGTGTGCTCTCATTCTTTAACAAGCCTGACGTTAGTGCATATGGTGGAGACGGCAGCGATTACAGAGATAATATCCATGTATGTATATCCGCAGACACTTACAAGTTTCTGTCTGGCACATCATTTGCCGCACCGTGGGTTACTCGTAAGTTAGCATACCTTATAGAAATACTAGGATTGAGCCGCGAAGTAGCAAAGGCGCTAATTGTCGATGTGGCTACAGGCTGGGAAGATACCGGCAATAATCAAAGTATAGCTCCACTTATTGGACATGGATCGGTGCCAATAAAAATCGACGATATCGTTAAGTCTAAGGACAATGAAATCAAGTTTGTGATAAACGGCATCTCTAAGGAGTATGACACTTATGCATATAACATACCAGTACCTGTTAATAAAGAGACCCACCCTTTTGTCGCCAAAGCTACTCTGTGTTACTTCCCCAAGTGCTCAATTAACCAGGGTGTGGACTACACTAATACGGAGCTGGATATATCAATAGGAAGGATTAATCACAGGGGTATAAAAACAATCAACAAGAATACTCAAACTACTGGTGGTTTTGTATATGAAGGTGAGGCAAGAAAATTATTTCGCAAATGGGACAATACTAAGCATATACGTGAAAAGTATGGATCCAAATTAAGAGCCCGAAAAGCATATGAATCTGGCATGTGGGGCGTAAGCATAAAAACTAAGGAACGATTAGAAAAACGCGACGGGTACGGTATTAAGTTTGGACTTGTAGTTACCCTTAAAGAAATTAACGACATAAACAGAGTTCACGATTTTATTCAAAAAGCACGCTTGGCGGGATGGATTGTTAATGAGATAGATATTGATACTCAAGTTGACCTACATGAAAAATCACAGGAGGTAATTCACTTTGACTAGATCTGTATTTATAATATTAAGAGATGTTATTCTATAATCAACGCCCAATCACTCAGCAAACTGACTATTATACAGCTCAGCGTAAAAGCCGTTCTGCTGCAGTAGTTCGTCGTGCTTGCCTTGCTCAATGATGTTGCCGTCGCGGACGACCAAGATCAGATCAGCGTCGCGGATGGTGCTCAGGCGGTGGGCGATGACGAAGCTAGTTTTGCCCTGCATCAACTTATCCATAGCTTTTTGGATAAGCACTTCGGTGCGGGTGTCAACCGAGCTGGTGGCTTCGTCCAAAATCAGCATCGGCGTGCGCTCCAGCATTGCCCGGGCAATCGTCAATAGCTGCTTTTCGCCCTGTGAAATGTTCGTGGCTTCCTCACCCAGCATCATGTCATAACCACCCGGCAGCGACCGCACGAAGTGATCAACATGCGCCTCCTTGGCGGTGGCGACCATCTCTTCTTCACTGGCTGTTGGATTGCCGTAGAGCAAATTTTGGCGAATCGTGCCGTTAAACAACCAAGTATCCTGCAACACCATACCAAACATTTGCCGCACGTCGCTGCGCTTCATCTGGGCTATATTGACGCCGTCGATTTTGATCGCGCCGCTGTTAATTTCGTAAAATCGCATCAGTAAATTGACCAAGGTGGTTTTGCCCGCGCCCGTTGGACCGACGATCGCCACGCGCTGACCTGGCTTGATGTGCGCCGACAAACCTTTGATGATGGTTTGGTCAGGCTTATAGCCAAAGACCACGTTGTCAAATTCGACTTCGCCCTTGACGTGAGTCAATTTCACCAAATCCTTGCCCTCCGCCTTTTCCTCAGGCTCGTCCAAAAATTCAAACACCCGCTCGGCCGCCGCCGCTGTTGATTGCAAGATGTTGGCGATGTTGGCGACCTGCACCAGCGGCTGATTGAACTGGTCGATGTATTGGATGAAAGCTTGAATGTCGCCAATTTTCAGCCGGCCTTCAATCGCCAGCCAGCCGCCCAAAATCGCCATGATGACGTAGCCGATGTTGCCGATGAAATTCATGATCGGATAAATCAACCCCGACAAGAACTGAGCTTTCCAGGCGCTTTCCTGCAACTGATCGTTCACCCGCGAAAACTTAGCCAGCGACTTTTTCTGGCCGTTGAACACTCGCATCACCTGGTGGCCGCCATACATTTCCTCGATGTGGCCGTTCAGTTCTCCCAGCTGTGTCTGTTGGCGAAGGAATTGCTTTTGCGAACTTTTGGCAATCAACGTCACCACGCCGCCAGCCAGCGGCAGCACCAATAGCGCCACCAGCGACATTTGCCAGCTGATGGAAAACATCATCACCAAAATTCCCAGGACCATCACTGTCGAAGACACGACCTGCGACAGGCTTTGGTTGAGTGTTTGGCTGATGGTATCGACATCATTGGTGACGCGGCTGAGGACTTCGCCGTAGGTTTGCTTGTCAAAATAGCTCAGCGGCAAACGGTTAATTTTTTCGGACAATTGCCGGCGCATTCTGAAAGTGACTGTCTGCGTCACTTGGGTCATCAGCCAAGTTTGAATGTAGCGGAAAATGGCGCTAAGCACGTACAAACCGGCCAGTAATAGCACAATCCGCCAAATGGCATCAAAATGAAATTCCGGACGCTGGCTGAGGTCAAGTTTTTTGATCGTATCGAGCTGGCTCGACGGAATTTGACTTTCAATTTCCGACTTGTTCGGTAGCCGCTTCAGAACATCAGCACCGGTCGTGCCCGCCGGCAACGACGCTCCTTTTGGTAATTTCTCAGTGATGGTTTCGTAGGCTTTGATGCTGACAAAATCTTCGACAATTTGGTTGGTAGCGCCACCCAAAATCTTCGGGCTGACAATGGCAAAAATTGTGCTGCCGACCGCAAAAATCGCCACCATGAGCATTTGCCAGCGAAACTCTGCCAAATATTTAGCTAACTTCTTGACCGTGCCTTTGAAATCTTTGGCTTTTTCGCCGGCGCCCATACCGCCGCCCATTGGACCGCCCATCTTCACTGGCTGGCGTTTTTTCATGCTTTGCTGAGCCATTATGCCGCCCCTTTCGCGGTCGTTGCCGACATTTTCTGTAGGTCGTCTTCTGAGAGCTGGGAAGCGGCAATTTCTTGATAGACTTGGCAATTTTTCATCAATTCCTGGTGCGTGCCTTGACCGACAATTTTGCCTTCGTCCAGCACAATGATTTTGTCAGCGTTCATGATGGTGTTGATGCGCTGACCGACGATCAGCACGGTTTTATGTTTGGTTTCTTTGGCCAGTGCCGAGCGTAATTTAGCGTCAGTCTTGAAATCCAGCGCCGAAAACGAATCGTCAAAAATGTAGACATTCGGCTCAACAGCAATCGCCCGAGCAATCGACAAACGCTGCCGCTGACCGCCGGAAACATTGCTGCCGCCTTGAGCGATGTCATTTTTGTAGCCGTTTTTCAGCTCACTGATGAATTCGGTGGCTTGAGCAATTTTAGCGGATTTTTCAACCAATTCTTGGCTGGCTTTGGCGTTGCCGTACTTGATATTACTGGCAATGGTGCCGCTAAACAGCACGCCCTTTTGCGGCACATAACCGATTTGATCGTACAATTCTTCCAGTTTGAGCTGGCGAATATCCATGCCATCCAGCAAAATTTGTCCCGCCGACACATCATAAAAGCGCGGGATCAAATTGATCAACGTTGATTTGCCGGAGCCGGTACTGCCAATGAACGCCGTGGTTTGCCCTGGTTCGGCTGTAAAATTGATATTAGAGAGCACTGGCAGATCAGCGTCTGGATAGGTAAAAGTGACGTCTTTGAATTCAATTTTACCCGTAGCGTCATTTGGCAATTGCTGCGGCGACTGCGGGTCAACAATTGACGGCAGCGTGTCGAGCACCTCGCCCACCCGCTTTACCGACACGGCCGCCCGCGGCACCATGATAAACACCATTGACAGCAGCAAGAAGGAAATAATCACCTGCATGGCATATTCCAAAAACGCCATCATATTACCGATTTGCAACGTGCTGCTGCTGATCAAATGCGCACCAAACCAGACAATCGCCACGCTAGAAAAGTTCATCACCAGCGTCATGATCGGCTCAAGCAGCATCATCAGCCGATTGACAAATAAATTCATCTTATTCAGCTCGGCATTAGCCTGCTGGAACTTTTTCTGCTCAATTTTTTCATTGTGAAACGCCCGGATGACTTTCAAACCCACCAAGTTTTCACGCGTCACCAGATTCAGTTTATCCACCAGCGTTTGCAATTTCTTGAACCGCGGCACAGCAATGACAAACAACACGGCAATGACCACCAGCAGCACCGACACCGCCAGCGCGATGATCCAGCTCAAATTTGGCGCATTATGAATGGCTTTTGCAGACCGCCGACCGCCATAATTGGCGCCAGTAAAGCCATGCTCAGCAGCAGAATTGACGTCATTTGAATTTGCTGAATATCATTGGTCGATCGGGTAACTAGCGAGGCGGTCGAAAATTTATTGAAGTCCGCTAGCGCAAAACTCTCGACCCGCTCAAATAGTTCCATTCGTAGTTTCTGCGCCACACCAGTGGCAATCCGGGAGGCCAAAAATCCTACGATAATCGAGCACAGTCCGCCCGCCGCCGTCACCAAAATCATCGCTAGTCCGTTGTGCCAAATCGCCGGCATATCTTGCTTGATGATGCCGTTATTGACAATTTCTGACATCTTATCAGGCAGCCACAAATTCGCCATGACCATAGCGTAGGTAAAACCGACCAAGATGATAAACATCAGCCAGTAGCCGCTAAAAATCCGTAAAATATGTTTCATATTATTCCTTTACCACCCAAAGCCAACTTCTATTATAACACTAAGCGGCGGCCCAGCTCCACTCTGGCGGACGGTGATTGGACAAAATCACCCGCTCGGCTTATACTATTTTTAGCGTCGGGGTGTGGCGCAGTTTGGTAGCGCGCACCGTTCGGGACGGTGAGGTCGTCCGTTCAAATCGGATCACCCCGACCAGGAAATTATTTGAAGCGTACGTTCACTGGCAAGAACCTCTGGCTATAAGCAAAATAAAGGAGGCTATATGCAGCGACGAGTTAACGTACGCGGAATTATTATCAGCGATCAGGGCGAGATTTTTTGCCAGAAATTAACCGCAAATAACGGCACGGGGCGAGAGTTTTGGTGTGCACCGGGCGGTGGTTTGGAGCTGGGTGAAAGTTTACTGGACGGTTTACGCCGAGAGATGATTGAGGAAACTGGCGTCAAGCCAACCATCGGCAAGCTATTATTCATCCAACAATTCACCGACACCAACCCCTCGTCTAAACACGGCGCTACCGAGCAGCTCGAGTTTTTCTTTGCCATCACCAACTGGCGTGATTACCGGCACATCGACCTGGAGCAAACATCGCACGGCGTTGAGGAAGTAGCGGAGTGCGGCTTTGTCGATCCAAAAACTACGCGGATTTTGCCGAGCTACCTAACGGAGGTTGACCTCAACTGGCTGGTTAATGAGTCGACCGACGTTCAGATGATGAGCGAATTGTAACAATCCCACCGAGACTATTTACCAAAGATTTTGCTATAGCCAGTTTTCGGATAATCTATCGTGCTTAACGTACCATTTTTAGCTAACACCCCAATAATTTGCTACATATAGTCACGCTGTAGGGTATTTATTGCATGGTCGGCCGCTTCCCTAAGTGCAGTTGAATTTCCACTCGCAGACATCATTTCCTGGTAACTATCTAGACATTTTTCTAATAGCTTCCACCTATCGGCCGGAGACTGGTTGAGCTGATTCGCCAAAACTGATATAGCGTCAATAAGTAACGACCGGAGGTCACCTTGAACTGATCTATTGATATATCCTTGCGCACGAAGAATATCCTCACCGTGATTAACTTGCTCAACATAATCACGAAAACTCCTCGCATATTCAAAGTCAATATAGCGAGTCGCTGAATTATCACCATCAGAACCCGACAGCCGGACAAGATTACGCATAAAGGCATCCTTGTGAGCAATATGTATTTTATGCAACGCAGATAATGCCAAAAGAGCATCCATTAAATGCTGTTTGATATTCTCTGAGCTCATTTCACGCCATGCAAGACCCTCAAAGTTGACCGCTTTTTCATCGAATCGAGTCATGATCCATGCCGAACGGTACTTGGAACTAATGGGCTTCCCTGCTATCATAAGTGCTTGAATTGAGAAGGGGGCCAGTCCCTGCGTACTAACATACTGGGTCATGGCGACCTCGGCAAGAGCAGTTGTCAGTGGAAGCCGCTTAATAGCAAACTCTTCCTTGGAGCCACTAACTGTTTTCACATCTACAGTAAATGCTCCGTTGCGAGACGAGCCTTCACGTGATAAATCTCTGTGTGGCTCAGCTGTAGCGACAGGGGGGAAGTTCGGTGTAACATACAGCAATGGTTTATTGTCTAAATCAAGCTCTGGATAAAACTCCCTGGACATATGATCAACTTGCTCTGACATGTCAGGCAAAGACGGCCTTCTAGTTGTCTCGACCAGAAGGCGACATGCTGCTCCACGCTCGGTATCCATATTTGTGTTATAACATAAAATTATTATTTTGAAAATAGCTATTATCATACTACCGCATGGCCCGAATCATCTGCCTCAGCCGCTCAACCGCCCGAGCACGGCGTTCCCTTGTCCAATAAGTATCAGGCGTAGCCTTTTCGCCGTCAGCGGTAGTTTCTTGGAGGAAATGACCGACGACACGGCCGTCTTTTAGTGCCGTCACATCAGGAACATACACTCGCGGTTGTCCGTTCTCGTCGGTGCGAAGATGCGGCTTTAGTTTCTCAACCAATTTTTTGTAGGTAGCATCATTGGTTTCGCGGGCATGGCGAATGTCGAGATAGTAAATCTTGTCCAAGCCCTCAGCCTTGGCGGCGGTGTCGACAATTGGCGCCAGCTGCTGACACCACGGGCACTGCTGAAAGCCAAGGAAAATCAAGCCACTGCCTGATTCAAACTTCTCCAAAACCTCGCCAGCCGAAGCAAAGACGAAGCGATTGTCATCAGCCACCCGGGAGTAAGCGGTCTTGAAACGAGCAGCGTCTGAGGACTGCGGTGACGGAGGTGTCTGCGGGCGCGACCACATATACCAACCGCATATGACGATAGCAATGATACCAACAAAACCGATGGCCAAACACAGCCGTTTGTTCTGGCGTTTGGCTAGCTTGGTATGTTTCATCCGAACCTCCCTCACTTCCCTTTGACGCCAAAAAACTTCCGCGCCCGCTCAGTCACCGGATGATCCATCACCTGCCCTGGCGGACCATTTTCGATAATCTCGCCCTTGTCCAGGAAAATCATCCGCGTAGCCACTTCGCGCGCAAACTTCATTTCATGCGTGACGATGACCATGGTCATACCTTTGGCGGCAACCTCACGGATCACGTCCAACACTTCACCAATCATCTCTGGATCAAGCGCTGAGGTTGGCTCGTCAAACAACATGATGTCCGGCTCCATAGCGAGGGCTCTCGCGATAGCCACGCGCTGCTTTTGCCCGCCTGAGAGCTGCGAAGGAAAGGCGTTGGCTTTGTCCGCCAGCCCCACGTCCGCCAGCAATTTCTTTGCCAGGCGCGTCGCCGCCCGATCAGACAGTTTGCGCAGTTTCCGCGGCGCTAGTTTGATGTTATCCAGCACATTCAAGTTTGGGAACAGATTGAACGATTGAAACACCATGCCAACTTTTTGGCGCAAAGCGTTCAGATCGACTTTTGGCGCTGTCGTTTCCACGCCGTCGATGACAATGCGCCCGCCGGTCGGCGTCTCCAGTAAATTCAAGCAGCGCAAAAACGTTGATTTACCAGAGCCACTTGAGCCAACGACCACCACCACTTCGCCTTCATAAATTTCAACATCAATATCCCTGAGCACGCGGTTACTACCAAACTGTTTTTTGAGGTTAGCCACCGTGATAATTGCTGGGTGCTCAATGCTCGGTTGCGCCACTTCCTTCACCTTATTCACTGCCATCTTTTAGTCTCCTCTCTACTCGGGTCATCACACGGGTAAATATGGCGGTCAACGCCAAGTACATCACCGCTGCAGCAAACAATGACTGAAACGCCGTGGCCGTTTGAAACCGAATATTGTCAGCGCCACGCATGATGTCATTCAGCCCGATCCAGCCAACCACCGAGGTCTCTTTTAGTAGGGCGATGAATTCGCTGATCAGCGCTGGCAATGAATTTTTAAGCGCTTGTGGCAAAATCACCAGACGCATAGCCTGCCAGCGACTAAAACCCAGCGAACGCGCCGCTTCCATTTGCCCCTTGTCAACGCTTTCGATGCCACCGCGGATGATCTCGCCAATATAGGCACCACTGTTGATGCCAAAGGCAATCGCTGCCACGAAAATCTTCGGCATGAATTGATATGAGCCAAAAACGACGTAGTACATAATCAACAGCTGGACCAGAAGCGGTGTGCCCCGAATGATGTCGACATAAATCTTGCCAATCCAGTTGAGCGGTTTGATCGTCGAGGTACGAAGCAGCGCTACCACGAGGCCAATGATTGTACCGAGGAGCAATGATAGAACTGTTAGCACCAAGGTCACCTCTAGGCCGTGCCACAAATACAGCCACCGGCCATCGCCGAAAATCACTTCCAGGAAATTCACGATTCAAGCTCCTTTTTCTTCATCGATTCAAGCGCTGCGACACCAAAATGCTTGCGGACGAGATTGTCGTACCGACCGTCTTTTTTCATATCCGCCAACACTCGGTTAATTTTTTCCAGCAAGTCGTGATCATTATTTTTGATGGCAATCGCATAGTGCTCGCTTGATAACTCACCCGGCAAAATCGCTAAGTTCGGAAAGCCCGCCGTGTACTGAGCAGCCGGCGCATCATCCAAAATAACCGCCTCGACGCCACCAGCATTTAACTCCGTCAATACACTTGGTGCTGTTGGAAATTGCGACACCTTAGCGCCGACAATCTTCCTGGCCAGCGTATCACCCGTCGTACCCAACTGCACACCAATCTTCTTGCCCGTCAGCTGATACCTATTGCGAATGGGGCTACCTTTTTTGACAATGATCCGCTGCGAGGCGGAATAATACGGCTCGGAAAACAGCGCATTTTTGGCGCGCTCCGGTGTCACCGACATACCAGCCACCGCCATGTCAATTTGCCCTGATTCCAATGCTGGCAGCAATCCGTCAAACGACATGTCTTCAATCTTTAGCTTCTTGTTCATACTGCGGGCAATTTCCTTCGCCAAATCAACATCAAAACCAACAACTTCATTACCCTGCTTGTACTCAAACGGCTTGAACCCGGCATTGGTACCCATCACCAATACGTCATCACTCTTGCCAAACCCACCTTCGCGCTGCAAAATGTCAAACGCCATAAAGCCAATCAACGCCACAAACAGCCCCAGGCCTATCCACCAACTAACGCCAAACCCCCGATGATGCGCTTTCGTTCTGTTCATGCTTATTTAGTATACGCGCTTTGAAAAGAAATGATAAGCCCCCAAACAGCCCACGTACCCAGACAAACGTTGTATAATATCATTATGAGCACCTCTCCGTCTGGCCGCGGCGCCAACAACCGCATTATCATTCGCGTGGCTATCGTCTTGCTATTACTATGTAGCGCTGTTTTCTTTGTCGCTAGCCGTTATAAAATTGTGCAATTTCGTGACGCCAAGATTGACGAGATTTTATTTTATTTCAAGAACGGCCTGGCGGGTGGGCAGTCTAGCAGCTTTACCTCAGCCGTCTGGGAAAATATCCCCTACGTCATTGGGCTGCTCATCATTTTACTACTACCAATCATCCTCAAACTACGTTGGAAAAAACAACCGCTCCGCTTACGCCACCAAGCGTATTACGCGGGCGGCCTATTCATGATCAGCCTAGCGCTGTTAGTTCAAAGTTTCAGCATCCCCGCCTACGTCATCGCCCTCGCTCAGTCGTCAAAGATCTATGATCAGCATTATGTCGATCCGCGCGGCGTCAAATTGACGTTTCCTAGTACCAAACGCAACTTAATTTATATCTACGTCGAGTCGCTGGAAAATACGCCCGCCGCCAAAGCCAATGGCGGCATGAGCGACAAATCAGTCATTCCGGAGTTAGAGAAATTGGCACTGACTAACACCTCATTTTCACACCGACCCTCAGGTCTCGGCGGCGCCCTGCCTGCACACGGCACCACTTGGACGGTAGCCGGCATGACCGCTCAATCCGCCGGCGTGCCGCTCAAAGACGGCGGGGTGTTCGGTGACCGCGACCGCAACGGTATGGGTGATTTTAATAAATTCTTGCCGGGCGCTTATACCCTCGGGCAGGTACTTGAAAAGGCTGGCTACAACCAATCATTCCTCATGGGCTCAAACAAAGCCTTCGGCGGCCGCGATAAATTACTGGAGCAACACGGCGATTATCACATTATTGATCTTACCTACGCCCAAAAACATGGGTTAGTCCCACAGGATTACAAGGTATGGTGGGGCTACGAAGACAAAAAGCTCTTTCAATTTGCCCGCGACGAGGCCACCCGTCTCAGTAAGTCCGACAAGCCATTCAACCTGCAGATGCTGACTGTTGATACTCACTTCACCGACGGCTGGATGGACAAAGACATCTGCAAACAGCAGTTTGAAGCAAAGTATGATAATGTCCACTCCTGTGCTTCCAAACAAATTGCCGCCTTCGTTGACTGGGTTAAGCAACAACCATTTTACGCCAATACCACCATCATCATTAGCGGCGACCACCTCGGCATGCAGACGCCCTATTACGAAGAAAAGATTGCGGGCGCTCCCTACCAACGAACCATTTATAACGCCTTTATTAACCCCGCTGTCCAGCCAACTCGCGCCACCAACCGCCAATTCGCTGCCTTTGACATGTATCCATCGACCCTGGCGGCACTGGGCGTGACGGTGGACGGCGACCGTATGGGGCTGGGTACTAATTTATTCTCAAATCGCCAGACACTGGTCGAACAATTTGGCGGCATCGACCAGCTCAATGCAGAACTTGCCAAACGCTCAACTTACTACGAGCGGCGAATCTTGAGCAGTTCATAAATACATGTCTCGCCTACATAAAAATCCGACGAGTCGCCCCGCCGGATTGAATAAGTATGTCAAGGGAATCACGTCTCGTAACCGTTCGGATTATTACTCTGCCAATTCCAGGCGTCGCGGCAGGCGTCTTCAATGGTCAATTCCGCTCGCCAGCCCAGTTCTGCCTCCGCCAAACCCGGGTCAGCATAACACGCGGCAATGTCGCCCGGCCGGCGCGGCGTGATTTGGTATGGGACTTCCTTACCAGACGCTGTTTCAAACGCTTTCACCAATTCCAACACCGACGTGCCGCGGCCAGTGCCGATGTTATACACCTTACATTCATCCGGCTCGCCCAAATGTTCCAATGCCGCCACGTGCGCCCGTGCCAAATCAACCACGTGAATATAATCGCGCACGCCCGTGCCATCCGGCGTGTCATAATCGTCGCCAAACACGCTTAAGTGGTCGCGCTTGCCGACTGCCACTTGCGATACGAACGGCAGCAAATTATTCGGAATGCCCGACGGATCTTCACCGATACGGCCGCTCGGATGGGCGCCAACGGGATTGAAATAGCGCAGCGAGGTAAACTGCCAGCCCTGCCTGGTTGCCGCCACATCGCGCAGAATCTGCTCAATCATCAGCTTGGTTTGTCCGTACGGATTAGTCGCCGACAACGGCATATCCTCGGTAATCGGCAGCCGTGCCGGGTCGCCATACACTGTTGCCGAACTCGAAAAGACCAGCTTTTTCACATCAAATTCCTGCATGACATCCAGCAGCGTCAATGTGCTTTCCAGATTGTTCTGATAATAGAGCAGCGCCCTTTCCACCGACTCGCCGACGGCTTTCAGGCCCGCAAAATGAATCGCTGCGTCAATTGTCTCAGACCTAAACAACTCCGCCAGTCGCACTCGATCACGCAGATCGAACTCATAAAACGGCACCGACTGGCCGGTGATCTCCTCAACCCGCCGCAAACTCTCGGCAGATGAATTTGATAAATTATCAACCACCACCACGCCGTGACCCGAGGCTAGTAGTTCAATGATAGTGTGACTGCCGATATAGCCAGCACCGCCAGTAACGAGAATGTTCATTGAAATATTCCTTTCGCTATGATTCTAGTATTATTATATCAGATGCACACTGTAACCATCCCGCCAGACCTACTCGCAGCACTGAACCATAATCCATACATTAACGAGCTGTATGTTTTCGGTTCGCGAGCTGTATTTGATGATGACCAATTTTCCGACATTAACCTTACAGCCATAACTAACTATCCAGAGGTTGCCGAAGATTATACGCACAAGACTCTTGATAATCAATTTAGTATCATTGCGACATATACTATTGCTCAGAATAATCACGAAGTTGCTCGTTCGTTTTTCCTAAGCGGCATGAGCTTGTTTCATAAAATTGACATCGGCTTTTTATTACCTGATAAAACTAAATTATTTCCAAATTCAACATTAATTTTCCAAAACAACCACACAGACCAGCCCGCCAAAGAATCCGGCAAAATATGGACAGAATCAGATGAGCAGCACAATTATCTGGATGTGTTAATGGGCTCGTTGCGCTATGTTAAGTATCAGTATCGCCAGGAACATTGGTCGGCATATAAATGCTACCGCGGGTTTATCGAGCAGTTAGCCCAGTCGTAAATAACAGGTCGGTTATCGACAGATAAATATAAGGAATTAGACAAGAAACATAACGATGAAATCTTAGGTCTGTTCTTTTCTGGCGATATTCACGCTAAAGAGCAAAAATATTATGAGTTTATAAAAGAATTGATTAGTGAGAAGCAGCTCTTGCCGGAATTTAGTGACGAGGTTTTGAAAGTTTGGAAAGAATATCTGGGCATATCGCGCTCATTTCACTAAGCTGTGCTGCTAGGTCGCTATCAGGCCAAATATACCTGAAGTTTTGTGGCGGGCGAAATGCTGGCAGAACCTGACGTAACTGTGATAAAGAAATTGGCTGGTCGTAGCGCACCGACGCCAGTATCTCTAACGCGCCACACTGTTTCCGCCCCGCATAATAGCGCGAAAACCACTGCACGGCTTGCTCATCCGTATCATACCCAGTGAGCCGCATCAACTCATCCAGTGGGCAGCGCATGACACGTCCAACCCGAAATTCGCCGATAACCGCCCGGTCACCCCCCGACGAATAAACGACTACGGTTAGCTCATCGTCTTTGCTGTGGCGCGGCAAGGATTTACGAAATTCCCATCGCTTTTCACCACGAAAAATTTTCTCGGCATAACGAGTTTGAATCGACATCAAAATATAACGACTCATACCGACAGTATAGGACAAGTTCAGCAATCGGTAAACTAAGTTAGCACTCTTGCACTGAGAGTGCTAATTTGCTATGATAATTGTATCAATTATCCCCGCTCTGTCTCTTGCCGCGGCGCGTCATAAATACGGACTTAAAAAAGCCCAAAAAATCAAAGGAGGACCTATGCCACCAACTATGCAAGAAGAGCTTGAGCAGCCGCTGGAGAAATTCGGCACTGATATCACGGCGCTCGCCAGGGAACATAAACTGGATCCGGTCATCGGGCGCGACGAAGAAATTCGCCGCACCATGCAAATCTTGAGCCGGCGCACCAAGAATAACCCGGTGCTGATCGGCGAGCCGGGCGTCGGTAAAACCGCCATCGTCGAGGCCCTAGCGCAGCGCATCGTCAAGGGCGACGTACCGGCGTCGCTGAAAGACAAGCGACTGATTTCCTTGGAAATTTCCAGCTTACTAGCCGGCGCGAGCTTTCGCGGCCAATTTGAAGAGCGCCTCAAGGCAATTTTGAAAGAAGTTGAAGAAGCCGCCGGCGAAATTATTTTGTTCGTTGATGAAATTCACACCATGGTCGGCGCCGGCAAAACCGAAGGCAGCATGGATGCCGGCAATATGCTCAAACCTGCCCTGGCGCGCGGTAAATTACATATGATCGGTGCGACAACATTAGCCGAGTATCGCCAACATGTCGAGAAAGACGCAGCCCTAGAGCGGCGCTTTCAGCCAGTCTACGTTGGTGAGCCAAGCTTTGATGACACCATCGCTATCCTGCGTGGCCTCAAGGAAAAGTACGAAGTCCACCACGGTGTCAAGATTGCTGATGATGCCATCGTGGCGGCGGTGCGGCTGTCCACCCGCTATCTGCCCGATCGCTTTTTGCCTGACAAGGCAGTTGACCTCCTGGATGAAGCGACCAGCGCTCTGAAGATGCAGCTGGAGAGTGTACCGATTGCTCTCGATCGGCTGAATAACCGCCGCTTGCAGCTGGAGATTGAAGAAGCCGCGCTGAAAAAAGACAAATCTGACCACGCCAAGACCCGCACAGAGGAAATCAAGCAACAAATCGCCGACCTTCGGGCTCAGGCCGAGGTGATTGATAGCAAATGGCAGCACGAAAAGGATATTCTCCAGACCGTCAATACTGCTACCGAAAAAATGGATAGTCTGCGCTCGCAACTAGAAATTGCCGAACGCGACGCTGACCTGGCCACCGCCAGCCGCATCAAATACGGCGACCTGCCAGAGTTGGAGAAAAAGCTGGCTAGCGCCCGCCAAGAACTGGCGGCTATCCCGCCGGCTGACCGCTTGCTGCGCGAAGAAGTCACACCTGATGACATCGCCAGCGTGGTGGCGCGCTGGACGGGCATCCCGGTGGAGCGGCTGATCGAGACTGAATCAAGCAAATTAACCAAATTAGAAGAACATATCAGCACCCAAGTAATTGGTCAAGATAAAGCCATCGCCGCGGTGGCCAGCGCCATTCGCCGCTCGCGCGCTGGCCTCAGTGATACCAACCGGCCAATCGGCTCCTTCCTCTTCCTCGGCCCCACCGGCGTTGGTAAAACAGAGGTAGCCCGCAGCCTGTGTCGCGAATTATTCGACGACGAACACGCTATGATCCGCATCGATATGAGTGAGTACATGGAGCGGCACGCCGTGGCCCGCCTGATTGGCTCGCCGCCAGGCTACGTCGGTTACGATCAGGGCGGCCAACTCACCGAAGCGGTCCGCCGCCGCCCTTACAGCGTGGTACTGTTTGATGAAATCGAGAAGGCCCACCCCGATGTCTTTAACGTGCTTCTCCAGGTGCTGGATGATGGCCGTCTGACCGATGGCCAGGGGCGAACAGTCGATTTTTCGAACACGGTCATCATCATGACCAGCAATGTCGGCTCGCAAGCAATTATGGATTTTTCTGGCGACGATCTGTCGGCACTCGATAATCAGATGCTTGAGGTGCTCAGACAACATTTCCGTCCAGAGTTCCTCAACCGCATTGACGATATCGTTATTTTTGACCGCATTCGACCAGAAGCGATGCGAGCGATTGTCGACGTTCAGCTGAAACGCGTCGCCCGCCAAGTCAAAGACAGCCGCGACATTACGCTGGAATTTGACGATAGCGTCCGCGACATGCTGGCCCGCGATGGCTACGACCCGGCCTTTGGCGCCCGCCCGCTCAAGCGCTTGGTGCAAAAGCGTATTCTTGACCCGCTAGCACTGGAGCTGATTGACGGGCGAATTCATGATGGCATGGCAGTAAAAGTGAATATGATTAACGACCGCATGAAGTTCCAAAAACAATAATTAAGTTTCACCTATTTCCCTGATTAACACCTTCCATCGTCGTACAGCCGCATTTGACTGCAAACGTCCGGAAGTCTCGTCTTGACTGAATCAATGCAGCGCAAGAAAAAGCGTCCCAGCCGCCAACTGGAACGCTTTTCGGTAGATTATCCTCGGACCGAGGCGCACTACTCGGTTTGATTAGCCTCTGCCCGCGTTAACTTGTCAACCATCGGCAGAATTAGATAGATACCGATAATCGCTGCCGCCAAGCCAACACCAACGATGGCAAAGTACGTTGGTGTTAACACTGGCTTCAGCGTCGTCGAGAATGTGCTGGTAAACACCGCCCCCGTCCATACGCCAAGGCTACACGACAGAATCGAGGTGATCAGCAGCGGCGCCGCCGACTCAACCATCACCAAGCGCTTCAACTGCGCGAGGCGCATACCGCCCAGCCGCAGCGTGTACAGCGAGCGGCGGCGTTCCATCAGCCCGCCAATCGTCGAGACAATCAAGCTTGCCACCGCCACGAACAGCGTCACGCCGATACCGACATAGGCTAAGTCGGCAAACTCGCGAATCGTTGGATTGATATGCGGCTTCTTGGCATCAGTGCCGCTCACTGCATACGTTAGGTCGTACTGATTGGCTTTCGCCGTCACCAAGGTACGTAATTTCTCGATATCATTGTCTGACTTCAATGTCACCAAATATTCTTTGACGCCGTTCGTATCAACCTTGTCGTTAATTAGCGACACGTTTTTTACCACTGGCGCGTCAAAATTCAACAGCGCAAATTGGTCTGGTCGGGCATTATTCGGGCAAGCGTGTTCAGTGTACGTTGCCAAATCCTGGCAGCGAATTGCATCGCCGTCCTCACGCGGATAAATCGCTGCCACCGACGTGATGTAAGTTTTCTGTTTGAGCTGCTCTGTCATATCACCCGGTAACGACTGACCGATAACAACTGCCGTGCCGCGCTTCAGTTGCGAAAAGCCGTTATCCTTGATAGCTTGAGCGTTTAAGCCTTCAATACCGCTGGTCGCCGTCAAGTAAAAGCTGCCCGCAAACAGCGCCAATACCACGCCGCTGACACTGCGGAAAATTGTCCGCGAATGCACCGCCGTACGCTTACCAGCGATCAACATCGAAGCGTTATTAGCCCAGCGCGCTGCCAACAGCGACAGCTTATTGGTCAGCCAGCCGCCAGCCAGAATCAGCCCAAACATCACCAGCAGCAGCGCCGCCATCAATAGTACCGACGGCAGAGCTGATTCTTTATTAGCCGCCAGCCAATCCCGCCCTGGCTTCGACGATAGCCACGCAAAGATCGCGATACCAGTTGCCGGCACCAGCGCCCGCCAAACACGTAACTTCTTCACCTTTTCAAGTGAACGCGACACGCCCAGCGGCGAAATTTGTGCTCGACGCATCCGTCGCCAGTTAACAAACATTGTCAGCCCCAGCGTCAATCCGATAATCAGCGCGTATTGCGTGCTAGTTAATGCTAAGTCACTAGGATTAAATCGCATGCCGTCCATCTTGAAAGCCTGTAGCGGCGCTTGCAGCAGCCAGAACGCGCCCAGCCCAATTAGTACACCCACCACCGACGCCAATAGCGATTCTAACATCAACACCAGCCCCACTTGCTGCTTAGTTGCGCCAATCAGCCGCAAGGCGGCATAGCGTTTCTCACGCTGCGCGGCGCCCAGTTGCGTTGCTACTGACACGAAAATGACAATTGGAAACAGCAGGATCGTCCCGCCGACACCAAATACAATGATCGCTACCGGATCAAATACAGCGTTCGACTTCAATCCATTGGTATCCGTCCGATAGACATCGGCAAAGTATGACGGCTGTCCCTGAGATTTGGTAAAAGCATCGCTCTCGGCCACTTCCTCGGCACTCGCGCCACGTACCATCATCAATGCATCCGGGCTGGCAACATATTCGCTAGGAATTACGCCAAGGTATTTGGTATTTTTACCAAAACGTGCCAAGATATTGTCCTCTGGATGCTGAGCAACCGCATCGGCCAACGCTTTTGATAAGTAGTATTCACCAGGACGCGGCGTTTTTAGCTTGGCAAATTGCGGCGATTTAGCCGTGCCGTACATTGAATAAGACTGGATGGACTGACCGCGCCATTTCGACGCATCACCACGCCAGGTGCCGCCAATTTTCAGCGGTTCAACACCCTCAATCGGTTTTTGTTCAGCCGCACCGCGAGCCGCCTGATACGCCGCCGTATTAATTGCTAGCCCACTAGCGCGCCCCTTTATCCCGTTGATACCAGCCGTAAAGCAGCACACCAACACGATCCCCAGCGCCACCGCCGCCGTGGTCAGACCCAGACGCGCGAACGACTGGCGGCCAGACTTTTGTAATAACATCCAACTAACGCTCATCGGATAATCCTCGCATTAGTTTTATTAAGCCTCACCCGCATTGGATTTACCGCCGCCTCGGCGCCAGAAATCTGCCCATCACGGACGATGATTTCCCGATCAGCATAGGCGGCAATCGTTGGCTCGTGCGTCACCATAATAACCGTTGTGCCGTGGTCTTTGGCGGTTTTGATAAATAACTCCATGACCTTTTCTGAGTTCAGACTATCCAGCGAACCAGTCGGCTCGTCAGCGAACAGCACTTTCGGCTCAATCACCATGGCTCGGGCGATCGCCACCCGCTGCATTTGTCCGCCCGACAACTCGCCAAGCATGCTGTCAGCTTTACTCGCCAGCTCAACCTTGTTCAGCCATGATTTCGCCTTTTGATAGGCCTCGTTTCGCTTGACGCCGTTGAGCAGTAGTGGCAACGCTACATTGTCCAGCGCCGTTAGCTCCGGCACTAGCTGTCCAAACTGAAAGACAAAACCAAAGCTGGTGCGCCTTAGCAGACTGCGCTTATCGTCACCCATCTTATCAATCCGCTGGCCGTCGAAGTCGATCTCGCCGCCATCAACTTTGGTAATCGCTGCCAAGCTGTGTAGCAGTGTTGACTTACCAGAACCCGACGGACCCATAATCGCCAGTACTTCGCCCGCCTCGACATCCAAGCTAACACCGCGCAGCGCCTGCGTTTGCCCGAACGACTTTGTAATATTTTTAGCGCTAATTATTGGTTTGCTCATGCAAAATTTCCTCCTTTAGCCGCGTTAACCGCGAAATAGTTAATTCAATCCAGCGTAAATCCGCCTCCAAATGATACAGCGCATGATCGATCAGCAGCATATCCGATAAATTGCTGTCACGCCGCTGAGCTGTCAGCTCACGCATCCGTTGGATGTGCGCCTGCCGTTGATTATCCAGATACGGCGAAGCGTCACCGTCCTTCAGGATGGCCAGCACTGCTTTGATATACATGGTCGCTTGCAGTTGCGGCGACGGCGCCTCTGGTGATTCCAGCCACGCCTGCAAATCTTGCTTACCCTCGTCGGTAATTTCATACCGAACCCGATCCGGCCCGCCCGATTCGCTGGTATCAGTAATTTCTTTGACCTTGTTGTCGCGTTTGAGCCGCGCCAGAGTTGAATATATCTGACCGGTTAAAATTGGCTTGTCCTTACCAAAATAGCCGTCATATTTTTTCTTTAACTCATAGCCATAATTTGACTCTTCCGCTAAAAAACCTAACAGGGTATATTGAACGCTCATACTCTTACTATACACCCTGTGTTTAGTTATTGCAAGAGTTTTATACACTCAGTGTATAGTTTGTATTGGCGACCAACTACCCGCTCTCTTGCTATACGATCTACCCCATCACAGCCACCTCATTCCGTAGCCCGCCACCCAAACGCGAGTAGACTGCACCAGAATGCATACTATTATGCAATTTTGACGTATAATGGATGCATGGTTCAATTTTGCCGAGTGTATAATAAACGGCGCTCTGTCAAGTCGGCCGCGTTGGGGGTTAGTAAAATTCTCAGCTTACCACCCTACTTGCTACTGGCAATTGTCTTATTCGTGCTGTTTGCACTCATTATTTTCTTTGCCATCAACGCCAATTTTTATGGCCCGCTGATGATGTCGCGACTACCAATATTAGACAAAATCTCCCTTCTTGGAACCATGTTCATTGATATATTCAAACAGGGCTTCAGCTCGCTAAACGGCGCGCTACTGCTCATGGTGTCACTCCTCCAAGGACTGTCAATTACCGTCGTCATTTTCACTGCCAAGAAAAATAAGCGTAATGAACAGTCGGTCACTCGACAAGTCGGACTCAGCGGCTTGGCCTCCGTGGCTGCCGCCATCGGTTTGGGCTGCGTTCCTTGCGGCACGTCACTCATCCTGCCGCTCGTTGCCGTGTTCTTCTCAGGCGCCGCCACAGCCACTGCCGCCACTGTCGCCAGCACCCTCGTGCTGATCCTAGCCCTGCTATTAAGCCTCTTTTCACTCTACAAGTCTGGACAAATCGCCTTTATGTATACCGAATTAGCAAAACAGGGGGACATATGAATCGACAAAAAACAGCCGGCATAGCACTCATTTGGGTCATCTTGGGGATTATGATCACGGGAATTGTAGCACTATTTATTTATGGTATTGTCAATCGCCCGCCAAATCGCCACATTGGTGACGGCAAGCCGTGGAACGAAAAGATGTCGCAAGGCTCTACGAGCGCCAAGCACGTATTCGTTGACTATACTGATTATTTCTGCTCATTCTGTGCCGAAGTTGAAGCAGCCACCAACGCTGATTTCTTCAAAAATGAGTATCTCAAATCAGGCAAAGTTCGCTACGAACACCGCGTGGTGACGCTGCTCAAAGAAGTTACCGACAACACAGAAACTGGCGCTCACGCTGCTTTTTGCGCCGCTGACCAAGACAAATATTGGCAATATACACACGACATCGTGCCACGCATCAAACGTGATTATTTTGACAAAGGAATTGGTGTGAAAAACGTTGCCGTACCGCAAAAAATTCCACCACTGCCGTTAGGCTACTTCCTGGCTTCTGCTAAAAATATTGGCATGGATGAGGCAACATTTACTGATTGTATAACCAAAAAACCTCACCAAAAAGAGATTGATGACAGCACCCAAAAAGCCCTTTCGCTTGGCGTGAGCGGTCTACCATACATGGTAGTCAATGACTATGTCGCCAGTGGATTTATGGGCGGCGAAAATGGACTGAAGGCAATTTTGAAAGCTGGTGGAGTGAACTAATGTCTGCCAAAAAAACGCAAACGAAATCTCAAAAATTATCAAAAGAGCGACCGTCAACTCAGCCTCGTCGTGAGCCAAAAACCAGCACAGCGCCCCAAAGCACATCAAAACTAAGCAGTGTCTTATTCGCCATACTACTTTTGTTGGCGGTAGTCGCCATGGCGGCGTTATTTTATCTCCAATCCATACAACTACCCGTCCAGCGCCCAACCGTTCTGGAAGATGAAAAGTACTATTTCACCGATTCACGCTATGCTGGCATCCGCTCCAAGTTCGTAACGCGCGACACCAAACGCGAAAAGGTCTCAATTGAGTATCCAATTACTAGCAATTCCAAAATCAACAAACTCATCGCCCGAGTAATCGACCGTGCTGACGGTGATTTCCGCCACACCGCCACTAACGCTCCGACATTCGACCGACCAATGACAGAGACGATTAGTTATCAAGTTACGCATAATAATTCGACCGCTCTGTCGATCATTGTCAATATTAAACAAGATATGCACGGCGCGCATCCGGTGTCGCTGACGCATTTTTGGACGTTTGACAAGAAGTCTGGCGAGGTGATTGGCTTGGATAATTTGACCGAGAAATCGGAGGAAGCCATCAAGGCAATCGTGACAGCTGCCCGGCACGACGTCGCGCAAACCATCAAGCAGCGCCAGCAACCAGAAGCGAATCTTGATGAGATGATCACCAAGGAGGCGTTATCGAACTTTACCATCACTGATGATGGTAACACCTTGGCTTGGCCAATTGGACAGGCTTCGCTCTTACCGTCAGCCTACGGCGAAATGACGATCAAAGTGCCGATCGCCGCCGTTGCCAAATATCTGCAAAATCCGACAGCCCGGAAGCTGGCTAACATCCCCAAGCCGCCCGAGCCAAAGCCAGCGCCTGCGGCGCCAACACCCGTAAACCCAGGTAAAGTGATCGCCTTGACGTTTGACGACGGGCCGGGACCATACACCGCACAACTGCTAGACATTTTGAATCAGCATGGCACTAAAGCGACATTTTTCTTGATCGGCAGCAAAGTTTCCGCGCAAGCCGACGTATTGCGGCGCATGCATGCGCACGGCCATCAACTGGGCAATCATTCGTGGTCGCACCCAGAACTGCCTAAATTGCCCGTTAACCAAATTGCCAGCGAAATCGACCGCACCAACGACGCCATCAAGCAAGCCACCGGCGTCACACCAACTGTTATGCGCCCGCCGTACGGTGCAGTCAACGGCGTTGTCTTGGAGCAGCTTCGTCTGCACGGTATGTCGTCAATCTTGTGGTCGGTCGACACCCGCGACTGGGCCGATCGTAATAGCGACATCGTCTGCTCGCGCGCCGTCGCTGGCGCCCACCCTGGAGCCATCATCTTGATGCACGACATTCACCAAACGTCCGTTAATGCCGTGCCGTGCATCCTCAGCGCGCTGAAGCAGCAGGGGTATTCGTTTGTGACGGTGCAGGGACTACTCGGCAATATGGCGGCGGGAGCTGGATATCCGTAGAATTGTAGCTAAGTGTTACGACTGTGCGTTGCGGCGGCTATTCTGTTTTATCAACTTCAAAAACCTTATATTTCGAAGCTGCACCGCGCACTAATTTTACCTTTGACGGCGCCACGCCAAAATGCTTCGCCAGTAATTTTACCGCCGCCAGATTCGCCCGCCCTTCAATGGCTGGCGCCTTGGTGTAAATAGTCAGCAAACCATCATCACCAACCACGACTTCTTCGCGGTGACGAGAGTTGGGCTTGAGGTGGACGGAGATTTTCATGGTTAATATCTTACCGGCTTTGTCATATCACCTTTCCTTTAGACCTATTATACCCCCTTAAGCCGAGCCTTACGTATTGCAAATAGGCAACGCAAAGTTGCTCGCCAAGACACTAAAATTACGCTATGCTGTTAGAAAATAAATGAAAGGGCGCCAAATGATTTTTGCCAAAAAACTTAAACAATTACGTCAACAAACTGGTTGGTCACAAGAACAACTAGCCGATCGACTCAACGTTACGCGACAAGCAGTTGCTAAATGGGAACGAGGTGCGGGCTTTCCAGACATAGACAATATGCAAGCACTAGCAAAATTATTCAACACTAGTGTGGACGAGCTGCTCGACTACACACGAGCAGGATTAGCTTCGGCCATACGCGAACCACTTGATCTTGATGCCTACCCAACAGATATGAAAGGATATTCAGCATCCGACCTGGCAGTTGCAGACAAATTTGCCGACGCCGACCACATTGAATCACTAAATCGCCACCGACGACTAACGTGGTGGCAAAAAATCATCGACTTTTTCGTAGGAGCTGGAACGCTTGATGTGGCTTTTTCCGGCGAAGCCATTGGACAACTTAAAGGCGATAGACGCTATTATCTGGTTGAAAAGTCCGGTCGCTCATGGATCGTCGAAGTTACAAAAACATACATTGAACGACGAGAATTAGCCGAGGCGTTCCCTCGCAAGAAATTGACGGTTGGCGATTATATGTATCGGCGAAGCGGGTTTGTTGTAAAACCATCAAATAAACAACAATAGACACGCTCAGCATTAGATATCTCTGACCATAGTCAATACTTGCCGCAAACTCCGCACCGGCGCCACATATGGTACGTCAATTTCTGCAAAATGCTGGCGGGCGGCAGTAATTTTACCTCGTTCATTAGAACTCAAGTGATTATCATTAATATCATCCGACCCCTTCGTCTCCGCCACAAAGTAAATCTGCTCATCACCATCAAACGCCACAGCCCAATCTGGATTATACTTGCCGACTGGCGTATCAATCTTAAACCAACCTGGTAGCTTGATGTAGAATTTAACGTCAGCATTATCCTCCAGCGACCGCATGAACTCTCGCTCAACTTCTGAATCAACCGCCACGTAGTCGTAGATGGTTTTTGTCTGGTCGCCCACTGCAATCGCCCCGCTCTTCATCGCCGCATCATACAAGTATGCCTGTAGCTCACCATTCTCAAACAACGTCATGTCATAATACTCGCCTGTCCTGTGATATTTAACGCCATCAACTGCCAAACGCTGCTTCACCCGATTAATCGCCCGAGCTGTTTCATCAATCACCTGCTGTGGATTAATAGCTACCTGCGCAAACATCCCCGCTTGATCAAGCACTTCAAATATCACCCGGCGAGTCATTTGTGTCTGACGCTGAATATCCGCTAATAAATTCGGCATCTTTACCTCAGCTTGGCGCACCGCATACGTGTTGAAACCAGTCTCGCGCACCATAAAGCCATTATCATTACCCATAGGATCAATCAGTGTTTTTGTCTCAGCGATATTGGGTTTACTAATAGTGACCTGCGCTAATTCACTGGCCGCCTCCGTCACTAACTTGTCTGTATCAATCGCCACCCGATAAGTCGTTTTATGCTTAATCTTATCCCATAGCTCCTCAAATGCTGGGTCAAGCGCCCGTGATTTCTGAAACCTAACAGGTCGCCGATCATCACGATTTTTGATTCGTCCACCAAAGTGAATGCCCGTCTCCTCCTCAATCTCCGTCTGAAGCTTACGGCTGAAATCTGCATAACTCTCATTAGCAATCACCGTTAGTATATTAACGTTATCGTCATAGACTCGTTGTCCGTCAACATTCACCGGCAAGCGCAGTCCTCGCCCGATTTCTTGGCGTTTTTTCATTTGGCTCGACGTTTCGTTAAGCGTACAAATTTGAAATACATTAGGATTATCCCAGCCCTCACGTAGTGCGGAGTGGCTAAAGATAAACCGCAGCGGCTCATTTATATCCAGCAGTCTTTCTTTATCTTTCATGATTAAGGTATACGCCGTATCATCGTCCTTCGTCCGCCCACCCTCGCCTTTGGTGTCGCGAGAGTCCTTCCACTGACCACTCTTGTCTGCCGCAAAATAGCCATTGTGCACCTCGCTTGCCGATAAATTGTCCATGACGCCGGCATATTTTGGTTTAGACGAGACCTTGTTGTAGGCTTCCTCAAACCACTTAGCGAATCTGCCATTCTCTATACCGTTCGCCGTATATTCGCGATAGTTCATGACTTTATCGATAAAGAATAGACTCAGCACTTTGACGCTACTCCCCAGTCGGCGCTGTTTATCAAAGTGGTCATCAATCGTCAGCTCAATCTGCCGCTTGATGATGTCATCATGTAGGCTTTCGTCACGCTGACCAACGTAAACTACCTTACCATTACTAAACTCGACGCAATCATCACCGTGATTGATCGACTCGACATAGTAGCCAGCGTAGACCAAACGACCCGTCTTTGCCTCCAGATCATCGCCCGGGAACACCTTGATGATTTTGCGTTGCAAGCCATACTCATCACTCGCATCCACCTCTATCTTGGCGAATGAGCGAGTCTTTGACTGACGCTCCAGCGACAATACATTGATATACGCATCATTATAATTATCCTCACTCTGGACGCTATGCACCTCGATCTTTTTGACCAGCCCCTTATCATAAGCGTCCACTGGCGTCAAACGGTACAGTAAATTATACGGATACTTATGCGTGGCACTATAGCGCAACGTGCACAGCGGATTAAGGCTAGCAACAGCATTCCGCCGTATGTCAGTTTCCATATTCTGCGGTTCGTCGAGAATAACCACTGGGTGAGTGGCCTTGATGAAATCGAGTGGCCGACCATAATCGCTCTGCTTGTTCATCACATTCTGCGCCTTGGCAAAGCTATCAATGGTAATTACCATGATCTGCAAGGTATCGTTCGTCGCAAACTCACGAGCCTGACCGGTTTTCTTACTATCCCAAACGTAGTAATCCATCTCCGGCTTGTTGTAGAGATCGGCGAAGTGCTCCCTGGTGATCGCTAAATTCTTCAGCACACCCTCACGAATCGCCACGCTCGGCACCACGATGATAAACTTCTTCCAACCGTAGCACTGATGTAGCTCATGAATCGTCCGCAAGTACACATACGTTTTACCCGTACCAGTCTCCATCTCGATGGAGAAATTCATGCCGTGCTTCAGAGATTTTTCACTAATTTCTAGCGGAAAAGTCATCGGCAAGTTAAAGCCACCTTCTTCAGCCTCGCTTTTCTCGATACCATTTTTCTCTTGAATTTTATGCGTATTCTCAATTATCTGCGCCATATCTAACGTCAAGCTATTCCCTCTAGCAATTGTCGCTTCCAAGCTTAACTGCCCACCCTGATCCATATAGCGAGTCGCATCGTCACTGTCCGCTGGCTGCCCAGCAAATATATCCACCACCGCATTGATGGCGTCGAGTTGATAGGATTGGTTGGGATCAAAGTGGAGCTTCATAAAGCTAATCAAACGCCCTCTCCGCTGCTTTTTGGAGAGCATTAAATACAAGCGGCATCTCTTTCTCAAACTGTTCCTGCGTAATCTCCTCTGCAACCTTTTTAGCTAATACAACTTTTTCCCTGTTCTTTCCTAACTCTTTAGTCTCTTCGCTACTTTTCTTCCATGGTGATGGATAATATTCTTCGAGGCTTGCCCGTGTGAGAACAAAGTAGTCTTCGTCTTTTTTGAGGTTATAGCTGTCTATAAATTGTTCGAAATCAACCTCTCTACCTTCTGGCTTATCACACAAAATAACAACTCTATTCCTATAAATTAATTTCGTTGGCATATACGCCTTGCTTACCATATTCATTGAACGGCCCTGCTGAACCTCATTACCTTCAGCAGATAGTATAAAAATTCCTTTGTATCCTGGATAAAATCTATCAACTATCCTTGCCAGAAAAGCGCATTCGCTTATACCTTCAACTATTAGAAAGTTTTTAGGTAAGAGAATATCAGCTGGAGAACCTCCAAGCAATTCAAAAACCACGAATTGTTTATAATGTTCTTCAATTTCATGCATACCAGTAACGCCGTTATTCTTCTTTACTTCAAATATTTTTTCATCTTGGTCATCATCGGAGATCAGAACAGACGAGTGAGTATTTATAAAAACCTGTTCACCATTTGTGGATATTTCTTTTAATGCATTCTTTAGTGCCCTCTGAGCTGTTGGGTGTAGGTGCAGTTCTGCCTCATCAATCAAAAAAATAAACTTCCTTGCAATCGCACGCTCGCGCCTATAATCAGCATAAGCCTGAATAATAGCTAGCATCAAAGCTCTTTGCATACCATCGCCTTTTTCTTCAGCCGAAGTTACCACACCGTCGTCAACTTCAGTGGTAAAATTCTTTAGTAGATCCTCAAAAATCGGATTTTCAACATTAAAGTTTACCATTGTCCCATCAGGGAACTGCTTTTGTAAATATCCTTGTACTGCACTACCAAGCGCATTTAGCTCTACCCTAACAGGAGAATCATTATCACCAAATAGTTTTGTAAATTGTTCTTTAAACGCCTGGTATTGAGTATCCGTCTCAATTATTGCACCAAGTACCCCCGACAGCATCTCTGCTATTGGTGAACTCTTCTTGTATCCATTGATGTCGTGTGCCGCTATTTGTGTGCTCACATATTCCAGCTTAGGTAACAAGTCACCCCAAGTTCTATCTGCCCCCATTGGATCAGACCATTCTCCAGATGGTGTCAACAGGAAACGCTTTTTAGGCTCACTACCTTCACGCTTTATTGTAATCTCATCTTCGTTGTTGTTAAATATTTTTTGTAGAGCCTTTTTCTTTGTCTCATTAGACATATTAGCAATAGCAGCCTGTAAACCAGAAAAAGTAACTACTACAGACATCGATTTTAAATTAGTACCCCTGCGACAAATAGTATCTGGTTTATCTTTAGTAGAAAACCCAGAGAAAAACCAGTTTAATGCTTCAAAATAGTTTGTTTTACCATGATTGTTCTGGCCAACCTGTACGTTAAACATACTTGGTTCAATAATTACTTCAGCAATAGAACGGAAGTTCTTGATTTCTATTCTAGTTATTTTCATTCTCTTTTGTCTTATTTCCTTTATAGTTATCCATAGGTTTTGTAGCTATTAACTGTTGGTAGTCTGGTGACATAAAAACAACCATCTGTTCGCTCTTCTGACTTATTGTCTCTACGGTAAGTCTCCTTGTTAAGAAATTTTCGCGAGGATCTATATTCAGATCTATTAACTCTTGAGTGTCTATCACCTGGGTATTTTGTATGATACGTATTCCTGAATTAACAGCACCGTTACGTTCAAGAGTTTCATACACTAAACTTCCTGTGTTCGCAATCTGTTGCTCCCATTGGAATCGATTTTTTGTTTGTGCTATAAGCAGAGAAAACGTGCCTATTATAAGAGTAAAAAATATAACATAAATAACTACTTGCACCACTGCCCAAATGAAGTCGGTTCTCTGGCTAATAGCAAAGAAGGTAAAAAATAAGAACGTTGAGACTATCAATACTATCGGTATGACGTTTTTATTATTAATCTCTTTCCATGGCTGTGGATATCCCGCCCCTCTTTCCTTTTTTATACCAATAGATATACTGATATATCCGTTAATACTAATCAAATACCAACTCAAAAGTATACCGAAAACTACGCTAACTATAGAGGCTGGCAGACTAAGTCTATCGTCTATAAAAAATTTCGATAGTTGTGCTTGTGCAAATAATGGTGCAATTGCACTAAAACTAGATATTATCAGCCCTAATACAGATAATATGGGCTGCAAAAAGCTACTATCATCCTTTCTAGCTGCCATCACACCACCTCCCCCTCTACACCCTGACGCTCGGCCTGGAGGAGTAGGTTTACTTTTAGATTCACGTCGCCACCGAAGGCTCGGTCGAGGAGGATGATGGATGATGGTTTGGTGGCGAGGATGGTCGCAAATAATTCCTCCGTCATGGAGTGCGCTAGGCAAATGACTAGCTTTTCGGACGGGATGAAGCAAAAGTCATCATGCTGCTCAACCTGCGCCAATGGCGAGATGCCGCGCTTGAGCAGGAGCTCGGTTAGCAGGTCGTCGTCAGTCGTACCCTCCTCCAGAGGGTCAAGGTTAGCGAGCGCCTGCTGGCGAATCTCCTCTGGGTCAGAAACTAGCTCGTTCCACTGCTTGAAGTTGCTATCATCCACCCGATACACCCGAAAGCCAAGGTCGAGTGGAGCGTCACGAGAGGCTAGCTTGTCCGCCTGGTCAGCACGGATTTTGACGCCCGCCCGACGGATGCGCTCACGAGCAATGTCCGCGATAGTGCGGTAGCCAGCTTTATACGCCTCCGACTTCTCGTCAGTCAGCTCAGGCAGCTGGACACAAATCCAGCGGCGATTGCCGCCGTCTTCGGCGTTAAGTTCGGCAACAGCATGAGCAAACGACCCTGATCCACTAAAGAAATCTAAGCAAACATCAGAGTCATCTTTGTCTGTTGAAATTTTCAAAATTTCTTTCAAGAACAACACGGGCTTTGGTGTATCAAAAAGCTTTTTGTTATTGAATAGGCGCATTAGCTCTTTTGTTCCTTCGGTTGCCGTCCCTACATGATCCCAAATTGTAAATGGATTTTTACCCTTCTCTTTTGCTTCAGACAGGAAACGTTTTAGCTGAGGACGACCCTTGCCATTCTTTCCCCAAACAACCCTATTGTCCGCCAAGACACTGGCGAATTTCTCTCTAGAAAATCGCCAGTGCCTCCCTCCTGGAGGGAGGTGCTGCTCACCCGTAACCGGGTTCGTTATCGGATATGTTAGATTTTCTCGAACATTTGGCGCATCAAATGGATCAGCGACCCACACCCCTCGACGATCATTGTCTGGGTTAGAAAATTTA
Organism: Candidatus Saccharibacteria bacterium oral taxon 488; assembly: GCA_010202115.1. Classification (NCBI taxonomy): domain Bacteria; phylum Candidatus Saccharimonadota; species Candidatus Saccharibacteria bacterium oral taxon 488. The sequence continues at coordinate 876,683 of CP047917.1, forward strand.
GACTCATCAATATCAAGTGGCGTAAGTTTATAGTCATCACGTCGACGAGCATAGCAAAGAGTGTAGTTATGCGATAGCGAAACATCGGTGTCATTTTGACTAGACTTACGATGTTTCCAGATAAAATCAGCTACAAAATTCTCCTCCCCAAATATCTCGTTCATCATCAGGCGGAGGTTGTGGACTTCATTGTCGTCGATCGAGACGAAGATAACGCCGTCTTGGCGAAGCAAATTACGAGCCAGGAAGAGGCGTGGATACATCATGTTCAGCCAGTTGCTGTGTTTATGTCCGCCGGTATTGGTGCGCAAGCCGTCATCCCGCACAACGTTACCCTCATCATCAGTGATGCCCGCCTCTGTCTCATAACTGCGACGTGTTTGCTTGAAGTCATCGTTGTAGATAAAATCATTGCCGGTGTTGTAGGGCGGGTCGATATAGATCATCTTGACCTTGCCATAATACGCCTTGTGGAGAATCTTCAACGCCGCCAAGTTATCACCCTCGATAAACATATTATCCGTCGTATCCCAATCGACGGAATTCGCTTGGTCGGGATGGAGTGTCTGGACAGTCTTCTCCTGGATGGTGGCAAAGACGTCGCTCTTACCCTTCCAGCCAAGCCCGTAGCGCTCGCCCAAATCAACCGCCTCGCCCAGAGTCGCCTGGAGCTTCTGCCAGTCGATTTTGCCTTCGGCGACTGCCTCGGGGAAGAGCTGTTGGAGTTTGTCAATTTGCTGTTGATGTATGTTGTCGTTGTAGCCGTTCATCGTTTTTTCTCTTTATTCCGTTGCTTCATTTTTTACTACTAATAAACCATTTCTATCCATAGCCAACAACACATCTCTTAATAAATAGTTATTAGCAAACCTCATAACGTACTTCTTTTGGTAGTCAGGATGAACCATGAGCAATCCTTTGTCTCTCATATTCGTCAAAACACGAGACGTCTGCACCGCAGCAGAGGCGGTTGGTCCAAATAGGTGTCTTACGTCTTGTGCTTGAATTAGGTCTTTTTGCATGGCTATCTTTAAAATCTCATGCTCTTCTGCAGATATAAATTGACTATCAAGGGCGCTTTTTAATGCTGGCTCTATTATATTTGGCACAGCATAATTACGATCTAATAGTTTATTCACCCTGACCATCTCACTAGCTATGCCCCGTGCGACATATAGACACCAATCCTCTAATGCTTCTTCCTTGCCAGAGTCTGCTGCAGCCAATTTATTATAGTATTCTTGACGATCCATACAAAAAATAGCCGAAGGATTTAAAATAGTCCGCATAGTTTTGTTGATAAATTTAGCCTTAATAAGCATCGCATACGTGACAAGCCTTGCCGTTCTACCGTTTCCATTATCAAATGGGTGTATTGCGGCTAGTCGATGGTGTGCAAGAGCAATTTTGATAATATCCATTTTGTTATCATTATCATCAGCAATATAGTCGCATAACTCCTGAATAAGCCGGGGTATCTCTATATGATTTGGCGGCTCATGATCGCTTTTTTTAATATGTACTGAGCAACTTCGCCAATCTCCAGGCCACTTACTACCATCGTGCTTTAAATCAGTAACAACTATTTTCTGAACTTCACGAATAAAGGAAGGAGTAATTTGTTGACTGTCATCTCCATCAAAAGTCTCTTCAATAAAATCTATCGCCTTCCTGATGTTGCGAAGCTCTTGAAGGTTTTCGTCGCTGGGCTTTTCATCATTACTCAATGAATCCATGGCGGCACTAACCACCGTTGTACGATTACCTTCAATTCGAGCAGACGCGACACTTTCTAATATGTACATAATCTCTCTCAAATCAAAGAATAGCCATGGCGGAGTCGTGCCCCCTAAATGGGTATAGCGAATTTTCTCCAAATTAAATAGTTCACTCACCAATTCTGAGTTAAATGATGGGTTGATAGATTTAAGAGGATTCATACCTGCATTATATATGTTTGTTAAATTTCAGTCAACACTTTTTAACATTTTTCTCTCATATTAATCTGTTATATTCCATAGTCTGTTAATTTATTTCTTAACATTTTGTTATATAGTTAGTTACTGCTCATCCTTTTTATAGATAATGCTTACATAGTCAGTTTTCGTAACAATAATATGATCATTAAGCGTAATACCGAGCAATTTTCCCGCTTCTGCTAGCCTATTCGTGACATCTTTATCAGCCTGACTCGCCTCCAAACTCCCGCTCGGATGATTATGCGCCACGATGATGCTGGCCGCGCGGTCGGCGATGGCGTCGGCGAAGACCTCGCGCGGGTGTACTAGGCTGGCAGTCAGTGTGCCGATAGTCACTACCCGCTTGGCGATCAAACGATTCGCACCATCCAGCGTCAGGCAAACAAAGTATTCCTGCTTTTTGTCGCGAATGTCGACCAGCAGCTCGACGACTTTTTCTGGGCTGTCAATGATTGGCTGGTCGCTATCCAGCAAATACCGCCGCGCCAGCTCCAAACTCGCCAGAATCACCGGAATTTTCGCATCACCCAAGCCAACTACGCCATGCAGATCATCATACGAAACATCGCCGCCTTTTTGACGCACAATTTTCAGCACCTCGCGCGCAATTTTACCGACATCCGCCCGAGCATTGCCACTGCCGATAATCGCCATCAACAATTCCAAGTCGCTCAGCCGCGCCGTACCATAGCGCGCCAATTTCTCGCGGGGACGATCCAACGGATGACGGTCAGAGATTCTCATATAGACAGTATAGCAAGCACCCCAACTAAGCTAAAGTGTCAGACCGCACACATACCTACTGTTCAATCGGCTTTGTCAATTCAACATTGATAGAGATTTTATCAACATTAAACATCTCCGCCAGTTCGCGCATGAGCCGTATTTTTTGATTCGTATTTGTTGCTACGTCAACCACAAGCCCTGTGTCGTGAATCTTTACGGAATTAAAAAATCTTTTAGAATCATTACTAATCCAATTTTTCGTCTTTTCGCTATTCATAATCTGATCAGTAAAATCAGGGTTCTCGTCGTACAGATACTCACAATAGACGCCAAGAATTTGCGACCAGCTCGTTACTGGATAAGAATCGTCACCGATATAGAATATTTTTACCGCTGCGCCTGTAAAATCAATATCGTCGAAAATATTAACTTTCGTGTCAAGTATTGGCGGTTCAAACGTACTTGTTGGCAGCGGCCAAATTTTAATTATTTTATCAATCCACCACTGCTGACGTTCCAGTATAGTCTTCTCATTCCAGGTACTATATTTAGCAACAGTCCTATTAATCTTAAGCGGGCTATCAGCAAACCCGTCTGGCATATCACGCTTTTCCCGGAAACTCTTGTTTGAATATTCAGAGTTATATCCCGTCAATGTCAAATTCGCTAGCCCATGCAAATATATGCCATGAATTTCATCGGCACGGTCACCGAGCTCATCCCGCCAAGTATTGGTCATGGTTTGCGGCATAATATGTTCAATCGTTAGGTGTAGCTCTTTGTTATTAATCTGTTTCAGCAATGACACGTCCTTAGACTCATCGTCAACCGCAGTTAACAAATACATGACATTGGAAGAGCGCTGATTATAGGTAAAGTTTGCTTTTATCGCTGTTTCTATTTCATTATCTCGGGGCAATCGGATCTGCCTGTTTTTTGAAAGTACGGTGTATTTCAGCACTTCAAGATATACGGCATTGTCCTGCTCAGCAATTGACAATATACTTCTGTGTAATCCGGCGAAATATTTACCTAAGCCTGTTGTCGATAAGTTGATAACGATACGCCGCGAAAAGTAGACGCGTAACACATCAAACACCTCAGCAATTTCATCATCAGACAAATGTCCATCTTGCCAATATTTCATGACTGATACGGCATACGGAAAGAATGCTTCAATTCTCAGATAGCGCATTGTAAATGCCACCGAACTAAGTCTTGCAAATTCATTATTTTCGTCTATGCCAAACTTTAGAAAGCGATAATATTTTAGTATTCTCAAAATCTCGCCGTAAAATTCGTCAAGCGATTCATATGACTGATCATCAGAAATATTATTAGAAAAAGCTTTTTTAAACTCTGGATACACCTTATCAGTATTCACGACCGATTGGTTCTTGGCAATCAAATAGACACGGAAGAAGTCGGTAATATCATCACGCTGCGGATCGGTTAGGTATGTTTCAATATACTGCCAATAGTTAGTCAAAACATAATCTTGTTTTTCGGAGGTGCGCAACATTAACGAGAAGTTTCGGATTTTGTCGCCATCTGTCAACGGTTTGCCGGTCGAATTGATGCTCTCAAAGACTTTTTGCGGATTATCATCGTCTTTGTCTAGAACAATCGTGACAATCTCGAAGTCATCAAGCGTATCAATATATTGTTCTAAATGATCACGATTTCTAAAGTAGTCGTAGAATTGGAGGTAGGATTTATACAAATTACTTTTCTTCTCATATTCTGTCAGTTCTGCCTGACTAAATATTTTCTCAAATATTTTATTGTCGGTGGTTACTGCCCGAAGCTTAATCCGATTTTCCTCTGAATCATATTGTTTTGCATATCTGTTATATAAATATTCGTCCTTGATTTGCTCGGCTACCAGTCTAAGCTTTTCAGGTGACTCTAACGCTAAATGGTAAATTGCAGTGATCATCAGCAAAACTGTCGTTGCACGCTGCTGACCGTCGATAATGATACTTCGGTCGCCGTCGTTGATATACACGATACTGCCAAAATAGTGTTTCTTATCTCCACGCTTCACCTCTTCAGGGTCGTCTAAAAACATTTGGACATTATCGGCTGTCCAAGAATAAGGGCGTTGAAAATTAGGTATCTCAAAGAATTTGTTTGGCGTATATAAGAATAATTTAATGTTAGTTTGCAGCGCTTTCATATATCTAATTATACTACTTCATTGCTGCTTCTTTAGGCGATGTGTTTACTAAACTTTCACTGACTGTCGGCCGCGCACCACGCACATCGCCACTACAAACATGCCAACCAGCCGCGATACTAATGAGCTGTCGTCTGCACTTGATTGAGTTGTTGTCGTGAATTCTTCCTCCGGATTGAGCTGGCTGTCGTCCGGCCATAGGCCAGGAGATGGGCGGCTTTTTACGACCAAAACATTGTCACTCACGGCACTCATTTCGCTATTATAACCGTAACTGTCAACCGCCAAATCATTCTGTTCGTCCACTTCAGATTCTACCGCCTCAGACACTTCAGCAGCAGCAAGTTCTGCTTGCGCTTCAGACAAATCGACGACTGACTCTATGCCACTAGTATCCATAGTTATAGTTTCAACTTCAGCATCCAGACACAACAAATCGCTTTTTTCCGATGCTTTCATAACTATATTGTCACGCTCCTCGCGAGGCATGATGCGCTCCTCTAAAATTTCCACTACTGGCTCATAATCATTGGTGACTTCAGGAACTGATACCGCCTTAGAATTGTCCAATTGCCCCGCGGAATCCATATCAACACTAATCTCGTCGTCTACAGAGAGTTTCAAATCATCGACTTCTTCACGCACCGTAGTTGCCTCCATTGGCAGCGCAATCGTCACCACTTCAGCCGAAGATACTCCCGGCTCTACTACTGGCGCTTGTTGTTCGACAAAAAACACCATATCCTCCTCAGCCCAAGCTTCGTTGTCCTCGCCATATTCAACGATATCTTGAGCTGATAATGACACAATCACCGGCTGATCAGGCTGCTCTTTCGCTGGAATTGATGCGGCCGCATTAACCATCTTTTCAGTAGATGTCTCGTTTGTTTCGTATTCCGCCGACACATTAACGGCGTCCTCTTGCTCCTGATATGGCGACACATTAGATGCGGTTGGAATTACATGCTTGGGCTGTTCGACATCAACGCCATCGGTCGATTCGACAAAATTATTATAATCCGGCGCCGCATCTATACTAATCTCGCTAGGTTGAGCGTCTGTTGATGCTTTCGTGCCAGAATTATCAATTGGTCCCGTGGTCGCAGATTCATCCACCTTTACCGCCTCAAACTGCGCTGCCAAGTGCTGCTGCTCGGAAACTGGTATAGCATCCTTATCCTTTTCTGCTACTCGGCTCGGCTCAGAATTGGCTGATTCTGACCCTGTTATAACGAATTCGTTTTCTTCTTGGCGTTCAATTGATGGTGTTTTTACACTTGATGGCGCAACGGTTTCATCACCATCATATGTATTTTCCACAACACTAGTAGTGACCTTATCCTCGTTAGCCATAGGGTAAACTGTTTCATTTTTCAGCGGATTGCGATTCTCATCACCAGTTTGAGCATCCTTATTTATCGCTAATGGTACTGGCGCAGCTTCCGCCTGCGCCGGTGTGTCTAAGAGTTCCGGCGTCAGCTGTTTATTATTATGTACTGCGTCAGAAATAGTATCAATGACGTGCGTCTTCACCTCCGATGGAGGACTACTCACCTCTGCCACTTCGGTAAAAGACCCTTCGTTAGAAAATTCGCTAGTACTTTCTGGCCGAGATTCTCCGACATCTTTAGTATCGTCAGCGATAGTTTCTGGGGTTGTTTTTAGTCCAAAGAATGGCGCTTCTGCCGCTTCAGTATCCATATCTTCGCCCGAAGTTCCGACCGGCTCGCTAGTCGAAGCTTTACTTTCTTGTTCCTGCGGCGTGATCTTCTCAGTTGACCCATCTGTCTTGTCGGCGCTAGTTTCAATCACTCTTGGACTATCAGCAATTGGCAGTTCCCCGCCATCAAAGTCGTCAGGTAAGGGCCGTGCCCAGACAATCTCGCCCGGCACGTCGTCTTCTCGGAGTAATTGCTCTAGGGTGCTTAGCTGTTCCCCGGGCTGAAGTTCAGTATTGTCTGCCATCATTGCGGCTTGACGCTCTTCACAAAATTGTCTGAGACCGCAGCCAATACAAGCAATCGTCCCATACTTTTGACACTGCTCGGGATTGACTGGTGCTGATGTTTCTTTTGATTCGGGTTTGCTGTTTGTAACAGTGTTGAGTTCTGCCTCACCACTGGCCACCGCCACCAAATCAAGACTGCTTGCCGCCTCGTCTGTATCAGCACCACCTGCTTCGCCAGCACCAGACGAAAAATTGTCACTCTCAGCACCACTCCTCAACGACGAAAATACATCAAAACCATCACCGTCAATTCCTGCCGGTGATGATTCTACTGTAGTCGCCTCCCCAATCATCGTTCAAAAAATGTCTCCGTTGAAATATGTGATTCATCGACACCGGCGGCGGTTAGCTTTTGCCAAACATCGCGCACGAACGGCAAGCTGCCGCAGACCAAAAAATGCGCATCACTTGGCACTTCACTGGCAATCTTCGTTACCTCAAACCGCCCGTTGTACCAGCCGTCTGTTTCCTCAACCTGCTGGCGGGTACTAAACTTATGGACCTGAATGGATGAGGCCGCTAACTCTTCCGAGAACACCATATACTCTGATGATTTTTGACTCAAATAGAGAAAGGTCGGCTGCTGGGCGTCCGCCAAAATACTCCAAATCGGACTGAGCCCGCACCCCGCCGCGATGCCAACCAGCGGCCGCTCAGTCTGCGGATTGAAATCGCCGTACGCCCGGCTAATCTGCAGCGTGTCGCCAACGTGACGCGAACACAAATAGCTCGAGAATTCACCGCCAACATTTTTCACGGTAATCGACATCAGCTCCTCACTCGGGCGCGAAGAAATACTATAGGCCTTGCCTTCGCGCACCTGGCTGCCCTCAATAAACACTGTGATATATTGCCCCGCCATAAAGTCAAACGGCCGCGCAACATACAGCGTCGTCACCTCGGGGTTTTCCTGGCGCACACGCACAATTTCGACGGTTAGTGAATCACGCATTCCTCAACGTACCTTTCCATTATGTTTTGGGCGGCTCTAAACTCTTCGTCAGTGAACGTGTGGTAATTGGCAAACTTCGGACTAATGGTGGTGCCGGTGCGAAAATGCTGCAAAGCAAACCGTTTAGCGCCTTTAACCAACTGACCAATCTTTTCAAAATCCGCGACTTCCAGCTGCTCGCGAACGATGGTCGTCCGAAACTCATGGCTAATCCCTGAGTCAATCATCAGCCGCACATTGTCTTTGATCGCCGCTAGATCAATCGGCCGCGCCGCAATCTCCACGTATTTTTCCAATGAACCCTTGACGTCCATAGCGATGAAGTCAATCGTCCCCTCCTCGACCATACCGCGCACCATGTCAGGATGCGTGCCGTTAGTATCCAGCTTGACATCAAAGCCGAGGCTCTTGATCATCCGGCACAGCACCGGCAAATCCTCGTTGACTGTCGGCTCGCCACCAGAAATCACCACACCGTCCAGCCGACCAATGCGCGATTTTAGGAAAATCATCGCCTCCTCGACCGGGATGCTCGGTGCCAAGCGTTCGGGCAGTACTAGCTCGGGATTATGGCAATAACCGCAGCGCATATTACAGCCCGAGAGAAACAGCGCTGCCGCCACATGCCCTGGATAGTCCACCAGCGACAGCTTCTGAATCCCACCAATCGCCACCCTAAGCTGGGACGGCGACGGCGCAAGCTCGCTGGTGTTCGGCGGCATCGTCATAATGCTCCCTCATGTCAAATTCAGCCTGCTTACCGTTATTCCACTGGGAAACTGGGCGCAAGAAACCAACCACCCGCGAGTAGACCTCAGTACTCTCGCCGCAATTCGGGCAAGCCGGGTGCTCGCCGACGATATAGCCGTGATTGGCGCAAATTGAAAAGCTTGGCGTGAAGGTAAAGTACGGCAATTTGTAGTTTTCGCAAATTGTCTTGACCAATTTCTTGAGCGTTTGTGGATCATCCATGCGCTCACCGAGGAAGAAGTGAATCACTGTACCGCCAGTGTATTTGGTCTGCAAATTATCCTGCAAATCCATCAGCTCGAACAAGTCGTCGGTGTAATTGACCGGCAAGTGGCTGGAGTTGGTGTAGAACGGATGCTTAACCGCCGCGCCCAAACCATTGGCAAAGTGTGCTCGATCCGGGAAGCTGGCTTTGTCAATTTGAGCCAAACGGTAGGTTGTACCCTCAGCTGGCGTTGCTTCCAAATTGTAATTATTGCCAGTTTCTTTCTGGTATTCGACCAGCCGATCGCGCATAAAATCAAGTGTCTTTTCAGCAAAAGCCTTGCCCTTTTCGGTACCAATGTCGACGCCCAGCAAATTCAGTGCCGCCTCATTTGTACCGATCAAGCCAATCGTCGAGAAGTGGTTCTTCCAGTACTCATTGAACCGCTTTTTGATATCGCGCAGGTAAAACTTGGTGTACGGATACAGACTAATATCCGAATCGGTCAGCTGCTCCAGCACCTTGCGTTTGGTCTCCAGACTGTCGCGCGCCATGTCCATCAATTCACCCAGGCCTTTGAAAAACTCTTTCTCGTTCTTTGATTTCAGCGCCAAGCGTGGCAGGTTAATCGTCACCACGCCGATCGAGCCGGTCATCGGATTACTGCCAAACAACCCGCCGCCGCGATACTCCAGCTGGCGATTATCAATACGCAGGCGGCAGCACATCGAGCGCGCATCCTCTGGATCCATGTCGGAATTGATGAAATTCGAGAAGTACGGGATACCATATTTGGCGCTAGCTTCCCAAAGATTTTCAATGACCGGATTATCCCAGTTGAAATCCTTGGTAATGTTGACTGTCGGGATCGGGAAGGTAAAGACTCGGCCATTGGCGTCGCCCTCAGACAACACCTCCAGCAGCGCCTTATTAAGCATATTCATCTCTTCTTGGTAATCGCCGTAGTTGGTATCCTGCATCTCACCGCCGATAATCACCGGGTTGCCGGCCATATGCTTCGGACACTCCAGATCAAGCGTGATGTTGGTAAACGGCGTCTGGAAACCAACCCGCGTTGGCACGTTAACGTTAAAGACGAATTCTTGCAGCGCTTGCTTGACCTCGTCATAGCTCAGCTTATCAGCGCGAATGAACGGCGCTAACAATGTATCAAAATCAGAGAACGCCTGAGCGCCAGCCGCCTCGCCCTGCAAAGTGTAAAAGAAATTGACCACCTGTCCAAGAGCTGAACGGAAATGCTTGGCCGGCTTAGAGGCAACTTTACCCTTTACCCCCGTGAATCCTTTGCGGAGTAGATCCATCAAATCCCAGCCGACGCAGTAGACGCTCAGTAGGTTCAGATCGTGAATATGTAAATCGCCCTCTTTGTGCGCCCGGCCAATCTTTGGCGAATAAACCTTGTCTAGCCAGTATGTTTTGGTGATCTCTGCCGAGATATAGTTATTCAACCCCTGCAAGCTATAGCCCATATTAGAGTTCTCTTTGATCTTCCAGTCGAGATTGTTAATGTACTTATCAATCAAATCAACATGTATGCCCGAGGCGATCTCGCGCAACTTTTTATGCTGGTCGCGGTAAATGATGTAGGCCTTGGCGGTCTTCTTGAACTTAGAATCAATCAAAATATCCTCGACGACATCCTGGATATCTTCAACGCCCGGCAAGCGTTTTTGATTGCGAGTTTCTAGTACCGCCAGCACCTTGTCGGTCAGTTTGACGGCCTGCTTGGCATCAAATTCGCCAGTCTCCAGACCCGCCTTCTCGATGGCTTTCTCAATTTTTTTACGGTCAAATTTAACAGTCCGACCATCGCGTTTTTTGATTGATTTGTACATACCCCTCCTTATTATGGCAATAGCAAACCAGCCCCAACCTCCCCGAGGGGCTCGTGTTGCAAAAAACGTTATTTATTTTCTAAAACACCATATCTAGTGCTTAATATAGAATATACACGCGATATATAGCGTTTGTCAACGAAAATACATTGTATTATTTACATATGAGAGGCGGAAGTATTTGTTCCCTCTAGTAACGCCAAAATGTCGCGGTAAATCATATCAACAATTTCTGCCTGAGTCAGCCGTTCGCCAATTCGCCGCTCGCCTGGCACACCCAAAACGTCTTGATCTTTCCACCACTGGCGCATCTCCGATTCGCCAAATTCATGAGCGTTTGGCTTGGTAGCGTGGCGGCGCACCGTTTCCTCAAATGATATATCAAAATAATAAATCAATTTTTCGCCCTGAAAATCATCCAGCAGCCGACGCAGCATCGCGCCGTATTTTTTATTGCTCAAAATACCTTCCAGAATCACCGTATAACCAACGTTATTGCCGTACATACATAGATCATAAATCAGCTGAATCGCCGGGTTGCTTTCACTGTCTTTCACGCGAAGCATCTCCCGCCGCACCACATCCTGCGATACCAACATCGTGCCGTAGCCTAGCTGACGCTGGAGCAAGCGCGCCGTACTGGTTTTACCGCAACCAGAATTACCACGGAGAATGATTAGTGGATGAGAGGCTGTCACGTACGCTCCAACAAATCATAGATTATAACAACAGTCTCCGTATTATACCCCCGTGTCTCGCCGACAAAATCCGACCACCGCCACGCCGAGTGCCACCAAGCTCACACAAACCAAAACGACCAATTTCCCCAAGTCCAACCCGTCCATCAAAGTACCCGGAATATTGTAATAATGGATCAGCGACCAGACATCGTAGTCTTTCCAACTTTCGATCAGTTCAGCGGTAATCGATAGGGCGTACATTGCTAGAAAAATTAGGCTACCAACGCCGACAGCCAGCCCGCGCCTACCTGTCACTGCCTGAGTGACAAAGGTGAGGCTACCAAAACTAAGCCCCAAAAACCACAAACTCACACAAGCCCCGGCAACGTGCGTGAGGTTTGGGTGAAAATCAAACAGCGGACCGATGAACGCAATGGTTATACACAGTAGCACGGGAGGAATCACCAACAATCCTGCCATCGCCACATATTTTTTTAGTACAATCATCACGCGAGTCCGCCGACTAGCAAGCAGCAACTCCAACGTGCCCGAATCTTCTTCTTGGCCAATTACCCCAGCGCCCAAAATAATCGCCGTAATCACCACCCCGACCATCGCCACCAGCGGAAACAGCTCAATGCTCAGCCAACCTTCTGGTGTGGTGCCAATCGCCAAATCGCCAACCACTGCTTTCATGCCAGGCGGTATCATATCGATGAACGGACTCAATTGATCGCTAAATTTATTGAACAGCGCCGAAAACAACACCGCCACAACGCTAATTCCAACGCCCAAAAACAGCGGCAACTTGTAATTTTGCCGCACCGTCTGCCACATCATCGCTTTGCCTCCTCGCCTTCATAATAGCGCATAAATAATTCTTCTAGTTCTAACTCTGATTCGCGCAATAGTTTTGGTTTGTACTCGGCGATAAACGAGACAAACTCCGTCGCGTCGCCCTTGACCGTAAATTCGTATTCATCGCCGCGACGTTGAACATCGGTGATGGATGGCAGTTTTCTGGCTGCCGCTAGGGACGGTTTTTTGGCAAATGTCACAATGTAGCGGTGCGTTGACAGGCGCTTCATGGCGACGATAGGTTCAATGGCAATCAATTTTCCATCGCGAATAAAGCCAGCGCGGTGACAAATCTTTTGCACTTCGGCTAGGTCGTGGCTACTGACAAATACTGTGGCGCCTTGCTCAGAAACTTCGCGCACCAACTCGTAAAATACCTGCTTCATCAGCGGATCCAGACCGCTGGTCGGCTCGTCCAAAATCAGCAGTTTCGGGCGGTGCATAAAGGCCTGAATTAGGCCAATTTTCTGACGATTACCCTTGGAAAGTTGACGAATCGGTCGATCCAGCGCCGCCTCAAAACGCCCAGCCAATTCATCAACATAGCGCCAATCAACCTTCCGACCCGTCCGTGCCAAGAACTTCAGCAATTTCCGACCAGTCATAGTTTCATACAGCACGATGTCGCCCGCTAGATACCCAACCTGATCATGAAGGGCTGTTCGTTCCTTGGAATTCCGTCCACCCAGCAACTCTACCCAGCCGTCCGTCGGCCTCAAGAAATCCATCACCGACCGAATCGTTGTACTTTTACCCGCACCGTTCGGTCCCAGAAAACCAAACACCTCGCCTTCATGCAGCTCCAGCGACACATTGTTGACTGCCAGCTTATGCCCAAAGCGCTTGGTCAGCCCGTGTAACATCAGCGGTGAAGTATCACTCATAGCGACTTCTTATGGTCATCATTTGCTATAGTTTCAGTATATCGCATGGTAGGCTTTTACGCCACCAGATCAAAACGTAACTTTCTTTAATTGCAAGTAGTATCAGCCAGCCAACCCTCAGAAATGCAAGCTGAAGGTAGAGCCCTGACCCGCTTCGCTTTTAACGCTCAATTGATAACCGTTTTTGTCAGCCACCGCCTTAGCGATAGCTAGCCCGAGTCCATAGCCCGAACCATACCCACGCGTACGCGCTTCATCACTACGATAAAATCTGTCGAAAATTTTCGCCTGGTCTTGTTTGGCGATGCCAATGCCTTGGTCGACAACTGAGAGAGTTTGGCCGTCCAGCCGAATGACTACTGTACCACCTAGTGGCGAATATTTGATGGCATTATCGATCAGCGTACCCAAAATTTGCGTCACCGCCGCGACTGCGACCGTGTGCGTTACTGACGGCACTTGCATATCCAGTGCCACTTGTTTTTTGTCAGCCACCGGCTGATAGCGATCAACCGTGTCGCGGACAAGTTTCGCCATATCGACCGCCTGTTTTTCAATCTGCTGATTATCGACCTGGGTAAGTTGCAACAAATTGTCCGTCAGCTCGCGTAATTTTTCAACCTCGTCAATGTTGCGCTGGAAAACTACCCTCGCCTTTTTCTCATCCAGCGTTTTTTTGCGTAGCGCCACCTCGTTGGTGGTCATTAGCGCCGTCAGTGGCGTCCGCAGCTCGTGACTAGCATCCGACACAAATTGCACCTGGGCCCGCATTGCCCGCTCAATCGGCGCCAAAGTCCGCCGCGCCAACAACAAACTCAACCAATACCCAACCAACAACATCACGCCGTTCAGCACTATCAATGACATAACGACCGACCCACGGGTTTCGCGGTTGCGCTGCTCCAGGCGGCGACTAAACTGACGTTCGACGAGCTCTGGTGGCTGCTGAGCGTGTTCGCTCGGTGGCAATGGACGATTTAATTGCACAGAAGTGATGGCATAAATAATCACACTAAAGGCTAGCGACAGCGTCATAATCACCGCCAAGTAGCTCAGCGCTAGACGCCTGACGCGCTGCTGTTTCATGATTTATCCTCCAGTTTGTAGCCAAAGCCTGGAACGGTATGGATCAGTTTTGAGTCAAATGGTTTATCGATTTTGCGCCGCAAAAACATGATGAATAGCTCAACATTGTTCGGCAAGACATCGGCATCAAAATCCCACACGTGCGAGATGATCTGCTCTTTGGACAGGACCTTGCCAGCGTTACGCATCAGATATTCCAACACGGCGTATTCTTTGGCAGTTAGGCTAATTTCCTGCGCGGCACGAGTCACTTTTTTCAAACTCGGATCAAGCGTCAAATCACCAACCCGCAAGACTTCTTCCAACTTCTCGTTTGGACGGCGCAGCAAGGCACGAAGACGCGCCAATAGCACCTCAAAGCTAAACGGCTTTGCCAGATAATCATCAGCGCCCACGTCCAGGCCCTCGACAATATCCCGCTCGGCATCACGCGCCGTCAACATCAAAATCGGCGTCTGATTACCATCTTTGCGTAGCGCCCGGCACACTTCATAGCCATTCATTTCTGGCAGCATCACATCAAGAATAATCACATCATAGTCATCCGCCATCGCCGTCCGATACCCCTCGTCACCGTCATGCACCACGTCAACTGCATAAGCTTCGTCTTCCAAGCCTTCCTTCAGCGACTGGGCAATCGCCACGTCATCTTCTACTAGTAAAATCCGCATATCCTACCCCAGCATCTTTCCTAACGTATCAAATGTTCGCCCATTGCGGATAGTGATTGATGAGTAAAACTTTTCTTTCATTAGTAATTTATGGTATGACGTACGCAAAAATTCTTGCTCGCTATATTTACCCCAAAATACCGCCTTTTTACCAAAATGAATGATTTCATCATGAAGCGGCATTTGACCAATCCGCTCCTTGACATACTCAGGATCAACATCATCGGTATAAAACAACACATCAGTCCGCGCCAGAGGCTGATGCCACCATTTCGGCAGATTTGATACTTCATCTAAATACTCATTTTTCGTCAGGATGACGTGTTTGATGGTAAACGGAAAACACCCCAACAAGATAGCAATATTCTCTTTGACTGTCGTCAGGTCATCATCAGTGTCAAATATGGCATTACCACTATTGATATAAGTTACGATATGCTGATACCCCAAATCTTCGAGGCTCGCCGTGAGGTCTTTCATGGAGACCTTGTTTTTACCGCCGACATTGATGCCTCGAAGCAACAGGATATATCTCATATTCCTTAGTATACTATCGCCTGCGCCTCCGGCCAAATTCGCTGCACCAGCCGTTTGCCGCGCATGGTTAGCCGCACCCAAGCGTCGCCGTACACCCGGTTGATTGCCATCAGTCCTTGGATATCACGAATCTACCGACAGCCACTCAGCCACCCTCCTATTGACACGATGGTCATAGTTCGATACGATATGAATGAATATAAAAAATTATTCATTCATATTATTAACATGAAGGAGGTCACCAGCGTTGGATAAAAGACAAGCATTAAAAATAGCTGCCTATGATGTCTTCTCAAAAAAGGGATATAAAGAGACCGGTATCTCAGAAATTGCTAAACGTGCTGGGGTAGCAGTCGGTTCTTTCTACAACTACTACGACGGCAAAGAAACTATCTTTCTGGATGTGTACATTGAAGAAAACAATCGCATTCGCCAAGCGATGATGGACGACATTGATTGGCAGCAAGATTTGGTTGAACTTGTGAGACAGATTTTTGAACAGTCACGAAGCCTCGTTTCATCCAATAAAATTCTGGCGGAATGGCATAATCCAGCCGTCTCTCGCACACTACGTGGTTATTATTCTTCGGGTAAGGGTAAAGCCAGGAACACCTTCCATCAATTTTTGGTCGAGACCTTTACTAGTCGCATGGTAGCAGAAGGATATTCAGAGGAGAAGATTCAGGATATTTTACAGGTTTATAATTTGTTTTACTACATGGATATACATATCACTGAAGGCGATTTTCCAGGTATCAGTAGGACACTGGAGATACTTGCCACTAACTTTGTTAAAGGGATTTTTACATCATGAAAAGGAGTAAAAAAATGGTAATCATCGTTATATCTATTCTTACAGTTATAGGCCTTGCCACTTGGGGTGTCATCGCCTACTTAGGGAGAGGCCAAACGTTATCGGTCAAATCTATTGAAAACCCTAGCGGAGACCTTCATGTCATTCGCTTAGCAAAGCCCGACAACATGACATGGAAGGCAGGCTCTTCTGCCAAGATCACGCTACCTAGTACGGCATCTGGTGGTGAAAAGAATGATCATAAGGGCGAACAGACAAGTCGTTGGCTGAGTATCGCCTCTAGTCCTGAGGATAATGAAATTATTATCCTAACCCACAATAGCGGTAGTCCTTATAAAAAAGCTTTGACTAGCCTACCAGCAGGTAGCCAGATCAAGATGAGTTGGCTGGAATCCTCTTTGTCGGTTACAGACGGCAACGAGCCACTGGTTTGCTTCGCGTCTGATGTCGGTATCTCAGCAATACGACCAATTGTCAGGCAGTGGGCCGGTAAACGCCCTATCATGCTCTATCACCTAGACAAGGGAGTAAAGGTCTTTGACAAGGAACTCTCAGAGCTAGCAAACAAAACAGCCAATATGACTTATGAGACCAGTGCTAGCCTTTCTCAAAGCCAAGAACGCTTCAAGCAGGCGATTGATAGACATGGCAACAAGGCTCAATATCTTGTAGCAGGACAGCCCGACGATGTGAAAACGATGAAGAAACTCCTTGGAGACAATGCGATGCATGATAACGTCAAATCAAGTACTTTTCGGGGGTTGAAGTAGTCAATATGACTGCATGGTTGCCGATAGGTAATACTTAGGCAGCTATAGCCTGCGCCTCCGGCCAAATTCGCTGTACCAGCCGCTTGCCGCGCGTGGTTAGCCACACCCAAGCGTCGCCATAGGCCTGGTCGATCGCCATCAAACCTTTATGCCGTAAGTCCGCCAGCACATTCATCGCCGTTCGGCGCGGCATGCCCATTTGTGCTGCCAATATGGCCGCCTCATAACCACCGTCTTCGTAGACTTGCTGCAGTACCAGCGCCTCGTTGGTTGTTAGATTGATTTCGTTTGCGTGTACCTTGTTCATGATCATCCTTTCTGTTAATGATGAGTATATGATAGCCAAACAATCTGTAATTTCGCTGTAAGGTCGCTCGGGGCAAGTGTTAGTTATTTGGTGTGGGGAAAATTACTACATGAAAAAGCAGCGCCCGAGAAGGTAGGCGCTGCTTTATGACTATTCGCCACCAACTAATTAGTCTACCGGCGCGGTATTGGCGGTTGGTGGCTGCGCCGAGCCAGTCTGTGACGACGGAGCAGTTTGGGAAGATTTGTCAAGGACATAAAACAAAACTTCTTTGATAAATGTATATCTTCTCTGTTTCTCTCTTGATTAGCTTTAGTATTTTACCCTTGTATTAGTTTTTTGAATTGTTAGTTTAGTAAACTAAGAATATCCTACTTGCAATACTCTTTTATCTTATCGGCATATTCAGTCAAAAGATTCTTTGAATAAATTTTTTCATTTTTTGAATTTCTGACTTCTTTCCAAAGAATAGCAGCTACTTTTAATTTGTTAGAATAGTCGCGGCTATTTTCATCTGCACAGAAATCCTTTAAGAATTGATTCCATTGACAAACCGAATTATCATACTTGGCATAATCTGACTCTCCATAATAAACTTTTAGCATATCTTGAATTGTAAAACTCAAATCTTTTTCTTTCTTTACTTTTCTCCAAGCGGTAGCCATATCAGCAGTAAATTTAAATGGTGAGATACCCGTTAAAGCAGAAAAATATTCTCTGAATTTTGCGTTAAAGGAAAAACCACATTCAAGCAATAGCGTATCTAACGTAATATTTTCAACTTGCTTCTTTTCATTTTTTATTGATGACTTTTTAATCAAATTACCCTTAAAGTATTGCTCAATAATATAATTGAGTTCCTGTTTTGTACCTTTATATTCTAATCCTAATGACTTGCAAATCTGTGAAATTTCCTCACGATACCAATAGTATTTATTAAACTCAGCAAACGATGTAATTTTATCAAACTCAGGTCTATTTTTTGTCAATCTTTTATCTCCTCTCGAAACCAATTTATTTTTTCATCTCTGAATAATGGAGGTTTCACTTTTTTATCAGGATTGTAGTTATTGCAATTACAACCAAACTTTTTCAATGCTTTTATCTTATTATATACTATCCCACGCAAGCACTTTTCCTCTTGTATTCAACTCGTTAAACCAGTACTTTACTATTTGCCGATTTTCATACTTAGGGCACCAGCTCTCAATATAAATTACGTCCTCTGAAAAAATATCATCTCTTGTTGTGCAAGCCGCACAATGCGTTTTACGACCTTTGAACTCTCTTTATCGACAAGTAGCGCCTGTTTGACATGAGAGTTACCTCCTTTCCGGGTTTTTATTATTTTCTCTGTCCCTAAAAGGTTAATCCTTTTGGTTGTTTTGTGTAGCACTATTATTGTTCCGCCTAGATGGTGTTTGTGAATTTTGACCAGTCTGGTTCTGGTTGGCACCTGGCGCCTCGCCGCCCGTTTGTCCACCTGGCCCGCCTGGCTGGCCGTTCTGGGTTCGACTCATTCCTGGCGGGCCGCCAGCCTGATTATTCATGCCGTTTTGCGTGCCACCGACTTGCATGCCGACGACAAAACTGAGCGCACAGGCCACTACGCCACTGACCGCTATACCAGTAATTGCCCCGGCACTTAACCCGTTCTTGCCAGAATTTGTGCCGTTTGGACGCGGTGCGGGCGGCTGATCATAGACCGCTTCTGGCGTGGTGAGTTGTGCTTGCTTGGTTTGTGAGATTGCCATAATGTCTCCTTTCGTTACGTTACTCTCTCGATAATTCGTACAATGTTACATCGCTGCCTCCATAGTTAATGACGGTGCCAGTCTGTTTGACCCACGCCGCGATTTCATTATTACCGCCGCCTGGCCCGCCGCCACCACGGCTGTGCGAGCTGATGGCGTAATATTTGACTTTGCCGGCCTTCACTAACTGTTTAAATTGCTCCAGCGTCAGCGGTGTATCGCTACCGTTAAATCCACCGACCGCCATGACTGGCTGACCGCTGGTGAGCTGGATGGCTGCTGATTCATTAGCACTGGCTACCGCCACCAACCAGGTTGCGCCATGTTGATGCTCTACGAGATACTGCACCAACTGGCTATTGGCCTGCGACGATTCATTATTACTACCCCGCATCGCCGTGGAACTCGGCCCAGCCGTCGGAATGCTACCGGTGTGCGCGACGTTGACTGTCGCCAATGTATAAACCGTCGGGGCAAGTGTACAGGCGGATATGGCGGTGATAATCGCCAAGTTTTGTAGCCACCGCCGCGGCACATAGAGATTAACCAGCAGTCCAATCATCCCCGCAAGACCCAGCAACCCAACCGTCCATATCAGCCACGTCATCGTGCCAGCGTAACCGAGGATAATCACCGCTATCGCCGCCGTCACGCCGACCAGCACCGGCAGTAGCCACGCATACGGTTTACGTCTGGTATAGGCACCCCACAGAAACGGCAGGCTGATACCGACGAGTGCCGCCACCGCTGACGCCATCACCACCACGTAGTACGGATGAATCACACCACTAGTCATGCTGAAAATCACGATGTGAATCAACAGCCACAGCATCCAGAAAATTACTGCCGCCCGCCCACGATTGGTTCGGGGTGTTTTTCGCAAAATCCATAGCATCAATCCACCGCCCGCCAGCGCCAAGACTAGCAACCAAGCAATGTTCGGCCCAAAATCATTGTTAAAGATCCTAAAGATTCCCGTTTGCCCACCGAAGCCCGTACCGCCTGGACCATGTCCGCCACCTGGGCCACCGCCCATACCACCCGGCATCATACCGGCGCCATCTGCCATAGTTTGCGTGGTGCTACCAGCAGTTTGAAGTGTTGTAGTACCGCCGATTCCACCACCCGGGCCACCACCGCCACCGCGTCCGCCAAGCAATCGACCAAAGCCGTTATAGCCAAAAATCAAACTCCAAATATTGTTATCGTTAGTGCTACCCACCCACGGCCGACTACCAGCTGGCGTCAGCCAAACCAGCACACTCCACCACAGCGTCGACATCGTGGTGATGACGCCCGCAAACACCACGTGCAAAAATCGCGTGACAATCGGCGGCTTGGCAAACACCAGATAGACTAGCACCATTGCCGGTAACACCATCAACCCCTGGAGCATCTTGGTATTAAATGCTAGCCCCGTGAATAGCCCTGCTAGACCCAGCCACAACAGTGGTCGTTTCCCTTCCAGCGAGCGTAAAAACGTATAACCACTAGCGGTCAGCATCAATGTCAACATCGCATCGGGGTTATTGAAACCAAACATCAGTGCCACCACCGGCGTTAGCATCAGTGTCGCTCCAGCAATCACAGCGCTAGTGAACCCGAACTGTCGTTTCACCGCTCCGTACACCAACCACACCGAACCAACTCCCGCCAGCACGCTTGGCAGCAACATCGAGAAACTCGAAAAGCCAAACAACCGAGCGCTCAGCCCCATCAGCATTGTCGCTAATGGTGGCTTATCAACCGACACGTAATTTGCCGCATCCAGACTGCCAAACAACCACGCTGTCCAATCTTGACTGGCTGCCTGTACCGCTGCCGCATAGTAACTATTTGCCATGCCATTATGCAACGCACCAAACAGATATAGTGCACCAGTCAGTGCCAATAGCACTGGTAGTGTCCACTTTTCAAGCCACGACCGCTTGTCTAGTTCCTTGTTGACGCGATACAGCCCCTTCAGATCATCGACGGCCGTTTTCACAATTTTCACGCGGCTATCCGTATCCTCAATCCAAGTCACTGGCTGTTCGTAAATCGGCACGCCCGCCCGCTCAGTTTTGATCAGTAGTTCAGTGTCAAAAAACCACTCGTTGTCTTTGATTTTCGGTAAGAATTTTGCGGCGACATCCCGGCGGATCGCCTTGAAACCACACTGCGCGTCACTAAACTTAGTACCTGACGTCCATTTGATAATATTGTTATAGCAACGCGAGATAAATTCCCGCTTCAGCCCACGCGTCGTTTTGGCACCCTTGGCCAGCCGCGAACCGATCGCCACGCCAGCTTCGCCCGCCATCAGCGGCTGAATCATTGGCAGAAAATCGTCCAGATTCGTGGACAGATCGACATCCATGTACGCCAAAATGTCAGCTGGACTACTTTGCCACACTCGTTTGAGCGCCCGCCCGCGACCACGCTCCGCCAGGCTAACGACCTGAACTGATTGGTGCTTTTCCGCTAAGTTCTTGGCAATTTCCAGCGTCTTGTCCTGACTGCCATTGTCCGCGATAGTGATTTGATAATGATACGGCAAATGTTTCGCCATATATTCATCAATTGTCGTGATACTTTGCTGGAGGATTTTTTCCTCATTAAGCACCGGCACGACAACATCAATGAATGGACGGGCAATCGCCCGAAACGCCGGCTGGCTCTCAGTAGCGGCGAGGTGTCGCGACCGAGCCAGCGGTTGGGGTATGGTTGCTGCTTTCATAGTCATGCCAGCAACTATAGATGAGGGGTCTGTAATTTTGCTGTAGACAACAAGATAAGTAAGCTATGATACTAAGATGCAATTACTATACGAACCAGATAATGAGCTTTTTGATGATATAACTAGTCATTCATAGATTTACGCAATTTTTCAGTGAGCATTATGTACTGTTGTTGAAGGATTTGCATTTACAGGACTTGTTTCGTTTTTATTAGCCTCCTCAAGCATTTGCTCTGCTCGCTTCACTGCTCTACTGTAGTTAGAGTTAATTTTATCAAAAACATCGTCACCATGAGTATAACCGCCCAGGTGAGATTTCAACTTCTTCTCAATAACCTTTCTATGCATAGGTGTTGATATATCTTGTAGATGAAGTAAGAGCCATAATTCAAATGAATCATTCGAATATGCCACCTGTATATCTTCCCTATATGCTAATTCTAATGCACGATTATAATGTTTCCTTGTCGTTTGGTTTACCAGGATCGACATCACGATCAAACACAACCCACGTCTCGTCGCCTCTTGTGTAGCGTTTTTCTTTCTTATATTGCCCCCTTAATTCAATCGCCTTTTCAACCAACCTAGTCCTTGAATCTTGTTTATCAACAGACTCAATACGAGGTCCTGTTGTGCTTCTAAAATGTTCAAAATAACGAGATTCTGTTTTTCCTTCAGTAACAATCAAGAAAAAATTCGCTCATCTAACTTTCCAGAAGGTCTTTTTCCGCTTAAAGAGAACTGGCTTCGGCTTTTACTGCTAGGATGAGTCATGTATCACCTTTATTAAGCTTCCCAAGATTTTATAACAGGCACTGCGCCAAACCTACCCTCCAAATAACGTTTGGCAAGATCGTACTCTTTTTTTGTTTTGTATTCCGATAAACATCGCAGTACTGAAGCTTCGCCAGTGCCTTTGTCGGCAAACCAAATCTGATCTCGCCGGAGATCAAGCTTGCCATTTAGGGAATTCTTTGCGAGAAGAAAAGTTTCATGACTTGTAAAAATAAGTTGAGCCCCGTGTTTATTTAATTCAGGATTTTGAAACGCCTCAACTATTCTCTTAGTCAAGAAAGGATGTAGACTTGATCCAAGTTCATCAATCACAACCATCTCGCCTTTATTTAAAGCATCCAGTAGTACAACTGCCAATATAAATATCTTTTGTGTACCCAACGACTCATCACCAAAGTTAAAGTTCCGGCTCTCTGTAAGTTTATGACCACTATTGTCATAAATAAAATGACTCGACTCCACTTGATAGCTAAAACCAGCCCCATTAGACATTGCTTTCTTCAATTCCTCCGGAATACCCGCTGGTAGTTCGGCAACGCTTACTTCTGACTTGTCTATTAATATATTATTTATGCCTATATCTGCTTTATTTATAAAATTTATAACCTGCATTCGTAATTTTTGATCAACAATACAACGTTCTAATATATAACGCTTTAATTCGTCAATATCGGTACTGTCTATAATTTTTATTTGTTCTTTTACTATCTCAAGTAACTTACGTGAGTACGGATCTGCTAAATTGGCAAAAACATTAACGGCCAACGCCGTATCTAAGACGCGCCTCGACAAAGGCTCAAGGTCACTCTTAACCGTACTATCGAACGTAAAGTTATTACGGCTTCTCTCAAAAATCATACGCGAGCGTCGATTTGTTTTCGGTCTGTCTACTAGACCGAGCCATTCTGAAACTATGCCAGAATTATCAACTTCAAATCCATAATTATACTGCGAAACAGTGTCCTTATCCCATAAAGATAGTTCGAAATGTATTGGTAGACTGCTACTATTGGTGTTTAGTAAGAATGGTTGTAGGAGCGGGTGTTTATTAATAGGAGAGCCTATATGGTCTGTATTTAACATTGAATCTATCATATACGAAAGAGCTCTAATGATATTAGACTTTCCTCCAGCGTTCTGGCCAAATATACCGGCAACAGGTAGAATATTATCTTTGAAATCGGTAGTTGATATTGCAATACCATCATTTTTAAGTGGTTCTGCCAGCAAAGATATACTAGCCGCTTCCTTGAATGACCTATAATTTTTAATAGTGAAGTCTATAATCATAGTGTACACATTGTATCATATTACCCCCTATAAAACAATAAGTAATGCGAAAAAATCGCATACTTACTAAAAATATCTATATTTTAGCTTAATTTTATTATTACTACTGCAATGAGTGTTCAATTTGGCAGATGAATTCTTATAATTCTATTTACAGCCTTTTTACAGCCCCACCTACTATACTCACCGACATGACTATTCACAAGCAACTCACCACCTTTGCCGCCATCGGCATTATCAACACTACTGTTGATGCCACACTATACACTCTGTTAATATGGCTCACCGCACCGCTACTATTGGCCGTCATCATTTCAACCACCGCAGGAATGGTTTGTAGTTATGTTCTCAATAGGCGCTTCACCTTCAAAACCGACCGCCAGCCAATTGTTCAGTTTATCGGCATCACCCTCACTGGCCTGTGGGTTTTGCAACCAGTCGTCATATGGCTGCTCGTCCAACTGCTCGGGATAACCAGCACTTTTGGTTTGAGCGTGGCAAAATTAGCCGCCACTAGCGTCAGCCCAGCGTGGAATTTCGTGTGGTACCGAATTGTATTTCAAGGAACAAAGAAAAAACACCTCCGTAGAAGTGCCTTTTCATGGCTCCGGGGGCGGGGTTCGAACCCGCGGCCTATTGGTTAACAGCCAACCGCTCTACCGCTGAGCTACCCCGGAATACCTGTCGTATTATAGCGAGTTTTACAGCGGTTGTAAAGTTACTGGCGGACGATTGCCAGGGCTTTTTTCAAGATTGCTGCTTCCGAGCGCGACTTTTCATCATCCGCCGCTTCCCGCCGGTTAATCTCCCTCTCTAAATTATGCCACCACGCTGCTGGCTTTTCCTGCCGCAGCACCAGTGATCGTATCTCACCATCACGCTTATCGAGCATGCCGGCTGCCACCAAATTATCGACATGCTTGGCCACCGTTGAGACTGACTTATACCCCAGCGCCCGCATAATTTCCCGCAGCGTCGGGCTATAGCCATTGCCCTTGATAAATCCATCGATAAAATCCAGCAGTATTTTTTGTTTTTTCGTTGGTTGCATACTTTTAGTATAACCCGCCCGAGTTATTTGCGCTATACTAAAGAGGTGAAGCGAATATCATCGACGATACGTGTGTGGCTGCTGGCCGCCGTACTGTTTGGCGGCGCACTGTCCTTGCAGCCGAGCATCAGCCTGGTAATGCTCGATTTTCCGTCATTCCGCATTGGACTATATCAAGTGGCGGTGATCGGCGTGGTTGGCTGCGGTCTTGGCATAATGGTGCGCCAGCGACTGTGGCCTCGGGGGCGATGGTGGTGGCTGAGCATTGGTATGCTGGCTGTCACCAGTATCGTTGGGCTGTTATTATCCTATGTCCGAGCGCGTACCGCATTATATACGGCATCGCTCTTGCTGCTACTGCTGACCGCGGCGTGTGCTGCCCTGATGTACCGGGCGTTATCGACGAGTGATCGGCGGCGCCTCATGACAATTGGCTTGTGGAGCGGCATCGTGTTTGGTGTGTTAGCGGTGCTGCAGCTCATCTTTGCTCACGTTGAGCCAACGGCGTTTGGTACGCTCTGCTCGGGCTGTCATGCTGGCGTGTTTGGCTTTGTCAGGATCAATCTGTTTGCCGCTGAGCCGCAATTTTTAGCAAGCAGCTTACTGCCAGCCCTGTTCGTTGGACTGTGCTGGCGAGAGCGACGGCGACTGGCTGGCTGGAGCGTTTTTGGTAGCAGCGTGGCAATCAGCCTGACGTTTTCGCGCGGCGCGTTTATCGCGATAATTGGTGCGGGTATCGTGTATGGTATCGTCCGCTGGTGGCAGCGGTGTAGAAGCGGGTCTCGTTCTATTGACACCGTGGAGCCTATTCGTCGTGATACGTGGCGTCAACTCGGCATCATCACGGCCGGATTCGTGATTGGATGCACTCTACTGCTGGTATCAGCGGCGGTTCGCTATCACAACACACCGCATATTGCCTATAATACTGCAGTGAGCATGCTTGACCAGTTGTCGCTCGGCCGCATTAAATTACCGCAAAAAAATACCATCCCAACGCCGGGCAGCACGCCCTCACCGCAAGCACCACCAACCAACGAGACCACGGCACCGCAATCATCACCGTCACCGCCCACCACCCAGCCAAACCCGCTCGCACCATCAGCCAATTTCCAGCCATCGGGTTTCGTCGTCGCTTCGGCTGATGATCGACTCAATGCCGCCCAGCTGGCACTCCGAGCCTGGGCGTCAAGTCCGCGCACCATACTCTTTGGGACTGGCCTTGGCAATCTCGGCAGTTTTATCCAACATCAGCTGCATCAACCGGTGTCGACCGACCATACAGTGTATATTTTCTACATTTTGCTGCTGAGTAATATCGGCGTTGTCGGCATGATACCGCTACTAGCGCTGCTCGTCGTCACGCTATGGCGCAGCGGCCAATGCTCGTCAAAGCCATGGGGGCAATTTGCCCTACTGCTCACAGCAGCTATCGCTATCCACTTTTGGTTTTTTGGCAGCTTGATCAACTCGGTACATTGCCTTGCATGGATTGGTATTTTCTTGTATAATCACCCCAAAGGTCATGAAGAAGAACTCTGATTTTTACTTCAAATTGGTGTTGATCGGGCTGGACGTACTGGCGCTAGTTGGTGCGTTCACGGCGGCATACATCATGCGCGTATCACTCGACACGCGACCCTTCCATGTGCAAATCGGGGCACTGGAGTTTATCACGTCGATTGTGCTAATGCTGCCGCTGTGGGTTGTCTTGTTCTCATTTTTTGGGCTATACGACCGTGAGCACTACATTCATCCGCTGCGCGAGTTTTGGCGGCTGGGCATGGCGGCAGTTTGCGGCATTATGATGATGATTTCCTTTAGCTTCTTTAGCAACACACCGCTATTTCCGGCCAAGATGGTGGTGATTTATGCGCTGATCATCAGCTTTATTATCTTGCTCATTCTGCGTAGCGCTGCCAATATCGTCAGGCTACATCTGCTGCGCAAAAACATTGGCATCAAGCGCGTGGCGCTGGTTGGCAATGCCGAATCGACGCGGACGCTAGCTGAATTTATCAGTGCCCACCCCTCAACCGGCTTTCACCTCAGTGCTATTGTATCCAAAGATGAGCTCATTCCGCCACGACTCAAGGGTTTGCGGCGCTCGACACTGGCATCGGCGCTGACTCGCGATAAAATTGACGCCATTATCCAGACCGACACCACCCGCAGCGAAGCGCACTATAACTTGGCCGAGCAGCACTATCTCGATTTTTATCAAGCGCCGGCCCTCGATGGCCTGATGACGGCGCGCCATACGGTCGAGATTATCAATTCCGTGCCGCTGGCATACATTCACCCAACACCGCTGGCTACCGGCTACGGACGCGTGGTCAAACGGCTGATGGATCTGATCGGTGCGACCATTGGCATCATCATTACCTCGCCGATTATGCTGCTAGTGGCAATCGCTGTTAAGCTCGGTGACCCGCGTGGCCCCATCCTGATGCATGGGCAGCAGCGGCGACGCTTGACCCAGTTTAATCGCCCGTTCAAGGTGTATAAATTTCGCTCGCACTACGCCAAGTTTGATGGCAAGACCGACGAGGAAGTATTCACGATGATCGGCAAGCCAGAGCTGATCGACGAATATCGCCAGAACGGTGATAGGCTCAATCACGACTTTCGCGTCACGCCGGTTGGTCGTTTCATTCGCCGGTTTAGCCTCGACGAGCTGCCGCAGTTATTTAATGTTATCAAGGGCGATATTAGCCTCGTTGGGCCGCGGGCGCTGGTGCCGCACGAGCTGAGTAACTACGAGAAAAAGCACACGCTGCTGACGGTCAAATCTGGCCTGACCGGCCTGGCGGTTGTGTCGGGGCGACGTAGTATCGGCTTTGAAGAGCGGCGGCGACTGGATCTTTATTATGTGCAAAACTGGAGTTTGTGGCTGGATATCACCATCCTCCTCAAGACCTGCCTGGTCATCTTTAAGAAGGAGTCGTGATGCGCGCCCAGCCGACCATCGCGATCGTTCACGACTGGTTGTATGGTGGTGGCGCCGAGCAGGTTGTCCTGGCGCTACACCAGCTCTATCCTGATGCTCCGATTTATACCTCGTACTGCTCCCGAACGTGGCGGAAAAAACTTGATAACAAGGTGATAACTGGCTATTTGCAGCATTGGCCATTTGCCCAGCTCAGGCGACTACTGCCAGTGCTCAGGCAGCGGTGGTTTGCGCGGCTGGATCTCGGGCAATTTGATATTATCATTTCCAGCTCTGGTAACGGCGAGGCCAAGTTTATCCGAACCACCCGCCCCGATCAACGACATATCTGTTATTGTCATACGCCGACGCATTTTTATTGGCGGCACTACCAGGAATACCTGCGTCGACCGAGCTTTCGACCGCGGTGGCTGGCGCGACTGGGCTTGCGGCTGCTAGTCCGGCCCCTCCGGCGACGTGATTATCAGGCGGCGCAGCGGGTTGATGTTTTCTTGGCTAATTCCACCGCCATTCAAGCTGATATCAAGCAATTCTATGACCGAGACAGTATCGTCGTCTTTCCGCCGGTACAAACAACCAGCTTTATGGCGCTCGCAAAAACCAGGCCACGCTCCGTCACACTACCCACCCGGCCGCGCTGCCTGGTGTGGGGGCGACTGGTGCCGATGAAGCGGCTGGATTTGGTGATTGAGGCCTGTCAGCAACTTGGTTGGCCGCTCGACATCATGGGCGATGGGCCTGATCGCGAGCAGCTAGAGAAGCTAGCGGGCGAATCAACGCGCTTTCTTGGCTACGTCAGTGACGAGGCCCGGGCTGCCGCCATTCAACAAGCCGACTTATTTATCTTTACCGCCCACGAAGATTTTGGTGTCGCACCAGTCGAAGCCTTGGCCGCCGGGCTGCCAGTAGTGGCCTACCAGGCTGGTGGCGCACTGGATTATATCAACCCCGGTAAGAACGGCTGGTTTTTTACCGAACAAACGGTCGAGAGCTTGGTGGCAACGCTCCAGACACTACCCGACCAGCGAGTCTCGCCGCGGGCTATCACCGCCTCCGCCAAACCATTTGCCGAGCATGCCTTTACACTCGCCATCAAGAAAATTGTGACTAACGAAAGGAGAGGTACTCATGCGCATCGCCATTGATGCTCGGACACTACGGACGAGCACCGGCCGTTACGTCGAACGGCTGATTCACTATCTACAAAAAATTGATAACAGGAACGACTATATTATCTTGCTCAAGCCAAAGGACATGGACAGCTGGCAGGCCGATAACCCGCGCTTTCAAAAAGTCGCCTGTCCATTTGCTGAATTTTCGTTTGCCGAGCAACGAGGTTTTAAGAAACAGCTGGAGGAGCTGCACCCAGATCTCGTGCATTTTGCGATGGTTCAGCAGCCCGTGTGCTATCACGCCAGCCCAGTCGTCACCACCATGCAAGACCTGACCACCGTTCGGTTCAACAACCCCGACAAGAACCCGGCAGTCTTTTGGGTGAAACAGCAAATTTATAAATGGGTCAACAAAAAAGTCGCCCGAAAATCGGCTCATATCATCACCATTTCTGAGTTTGTGAAGCGTGACTTGGTGGATTTTACCGGGGTTAGTCCAGACAAGATTACCGTGACACTCGAGTCCGCTGACGAGCTACCAAAGGGCAATGATCCGATCAAGGAGCTGGTTGGAAAAAAGTTCATCATGTATGTTGGCCGACCGACACCGCATAAAAATTTGCGGCGGCTGATTGATGCATTTGAATTATTGCAACAAAAACACCCCGAGCTGATACTGGCGCTGGCTGGCAAAAAGGACGGTAACTACGCTCGCCATGAGGCATACGTTACTGAACGCGGTATCACAAATGTCGTCTTCACCGGTTTTGTGTCGGACGAGCAGCTGCGCTGGATGTACGAGCATACGGCTGTCTATTGCTTCCCGTCACTAAGCGAGGGCTTTGGTCTACCCGGCCTTGAAGCCATGCTGCACGGCGCACCGGTCGCCTCGAGCACCGCCACTTGCCTACCAGAAACCCATAGCGAGGCAGCTCACTACTTTGATCCGTATAGCGTCGAGGACATGGCGCGGGCAATTGACGAACTTTTAACTGACGAGAAACGGCGCCGTGACCTCATCAAGAAGGGTAAACAGCACGTCAAAACCTTCTCGTGGCAGCGAATGGCCGAGCAGACGCTGGCGGTGTACGAACAGTATGGCCGCCAGAGTGCCAACTCATAGAGGACGATCCTGGCTCATCCACACACGAGGCACTTACGTCTGCAACCATAACTTTTTAGACTGCGGCTCGGCTACTGGGCTATTTTTGCAATTTCTTCGCGATGTCGCCACACTTGGCGGCCACATCCCGCCGTGCCACCAACACACCGTCTGGTGTGTTGACCACCACCACATTATCAAGGCCGATGACTGCTACTGGCTTATCCGGCTGCTCGTTGCGAATATAGGTACTAGCGACGTCAATGGTATGAATGTTGTCACCGTATGCGTAATTACCCGACTCATCCTTGGCGACCGCGTCGTGTAGATCCTTAAAATTACCGATGTCCATCCAGTCAAAGCTAGCCGATACCATAGCCAGCTGATGAGCTTTTTCGATCAGGGCGATGTCGATGACTTGATTGTCCAGTGCCAGGTACGCGTGATTGTAGGCCTCGCTACCAAAGTCAGCAATTGACGCCAGCGTCTGATAGTTCGACCACAAATCTGGAGCGCTCTGCTGCATTTCACGCATAAACACCTCGACTGAGCCAACGAAGTAGCCGCAATTCCACAGATAATTTCCCGACTCAACATACTGCTTCGCTGTCTCGTAATCAGGCTTCTCTTTGAATGACTCGACATTATAGACGCCCGCTTGAACATCAATCACCCCATCGCGCTGAATATAACCAAAGCCAGTTGACGGGAAGGTCGGCTCGATGCCAATCAGCGTAATACACTGCTGCTCGGTTGACACCTGACCCGCCGTAGCAAACGAGTGGGCAAACCCCTGGACGTCACGTACATTATGATCGGAATGAATAAAGGCAATCGGCTCAGTCCGGTCATGGTGGCGATTGATATAATCCAGAGCCAACACGATACAGTGCGCCGTCCCCCGCCGTCCCGGCTCGATCAAAAAGGCCTCGTCCGGTAGCTCCGGTAGCTGCGCCTGCAGCGCCCCAGCGTGGCTCGCCTCGGTCACCACGTAGATAGTATCACCAAGCTTTCTGGCCCGGTCATAGGCTTGTTGGACCATGGTGCGCTCTGATGTGAGAGCTAATAGTTGTTTGGGTTGAGTGGAGGTTGAGAGTGGCCAGAGGCGCGTGCCTGAGCCACCGGCGATAATGACGATAATCATAATGGTCATTATACAATATTCATCATCTCATGTATAATGAGGCTATGACAAAGATGCTAGTCACGGGAGGCGCGGGGTTCATTGGCTCGAATTTTGTGCATTATACCGTCAAACATAAGCCAGAATACGACATCACCGTTATCGACAAACTAACGTATGCGGGTAATCGCGCTAATTTACAGCCAGTGGCTGACCAGATCGACTTTGTGGAAGGTGATATTTGCGACGCAGAGTTGATGGATAAATTAGTGGCTGAAAATGATATCATCGTGCATTTCGCCGCCGAAAGCCATAATGATAATTCTCTGCGCAACCCGCGGCCGTTTGTCGAAACCAACGTGGTCGGTACTTACACAATTCTTGAAGCTATCCGCAAGCACGGTAAGCGCCTACACCACATCTCGACCGACGAAGTGTTTGGCGACTTGGAACTCGACGATCCAAACCGCTTCACTGAAGATACGCCGTACAATCCGTCCAGCCCCTACTCCAGCACCAAAGCATCTAGCGATATGCTGGTACGTGCTTGGGTTCGCAGCTTCAATGTCAAAGCGACAATTTCCAATTGTTCCAACAACTACGGCCCCTACCAACACATCGAAAAATTTATTCCGCGCCAAATCACCAATATCTTGAGCGATATCAAGCCCAAGCTGTACGGCACTGGCGAGCAAGTTCGCGACTGGATTCATGTCGATGATCATAATGCTGCCGTCCATCTCATCCTAGAAAAAGGCAAACTGGGCGACACCTACATCATTGGTGCCGACAACGATCACGTCAACAACAAGATGGTGATTGAACTGATTTGCGAGCTGATGGGTAAAGGTAAAGATTGGTACGAGCACGTCAATGACCGCCCCGGCCACGACATGCGTTATGCCATGGACTCCAGCAAACTACGCCGCGAACTAGGTTGGCGGCCTGAATACACCGATAACCAAACTGGCATGCACGACGGTCTACTGCAAACCATTGAATGGTACCGCGATCACGAAGATTGGTGGAAAGCGCAAAAAGAGGCCGTTGAGGCAGCTTATGCAAAGCAGGGGCAATAGAGAATGGTTGCTACAAAAGATATATATTCTCAGCGCGAAATGAACTTTTGCCGACGATGCGGCACAGCACTGAATCAAACATCTGGCGGGTTTTGGGTCTGCGATAATCAGCATAGTATTTTTAACAATCCCCTGCCAACTGCTGGGGTATTCTTTTTGACATCTGACAGACAACATGTCGTATTGTCCCGGCGAGCTATTAATCCCGGTAAGGGTATGGTTGATTGTATCGGTGGTTTCCTAGAAGCGGGTGAAAGCATTGAGGATGCTACACATCGTGAAATCACCGAAGAAACAGGGCTAACGAAAGAATGGTATAGCCCGCTCACCTACTTCTGCTCAGTACCTGCGACCTATCATTTCCAGGGTGAAGACCTACCAGTCCTCACCAGTCTATTCTGGGCAATCCTGCATACCGATGCACAACCGAAACCAGGCGATGACGTTGCTGAAATAGTCACGTTACCGCTTGACGGAATTAACCCCGAGATCGTGTTCAATGATGATATTAGAAAAGGTTTTAAAAAGTTCTTGGAGGAGGAAGTATGAACTTTGACCCATCAAATTATAACGAACTCACCGTCACTGAGTCACCAATCCCAGGATTATTTGTAATCACAATGCCTGTCCACGGTGATAATCGCGGCTGGTTCAAAGAAAACTACCAAAAGGAAAAAATGGAAGCACTGGGACTGCCGTCATTTGACATTGTGCAAAACAACATCAGCTTTAACGATAAAGCCGGTGCTACCCGCGGCCTCCACGCCGAGCCGTGGAACAAATTTATCTCCACCGCCAATGGACGCGTCTTTGGTGCTTGGTGTGATCTACGTCAAGGCGACAGCTTTGGTCAGGTCTTTACCCACGAAATCAACCCAGGCACGGCTATCTTCGTACCGAATGGCGTCGCGAATGGCTTTCAGACATTAGACGACAACGTTGCTTATACTTATCTTGTTGACGCTCACTGGTCACCAGATGCTAAATATACCTTTGTGAATCTGTTCGACCCGGAGCTTGGTATTGATTGGCCGATCAACAAGGACCAGGCAATTATTTCTGAAAAGGATGCTGCTCATCCGCTACTTGCAAACGTAATCCCAATGGAGGTTTAACATGGATAACAGTCATATTTTTATCGTCGGCGCCAATGGTCAGCTTGGTACTGCACTACGACAACGATACCCAGGCAGCCGATCTGCTGATGTAGGCGAACTTGATATTGCAGACCGCAATTCAGTTGAATCGTTTGACTGGTCAGGTATTTCGATCATTATGAATGCTGCCGCTTTCACCAATGTTGATGGTGCCGAGGCTTCAGAAGGACGCGTTGCCGCCTGGAAAGTAAACGCATCAGCAGTCGCAAACCTTGCCCGAGTCTGCCGCCAGCACGACATGACTCTCGTGCATATTTCCAGCGATTACGTCTTTGACGGCACGAAAGAACCCCACGCTGAAAATGAGCCGTTTAGCCCACTCAATGTCTACGGCGAGAGTAAGGCTGCTGGTGATCTCGTTGTTGAACAGCTAGAAAAATTCTATCTCCTCCGCACCACCTGGGTTATCGGCGAAGGTAAAAACTTCGTTCGTACCATGTTGGGACTCGCCGAGAAGAACATCTCGCCGACGGTGGTTAGCGATCAAATTGGCCGCCTGACATTCACGAGCGAACTCGTTCGGATTATTGATCATCTGTTAACTACACGGGCACCCTTCGGCACATACAACGCCACAAACGATGGCCCGCTTGCTTCTTGGGCAGACATCACCCGCCGTATCTTTAACCTAGCTGGACGTGACGACCTCACCGTTACTGACACGACAACCGCTGAGTACTTTGCTGGCAAAGAAGGCATTGCTCCTCGACCGCTCGGTAGCGATATGAGTCTCGACAAACTACACGCAACCGGTTTCATTAGCCACGACTGGACCGAAGACCTTCGTCAGTATATCAACAACGAGCAGCAGTCAGCCCACGCCTAGCGGGCTGCTGCCTCCTCTTGAATCTCTTTTGCTAATTTAGCCAGATTTTTTCTTGGTATATCTTCGTTACCAAAATAGCCACCACCAATAACGTGTTCAAGTTTTTCGAGGTGATCTTGATAGTCTGAACCTTGGACATTACGAAGCCACTCCCTGCCTTTTCTAAATGATGCAAGCTCACGATTACACGAATCGTGGAGAGTTTCCTTATCCGGCAGCGCCGCATCACTTTCAACAAATACGAGTGGAACATTTGGAGGAAATATCTTGTCAGCAATCCACATTGTGCGCGGCAAGTGATCTTGACCAGCAACGATCACGAGCGGAGTTTCCTCACTAAACTCAAAGCCATAAACACCATTCTCAATAGCAGTCGCAACATTGAGGAGGTTAGTATTCGTATCAACCGAATCGGGTTCCTCTATCACGCGATCCGCTGGTACGCCATGTTCTAGGGCTGACTCTTTCATAAGTACCGACTCACCAGTTCGTGGATAACTTTTGTACTCTTTAAGAAATGCTTTTGCTACCTCGTAGTTATTATCGGCATCGACCCCACACTTGGCCATAATATTATGAAACGCTTGGTGCGCTAGTTTGGATTTTACCTGCATCTGTTTGGCAACTTCATTAAAAATACCAAGATCCTTGTCTGCCAACAGCCGAAGCATCTGCCCCTCTGATATATGAGTAACGTCCTCGACATTCACGCCTGCAGCCTCAGCCAGAACTGGCAATGCAAACATCATATCAATATAGCGGTTGTGCATCCAAGCGGTAGGAATGACTTTTACATCTTCATTGCCTAGCTTACATGCCTCATGAAACAACTCGCTTGAAGTGGCAACATTCGACCGAGCGGATGCCGTGTCCGTAGTGTTTCGCTCTGGAAACGCTGGGTCATGATTTGGATCAACTACAATTTCACGACCAACACAAATGACTGCGCCCGCTGTTTTGAGCGCCTCTTTCACCGCCGCATTATTCCTGTCAACACTGGTAATATTATTATAACCAAAACTGTCTGGCACAAATGGTACGTAAGTAATGTCGCGCTTGCCGCCCAACGCCTCGGTAACTTCGCACATTAGCTGATGATGAAAGGCATAATCCTCATATTGCCGATCAGACTCTTGTACTGCTGTATTAGGTACCGAGGTCTGTTCCGGAGAGCCGGTGGCCTGTCCCTCAGACGGAACAGTGTTACCGTGATGAAATGTGTCTCTTTCTGGCATGTAGTAGTTTCCTTTTAGAGATAGAAGCTTCTCGCTGAAGACTATCTCATACAATACGTGTTTTACGATTTAGACTTTAGCAGATTTAGAGGAAAAAGTCAAGGATGATTCCTTGTATCACTTGGTGAAATATATGTTATAGTGGGTATGTAACACGAAGGAGGTTTATGAAAGGAATTATCTTAGCGGGTGGATCAGGTACACGATTGTGGCCAATTACCAAGGCAATCAGTAAGCAGCTGATGCCGATCTACGACAAACCGATGGTCTACTACCCCCTTACAACACTGATGCAAGCTGGGATTCGTGATATTTTGATTATTACCACACCCGAAGAGCAAAGCGGCTTTCAACGACTACTGGGTAATGGTTCACAGTGGGGTATCAACTTACAATACGCCGTGCAACCAAGCCCAGACGGTCTCGCCCAGGCGTTCATCATTGGTGAGGAGTTTGTCGGTGACGATAAGGTGGCCTTGGTACTTGGTGACAATATTTTTTACGGCGCGGCACTTGATGATTCGTTACGGGCATGTACCGATCCGGAGGGCGGTGTCGTCTTTGCGTATGAGGTGTCTGATCCGGAACGCTATGGCGTCGTCGAGTTTGACAAAGACAATCAAGCAGTGTCAATTGAAGAAAAACCGGCCCAGCCAAAGTCAAACTTTGCGGTGGTTGGACTTTATTTCTATGACAACGATGTGATTGAAATTGCCAAAGGCGTTCAGCCGAGCGATCGTGGCGAGCTAGAGATTACTTCAGTCAACGCTGAATACCTACGCCGTGGCAAATTAAAAGTGCAAGCACTTGATAACGGTGATGTCTGGCTTGATACAGGAACTATCAGCAGCCTAACCGACGCCGAGGACTTCGTTCGTGTCGTTCAAACCCGTACTGGGCAAATCGTTGGTAGTCCAGAAAAAACTGCCTTTCAAAATGGTTGGATTACTCGCGAGCAGCTCGAGAAACTTGCCAAACCGCTCAAAAAATCAGGGTATGGAACATACTTGGTCTAGGATGTTCTACCCTATTTTTGGTAACTCACTACTGTAAAATTGATTTATCGTATACTAAGCAGCCATACTATTTACGGCTGCTTAGTCTATAAACAAGTCTGGAACAGTGCCGCTACTTTTCTTCGATATTTTTTCTCTTGGTAAAAATAACTAATCGAAACACTAGAAAGTTCCAAACCGCAAAAATTGCCGTTATGACAACCTTTGCCCACTGAATCTCTAATATATGGAAGTTAACGAGCGCATCAACTGCCGCCGAAGTAGCGAACAGGTTAAATACGCTCAGCAGCACATAGAGGATAATTTGTGTTTTTAGTGAGAAACGGTCATGTTCGTTGTGGCGAAAAACCTGTTTACGATTCATGGGGAAATTAAAGAAAAATCCAGACAAAAAACCAATACCACTTGCTAAAAACACCGGCAAGTGAGCGCCGTGATAAAGAATGTACGTCACCAACGTATCAATCAGTAACGTTACACCGCCAACAACACCAAACAAAAATATCTGGAAACTAATATTTTTCATACTGCCTTTATTAATCATAGCACACTCAACAACGATACATGTTTTATAGTATAATGAAAGGTATGTATAGAAAATTAGAGACCGCAGTTGTTATACCTTGTTATAACGAAGAAAAAATGATCACTCAAACGATCAAGAAATTACCAAAGTACATTGACCATGTTATAGCCGTTAATGATGCCAGCACTGATGACACCATTGGGGTTCTAAATAAATTAAAAAAGCAAAATGATCGACTGATTGTCGTTGACAACGAAACAAATCAAGGTGTCGGCGGCGCTCTCATCGCAGGATATAATTACGCTATTGAGCAGACCAAAGCGACCGCTATCGGGATCGTGGCGGGCGACGACCAGTTTGACTCGACATACCTCGAAGCAATGCTAGACGATTTTATCGATCAATCAGCAGATTACGTGAAAGCTAGCCGCTTCTTCCACCGAGAAGCCTTTAAGACTATGCCAAAATACCGGCAATTCGGCAATATTTTCATATCATTGCTAACAAAATTCTCGACTGGATATTATTCTATCACAGACATCACTAATGGCTGCGGTTGGCTACGCCGCGACATAATTGAAAAGGTCGATTTCTCCATAGTTGAAAAGCGCTACGACTATGAAACCAGCATGCTGACCGCCTTATCCATAGTCAATGCTAAAGTTATTGACCACGCCGTACCAGCTCATTACGGTGATGAGAAGTCAACTATTAAACTAATCCCAACCGCTTGGCGTAACCTCAAGGCCGTATGGAAGGGTTTTTGGCGACGAATTTACTATAAATACGTCCTGTATGGATTTCATCCCGTAGCCCTGTTCTTGTTTACTGGTATGTTTTTCTTGATTATCTCGCTGTTAATTGCAGCTTTCTTGTTGTATGTTAAATTATTCGCTCATCAATCACCGACCGCTGGCAGCGTTATGCTAGCTGTACTACCATTTATTTTAAGTGTACAGCTAGTTTTAACAGCGCTCACCATTGATGTCTCTAATGAGAACAACAATTTTAAGAAATAAACTACAGCTTGATATTGTTTACATCGCCGATACCATCAACGAGATGGTTTGGATGCATGGCTGATAAAAATTCCTCGTTACGAATACCGCTCATAAGGGCGATGCTGGTTGCACCGAGCTGCTGAGCCGCCGCGATGTCTGCTTCGGTGTCGCCAATGATAACGACTTCACTTGGCTTGTCCACTGTTTGCCTGACGATATCCGCCTTTTTCAGCAGCGTCCCCTCTTTCGTGTCGCTATGGCCCGACAAAATCTTTTCAAACAAATGCCGAATTCCCAAATGTTCAATCTGCCAATCAAGAGCATTTGCATTTCGTCTCAAGCTTAATAGATACAACTTGTTATCGTTTGCCCGTAACTGCTCTAGTGTGCGCAAACTATCCTTAAAGAGTTCATCCGCACCCAATTCTTCTTGCGACTCGATTCGGTCAATAAACAACTTGAGATATGCATCTTTTTCATTAATGCTCAGGCCGCTCAGTGGTAGTAGCCTGTCCCAAGACAGGTTAGCGCGCTTCATTTCCCAATATTCTTCTTTGTTAAGCGGAGTCCCGCCCAGCGCCTTAACACATTTTTCATAAACCCGATAGTGTCGCGGGGCAATATTAACCAACGTACCGTCAAAATCAACGAATATATTTTTATTATTTATACAATTTCTCCATTTCTTTAAGTTTATCTGGAAAAAACACTTCAGGATGATAATTAAGTAACTTCTCCGCTCGAGATATATCAATGACTATATCAGAACCACCGTCTTCAGATAAAACAATGATGCGGCTTGTTGACTGCGTACTATCAACAATTGTCTGAGCCGTCTCCCGAATAGAAATACCCCGACCCGTACCAATATTAACAACCCCAGCACCGTTCGCATTCACCGCACAGATAATGCTGCGGGCAACATCATCAGTATGTACATAATCACGCAGTACATTTGCGCCACGAATCGTCAAATCATCACCAGCTTTCGCTGCTCGAATAAAGTTTGGTATCGCTCGGGCGATAGAGTCATACCCGCCATACATTACCGAAAACCGCAAAATAGTTAGTTCTTTATTCAGCTTTTTTGCGTACGACTGGGCAATGAGTTCACTAGCCAGTTTAGTAGAGCCATAGTACGAACCGCCAGCGATGACATTATCCTCTGTGATTGGGCCGTGGATTTTTGATTGATCATATACCTCTGCTGTGCTACCGATAATAATCTTCTCAGATTTCTCACCAAAATAAGTTAATAGATTAATTGTTGCATCTATATTGCCCAGTCTTGCATTCTCAAGTGTGTCATCAGCAGCTGTTTTTGGTACAAATGCCGCCAAATGGACAATGGCATCAAATGCCTCATCGCTCACCTGCTTGACCGCTGACTCTACACTTTTTTGATCTGCTAAATCACACTGGATCCAGCGCTCAGTGAGATTGGCTGGTTGAGACCGGCCCAAACAAACAATCCCCCAATCAGCCGGCGCCATTTCTAAGAAACGTCTACCAACGAAGCCCGAGGCTCCCGTAACAAGAAGTTTCATTACAACTCCTGAAGAATACGGTCGCGCTCGGCAACACCCTCTTCAACTGTTTTCATATCTGACAAAACCGGCTTAAAGTCCATACCGCGT
The DNA here is from genome assembly GCA_010202115.1 of Candidatus Saccharibacteria bacterium oral taxon 488. Lineage (NCBI taxonomy): Bacteria > Candidatus Saccharimonadota > Candidatus Saccharibacteria bacterium oral taxon 488. The sequence goes on from CP047917.1 coordinate 916,318, forward strand.
ATCCATACTAGATCATCAGGTAGCGGGTTAGTGTTCTTGTCTAGCTTTGGTACATCTTCGCCATACCCAAGCTTCACAAACATTTCTGGCATATTTAGGCCCGCTTGAGTAAAGAATTCGTGTGTTGTAAAGAAGCGACCGATGTTAATCTCTGTTGGGTTTGGTATACCATTTTTGTCATACGCCATATCAACGCCAAACAAACCATCTGGTTTATCATCAACTGCCAACACTGCTCGACGTGCAATATCATCCAGTTCGTCACTTGAATACGTAACGCCCGTACCAGTGGCGCCGGTCACGCCAGACGGTGAAATCTTTGCCAATTCCCAATATAGCCGCTTACGGCCCTGCGCCACGACCAATTCGCCATCTTTCCAGAGAGACATCCACGTAACCGTTTCTGGCTCAAGTAACTCAGACACAGTAAAGTTACCATCCCATGAGCCATTTTTTTCTTGAAAATCGAGCCAGTTTTTAGCGCTCTTAACATCGTGAACCGGAAGCGACCCACGCCCACCAGCACCCGATATAGCCCGAATCCACATCGAGCCGCCCATCTCCTCGAGGAGCGCAGCCAAGTCAGTATCTCGGCCTTCTATCAGCTTAGTCTTTGGCACCTTAATGCCAGCCTTTTCCCAGAGCTTAAATGACTCAAACTTATCTTGCAAAATTTTCACCGTTTCCTTAGCCGGGAAAAATGTCTTGGCATTGATCTTTTCTCGATTTTCACTCAAGAAACCGACCTCGACATCATTCTGTGCGTGGACAAATTCAATCTTTTCTTTTTCGATAACGTAGTTCAAGAAATCAGTATATTTTGGGTCGCTCGCAAGTGGCGCCAGGTACCTGGCATCAACTTCAGCACGCTGCAAATAATACTTATCTGCATCTGTGCCAACAATATAATATTCTTCATCAGCCGCCCTTAGCGAGCGAATAAAGTTTGCTGATGGCGAGCCGCCAGCTCCTGTGACTAAAATTCGTTTCATAATACTTAACTCCTTTCCTTACTATTTTTCAAATGGTGCAATAGCCTCTAGCGACACCCTTAGCGCCTCACGAGCATCACTTGGATCAACTATCGCGGCGGTACGGCCCATTGCCTTCGCCAGAAAAGCTTTTAGCTCAGCGGCGAGCGGCTCTTCAAAATCAACCTTAATAATTCGCTTTTCTGGATCGCCAACCTGCAACACAAACTCTGTGAAACCTTCTTTTTCGATCTTTTTCATATTGTGTTTGTAGTAGACAAGTTCCTGAGTAATATAATTTGCCTCCAGATAACCGAGCGATCCGGTCAAAGCAATTTTGCGAATCTTCACTGGTGTGAGCCAATTGGCCTGAATAAACCCAGAAGCCCGACCGTAATCCATTAGTATCTCCGCCGAATCAATCTTTCTACTGTGGCGAGTGCGTGAGCCGTGACTAGAAATAGATTTTGGTTTTTGGCCCAAAAGGTAGTTCGCTATATCAACATCGTGTACTGCTAAGTCAATGATGACATCAGTTTTTGGCTCCACCGCTGGAAATCCACCAACGCGTTTACATACCACCGAGGTGATCTCGCCAATGGCATCGTCGTCAACCATCTGTTTCAACTTCTTGATGACTGGATTAAATCGCTCAATGTGACCAACCGTAAAGGTAACGTTATTCTTCTTAGCACAAGCAATCAACTTGTCAGCCTCTTCCACCGACGAGGCAATCGGCTTCTCAAGCATACAGTGAATACCTCGCGACATAACTTCCGTAGCCACCTCAAGATGAAATGGTGTTGGCACCACCACAGAAACCGCATCAGGTCGCGCCTCTTCAAGCATCTCTTTGTAGTCAGTAAAGAATTTCGCCTTATAATCCTCAGCGAGAGATTTTGCCTCAGGATTTACGTCGGCAATTGCTACTAGCTCTGACTCTGGAAGCATGAAATAGTTACGAACGTGGTTTCTGCCCATGTTACCAGTACCAATGACGGCGACCCTCAATTTCCCCTCTTGTTTATTGGCCATTGATAGACTCCTTGATCGCCGCGACGATTACCTCAATATCTTCATCTGTAACCTTTGGATGAACCGGCAGAGATACAACTCGTGCCGCCAAGTCTTCAGCCACTGGGAAATCACCGACCTTATAGCCAAGCTTTGCGATATGTGGATATACGTGCAAAGGCTTTGGATAGTAAATACCAGCCCCAACACCCTTGTCCCTCAAGGTGGCAATAAATTGATCTCGTTGTATGTTTTTGTCTAGTAAAATGGTGTATTGATGATATACATGGTTTCGATTGTCGCTAACGGTCGGCGTTTTAATGCCCGCAACGCCTGCTAAGGCATCATTTAATTTGTGAGCATTTTCTTGACGTTTCTTTGTGAAGTATTCTACCTTCTTCAACTGTTCAATAGCAATAGCACCGTGCAAATCTGACATACGATAGTTATATCCCAAATCTGCGTATTCGTATGGCGCAACCATACCGTGTTGCCTAAACGAACGAATCGCTGCTGCAGCCTCATCACTATTTGTCGTTACGATACCACCTTCGCCACACATAATATTCTTGGTGGCATACAGAGAGAAACAACCGAAATCACCCAACGCGCCAGCTTTTACTCCTTGATATTCTGCACCAATGGCCTGGCACGCATCCTCAACAATTTTTAAGTCGTACTTTTTGGCAATTTCCTGTAGCTTGGCCCAATTACATGGCTGACCATACAAGTCAACTGGCACGATGGCTTTTGTTTTTTCAGTAATAGCAGCTTCTATCTTAGAAACATCGATATTGAACGTTTCTTCATCAATATCTACAAGGACTGGTCGAGCACCCAACATTACTATCGGGTTAATAGTAGCAATAAAGCTATACGGCGTAGTAATGACCTCATCGCCTTCTCTCACACCAGTAGCATACAAGGCACAGTGAATAGCTGCCGTACCACTGTTTACTGCTAACGCATGTTTTACCCCGCAATACTCCGCCCAGTTCTTTTCTAGCTCGGCAACCTTTGGCCCCTGAGCCAACATGCCTGATTCTATAACTTCATTTACCGCCCGACGCTCTTCCTCTTCGATAACTGGCGCTGCTATACTTATCATGTATATAATCTCCTCTCTTACTCCTATTCTATATTTAATAGTATAGCATACTACTCGTTTTTTATTTTTTGTTTCTGAGAGATGTGCTTCATAAAGTAGCATTATGCTTCCTGTTTTTATTGTATACTAATACCATGCAATCACTACGATCTATACTCACAAGGCTTAAAAACGACTCGTGTAAAAAATGGCTGTTTCCATCGGCGGTTATCATTTGTTTGCTTTTTGCAACTGGCTTAAAAATTTCCGGGTCTTCGTTTGGCCCGTACTACGATCTATTTCTTCAAGGGAAACCGTCGTCAAATCTCATAGCTGGTGAGACCCGACATATTCGTAGCGATGAGTGGCTGGTTGTTACGCAGTTTACAATTGCACAAAAAGCAGCCGGTTATCCGCTCATCAACAAGAACTTCGGTGATTCTGGAAAAAATATGAGCCTCGTCTCCGACGCGCCCTATAAAGAGTGGTCGACTATATTCCGCCCTCAGAATCTCGCTTTTTTCATTATACCATTTGAGTTTGCCCTTGCCTTTAAATGGTGGTTTTTGCTCGCATCATTATTGCTGAGCATATATTTTCTAGCCTTAAAATTCCTTCCCGGCAAATACTCGCTCGCGAGCCTGCTGTCTATCGTCGGTTCATTTACTCCTTTTATATTCTGGTGGTATCAAACAATCACCATCATGAGCATCGTCTGGGGAATTGTCATACTGCTTACAGCCATGCGCTTGATAGAACATAGGCCTCTTTCATTTCTCGCTAACTATAAGCGTGGCAATATCATATCGCAGCTCATACTGTCTGGTTCGCTCATTTATTCACTAGTAGGATTTGCTCTATTGCTATACCCTGCTTTTCAGATTCCCGTCGTAATTACGGTAGGTCTAGTTTTTCTTGGTTATTACATAAACACCTGGAAGAAACTTACCAAAAAGACACGCAAGAGACTGTATATCAACACAGTTGTTCTGGCTGGCTCTACCTTAGTGGCCATTGGTATCATCGGCGTATTTTTAATCACTAGGCTGGATGCGGTGCGAGCCATCTCTGGCACAGACTATCCCGGAGCACGCTTTGTACACTCAGGCACACCGTCACAGGCCGACCTCATTGGATTAGCAGGCTATAGTCAGTATCGTCTACAGGATAATTCGTCCATTGGCTCGATTGATCCAAGTAAGGGTAGCATCAATCAGAGCGAACTATCAGCGTCTATCATCATACCTTTTGCCTTTATTATTCCTATATTACTTATACTTCTTTATCAATGGCGCAAAAAAAGAATGGTAGATTGGGTGGGTGTAGCAATCGTTACTACCTGTCTAGTCTTCGCTGCACATCTATTCTTGCCGGGGTTTTCCACAATAGCAAAGCCCTTTATGCTGCATCTTGTGCCAATAACGAGGCTTCAGCTTGGCTTGGGCTTTGTGGGTACTCTTTCGTTACTTTATGTTATCGCCAACAGTAAACAGCTTGTGTCAAAATACCGTCCATGGGTATATCTCTATTCAGGTCTCATGATTATTGTGTATATTCTAACGATAGTATTTATTATAAAATTTAATCGTAATTTTGCCGGAGACTTACGTATATTAGGTATAGCCGCGATCAGCTTTTCTGGTGGCCTAGCTCTTGTTTTTATTGGCAAAGAAAAGCTTGGCTTACTGCTGCTATCAGCTCTCTGCATTATGTCAACCATAACCATCCAACCCCTCTACAAAGGCCTCGGCAGTGGCTATAATAGTAATATAATTACCAACAAAATAGCTTCGCTGTCATCACCTGATGACGCATGGGGACTATCTGGCACGGTTGTTTTGGAGAATTTTCCACAAATGGCCAATCGCAAATCAATTACCGGGGTTCACACGTATCCTGATAAAGATTTTTGGTCGAAAGTATCCAAGGACAAAACTATTTACAATAGATATGCTCACGTACTGCTGTCTGACACAATCACGGACGACTTAAAGCTAACGCAGCCAGATGTGTTCATTGCGCGCTTGAGTTGCAACAACCATCTCGGTAGAACTATTACTCACGTTCTCGCAACGACTCCCCTCCAACTTCCCTGCTACAAATTAATTGATCAAACCACGGTGGGTGGTGGTACTATCATGTTTTATAAAAGAACCCCGTAAAGTCTTTACTATATCATTAGTACTTGCTATGATTAACCATAAAGGGAATAATCTACTAATTATGAGAATACAGAAAAAACGAAACCATAAAAAAATAGTCTTGGTATTGGTTGTGTTGTTTTTGCTATTAACCGGGTACGCTTTAATGGCCTATGGGTTTAAATTTTGGCCTTTTACGAAAAATCAATTTACTGAAGCAACAGAGGAACAAAAAACAGCTGGCAACAATATAAAAGAAAAGTCATTAGAAAACACAACCGAGGGAGCAGGAGATAAAAAATCTTCGCCGCAACCCAAAACACCGCGAGGTAGCGACCCCTCCCCGGCGCCAACTCCGTCGCCAAACGGTGGTAAGTCGACGGTTGGAGTGAGCATAACCGCCGCAACAGTCGATAAGTCTACTGCTACCCTTTACGTACGCGGTCTTATCCAAACCATTTCTTCAAACGGCACCTGCACCCTGTCGATGCGTCACAGCAGTGGACGAACATATTCAAGTAGCGCCGGGTCACAGGCAGGACCGAGCACCTCCAGCTGTAAGGGCTTTAATGTACCCCTTTCTCAACTGACCCCGGGAAAATGGACAATAACAATTCACTATGAGGATGCTACCGTTACTGGTAGCGCCGAGGGGGAGGTAACTATATGAAAAAGTTTCTACTCAGCGTAGGACTGTCGATATCAATCTGCCTGGGAGTATTGTTTACTTCATTACCAGTGTCGGCTACCTTGAATGATTTTGATCCAGGCAACATCATGGATGATACAGTTGCCACCAATTATGGATCTATGAATGCGCAGCAAATTCAAGCTTTTCTCAACAGCAAAGTTCCCCAATGCGACACTAACGGATCTCAACCGGCAAGAGAGTTCGGAAGGCCCGACATTAGCCGTGCTCAGTATGCTTCTTTGCGCGGCTGGCATGGTCCACCGTATACCTGTCTACGTGATTACCGATCGGGAGATAGAAGAAGTGCTGCTCAATTAATTTTTGATGCCGCCCAAAAATATCACGTCAACCCTCAACTTCTTATAGTTCTTCTACAAAAGGAGCAGGCGTTAGTGACTGATGTTTGGCCAACGCGCGGTCAATTTAGAAGTGCAACCGGCTACGGCTGTCCAGACACGGCCGCCTGTGATAGTAAATATTTTGGCTTGGAAAACCAACTAGAGTGGGCTGCAAAACACTTCCATTATATCATTACTCGTAATCCGAATTGGTATTCTCCATATACGACCGGCGTTAATTTTGTTCGCTGGAGTCCAAATGCGGCCTGTGGTGGATCACATGTAAATATTCAAAATTGGACGACCGCCGCATTATATAGCTACACACCATACCAGCCAAATGCTGCTGCTTTAGCTGCTGGCTATGGCACGGGTAACGGTTGTAGTGCCTACGGAAATCGTAATTTCTATAATTATTTCACCGATTGGTTTGGCGGTACTCGCTCAAGCAGCTCTTTTGCTTGTCGAGATGGTCAAAACCTGCCAGGTATCGCTACTGGCGCTCGAATAACACCAACCAGAATAAATGGCGGTCGAGATACATTAACTGTCACAGTTCCAAATAACACTGGTAGTAAATGTGCTGAGATACATACCTGGACAGACGCTCACTTACAGGCATGGTCACAACACGTCGCCACAAACTCATATACATTTAATCAACAATATAGTAAGGTTATTTCACAGAAAGTAAATCACAAGAATACTGTATTAACGAAAGTCGACTATAATGGTACGGCAAGTGGACGAGTTGAGTTTCATGTTTGGACTCAAGACGGGTTGCGCTGGCTAGCACATACCGCAACAACCGCCGGACCAATAGATCCGCTCCTCTCAGAAGTTATTACCGCTGACACCAACGGTGACGGGATAGATGAATACTATTTAATTAACTACGAGCAGACCAACACCGGGATGATTGAGGTGCACGGCTGGAGTAATAATGGTACGAGTTGGTTCCGACATACCGCAACAAGTCACCCTGCCGCCAGTATGAATACAGGTCGAGTCATCGCTGCCGATCTTGATGGCGACAAGAAGGACGAGTTTATCTACGTTAAGTACGGCAACACTTCAAGTGGACGAGTTGAGTTTCATGTTTGGGACTCATCATTAAAGAGCTGGGTACGTCATACCGCCAGCAATTACCCGCAAGCCGGCTATGTGGTAGCCACAAATGATATAGTGGCAGCTGACCTGTTTGGTAGAGGTAGAGATACGATCTATTACATTAAATACCGAGACACCCCTCATAATAAAATTGAGGTTCATGGGTGGGGCGACAATCAGCAATCGTGGGACAGTCACATATCGACCTCATCGGGCACATACTAAGCCTCTCGGGTGTAGGTATTTCAAATATCCCCGCCTTACTGGCGGGGATGATGGCTATTGCGGTATGTGTTTTATTTAGGTAAGCGATAGCCCGGTCCAAATTGCTCAAAATTATCGTTATAGAATGGGTCGCGCTTCAAATAATCGCCCCACCTTTTACGCATCTCGTTTTGCGCTTCTTGTAGCTCGGTGCTGTCTCTTTCTCTGGTATTGATGCGCCCAACGCTCTTTGATTCATAATGAAATAGTTCAGCATAAGGAGTGTACAGATTGTAGTAACCCTTTTTACGCAGCTTAAGGTTTAGATCAACATCATTATAGGTAACCCGCAGTTTCGGGTCAAAGCCGCCAACCTCATCAAACTTTTTCCGACTCACCATACTACACGCAGCGGTTACGGCCGATACATTGCGAATATTAGCCGTGTAAATATAGGTAAATATATCAACCCGCTGATCCTCGCCATAAAATGGATGAAACGCTATATCTCGTTCCGACAGGACGATTCCGGCATGCTGAATGGTCTTATCTTCGAACAGTAGCTTTGGCCCAACCATACCAATTTCTGGCCTTTGAGCATGTTCCAACAATGCCTGTATCCAGTCGTGCGTAATAACTTTGGTGTCATTATTTAAGAATAAAAGATATTCTCCACGAGAAGCTTTTGCCCCCTGGTTGCAAGCATCTGAAAAATTAAATTTCTTTTTATAATTAACGATGGTTACGCTTTCAAGACCACTGGTTAGCTTTTTGTAAAAATCTTTAACCCGCTTATCTGTCGACCCCGTATCAACAATGACGATTTCAAAATACGGATACGTTGTGTCTTCAATAATTGATTCGACGCAGTTCTTGATATAGGTAAAATTATCCTTAGTCGGAATAATAATTGACACGAGCGGACTATTCGGTATGACATACTTCTTGCGCCAAAAACCTAAAGCGGTATGAGCGTCAATATATGCATTATCGTTTCTTTGTCTAGCACTACTGCGAAGTACACGTCTTTGATTTATATAGGCATATGGTTTGCTGTCGGCATTCATAGCAGTCGAAGTTTCAGATTTACGCCAGTGATACAGAATTTTTGGAATATGATAAATATTGTCTGTTTGAGCGGCAATCTTTAGGAATAGGTCCCAGTCTTGAGCTCCTTGTGTGCCCGGCGTAAAGCCACCGACCTTTTTTACGGTGCTGGTTTTCATTGTTGCAAAATGAGTGACCATATTGCATGAATTCATAAAGTCGGGGCTCCAGTCCGGCTTAAAGAACGGCTCTATATGATTGTTCTCCTGATCAATTTTATCTTCATCAGTGTATATAAGCTCCACCTCAGGATACTTATTGATCACATTAACAGCCTCAAACAGTGCATTGGGCGCTAATATATCATCGTGATCAAGAAGCGATATGTATTCTCCTTTTGCCATAGTGAGGGCGGTGTTTGACGACTCGGCTATATGACCATTTTTTTTACGGAAAGTTGCTGTAATGTTGTCATATTTTTTTACATATTCCCTAACAACATGCTTCGTCTGCTCGTTCGTAGAATTATCATCAGAAATACATAATTCCCAATTATCATAACTCTGGGCCAGCACTGAATCAATACAAATACGAAGGTACTCTGGATTTGTATTGTATGTTGGTAGCAAAATGCTAATCAGCGGACGGTAACGAAACTTTTTAGACTGCTCTTTTTGTTCACTAAGTTGCTCGGCCGTCAGTGTGTGCTTGCCAAACCACTCAATGTATTCATCGTATCTCTTTTTATTTACAATTTTACGATCGCGATACAGACGAATTTGTTTTCGACCGTATGACGGATGTAATGTTGCGCGGACAGCAAATTTTGCGCTATTGATAATCATATTTTTCATGTTGCTTTACTCATCTCCCTTCATATAATTTCCATTCTCCCAACAACTTCATCGGCCCATCACGAAATTTGTCCTTTCCTTTTATAACAAACGAGAAAGCGCGTGGCAAATGTTTGACAATACCGTCGTCAATCCGACGATGTAGTGATATGTGAATATCATATCTTCCAGGATTAAAACAGTCTAGCTGCTGCTTAAAATTAATCTTCCTTCCATTTTTGATAAAGTGCTGCGGCGTATCTCTGCAATTACGATCAGCAAACACAAATCCACCATATACAAAAGAAATATTGACAAACAAGTCCTCAGAGATACCGTCAACAATAACGCCAATATCAAGTGTTTCTTTTTGGGTAAAAGACTTTTTATCCGGTAAATCAACAATCATCTCCACTGAATCGTCTTGAGATTCCTCCTCCGCCTTGGTGATGGTCTCGATATTTATCTCGGTATATAGGTCAGCGATCTCTTGAGGAGACCCGATATGCTTAATGCGACCACTCTCTATATACATAGCTCTTGAACAAAATCGCCGCACAGCATTCATGTCATGCGTGACAAAAACTACTGTTTGACCACTTCGCTTAACCTTTTCAAAATAATCAAAGCATTTCTGCTGAAATGCCGCGTCACCAACAGCCAGCACCTCATCGAGCATCAGGATGTCACCACGGGCTTTAATCGCCACTGAAAACGCCAATCTAACCTGCATTCCTGATGAATAGTTTTTTAGTTTTTCTTCCATAAAATCTGCCAACTCGGAAAATTCGACAATATCATCGTACATCAATTCCATCTCTTTATGGCTAAATCCTAATAGGGCACCGTTTAGAAATATATTTTCTCGACCGGTCAACTCGGGGTTAAAACCAACCCCAAGCTCAATAAACGGAACGAGAGATCCGTTTACCTGCACCGAACCCCCTGTTGGCGTATAAATTTGAGCGATTGATTTTAGTAGTGTACTCTTTCCTGATCCATTTTTACCAACTATACCAAAGAACTCGCCTTTTTTAATCTCAAATGAAATATCTTTTAGGGGAGTAAACTCTCGATACCCTTTTTTGCCTTTAAGATAATTGATTGTTTTTTGCTTGATACCGTTACTGGCTTCTGTTGGTATTTTGAATGTTTTTGTCAGCGTGTTAACGGCCACCGCAATATCGTCCATCGTTAAATCTCCTCCGCAAATGTTCTTGAACGCTTCTTAAAATACCGTATCGCAAACACACCGACTATCACTATCACGAGAAACGGTATTGATAACATCCATATGTTTAGCCGATCCCACATCACCATCGTATCTTTAGTAATGAGGATATATCTACTGTCCTGAATAATCTGCGTAACCGGATTAAGAAAAAGCAGATCAACCGCAACACTACTCTTTTGTAAAACCATTTGAAGTGGATAGATAACAGGCGTTGCATAAAATGCAGCCTGAGTAATCACCTCCCACAAATAACCCGTATCTCGTGATTTAACGTTGAGAGCTGACAAGAAAAAAGCGATACCTAACGCAAATATGTATAGCTCAATGATAAGCGGTAGAATAAGCAGTGACATCCAAGACAGCTGTACACCACTAACAAAAATGAATAATAGCACAACAATCATATTAAAAAACAGATTTATCAGAGAGGAGACTGTCCCAGAGATAACAACGATGTACTTTGGAAAATTAATTTTTCTAAGCAGATCACCCCGGCTTACTATAGAATTCAGGCCTTGATTAGTTGCTTCTACAAAAAAATTCCACAAGATTATACCCAATAATAGATATACCGGAAAATGTTGGATATTTCTTCCAACACCGAGGAACTTATCAAACACTATGTATAATATGGAAAAAAGAAAAAGCGGCTTGAGGATACTCCACACATATCCGAGCATAGAACCCTGGTAGCGCAACTTAAAATCTGTAACAACCAATTCCCTTAGGAGAATTCTGTTTTTTCTACTGAAAATTTCCAACCATTTCATAATCTGTATCACTTATTATACAATACGAGAGGAGTATTATGAATAGACTTGCGATTATCGTTCTTAATTGGAATGGTTCAGATGATGCCATAGAGTGTATTAAGTCACTAACGAGCCAGACGCTAAAGCCTACTATTATCATAGTGGACAACAATTCGAGTGATAATTCTGTTGATATATTTGAAAGCTATATCGCATTTCATCAAAAAGAAGATATCACTTTAATTAAAAACCCACGAAATCTAGGGTTTGCCGCCGGTATTAATACCGGCCTGAGGTACGCACTTACCCAAAAGTTTGAGTTTGTGGGTGTTCTTAATCCTGATGCGGTCGCTGATATTGACTGGTGTAGGTCCCTGTTAAGTGAGCTGGCCGGTCACAATGATTGCGGTATCGTGACTGGGTTGTTAGCCAGACGAGACGGAAAAACTATTGACTCTTCAGGTGATTTTTATACTACCTGGGGCCTGCCTGGTCCGCGCGGTCGTGATGAGCCTATCAAAAATGCACCGGACAAACCTGGCGAGGTTTTTGGCGCAACTGGCGGCGGAGCGATTTATCGCGCGGAAATTTTTGACGATATCGATATGTTCGACGAGGACTTTTTCATGTATTACGAAGATGTCGATCTCAGTTTTCGCGCTCAGCTGGCTGGCTGGAAAGTCCGCTTTACACCCAAAGCAGTTGCCTACCACAAGGTTGGCGCTAGCAGTAAAAAAGTACCGGGTCTCGCCGTTTACAACACCTTCAAAAACCTACCGTTGGTCTTTATTAAAAACGTTCCAGGAAAGCTATTTTGGTATATTGGCCTGCGCTTTTTCCTGGCATATTGGCTAATTTTCGCTAGCGCTGTCCGCCACGGTAGCGGCTGGCCTGCGCTTAAGGGTGTGTTGGTTTCAATCATTCACAAGCCTGCCGCTTATCACAAACGCGTATCAATTCAGAGAAGCCGCAGGGTTTCCGTCGACTACATCCACGGCATTATTCACGATGGACCGTTACCTAATCAAACCGGGCTATTAAAATTTAAGCGGTTTTTCAGAATGAGATAATATCATGGCAGTATGCGGCCATGTATAACCAACCACGCCACCAAGTTCCGCTACCTCCTCATCGGTACCATCAACACCGCCATTGATTTTGGTATACTGTTTATGCTGACTTGGTTTATTAGCACGCCGAAAGAATTGGCTAATATTATCTCGACGACCATTGCCTTTGCCTTTAGTTTTATCGCTAATCGATCATTCACCTTTCGCTCGCGTACCGGCAATGTTCGCCGCCAGCTACTCCTCTTCACGCTAGTTACCCTATTTGGTCTCTGGGTGATTCAGACGATCATCATTGCACTGCTTGCGCCAATTTTCATCAGCTTCAATCTTAGCCAGTCGGTGGCGCTGCTTATCAGCAAACTCATCGCCACCGTTGCCAGCCTTATCTGGAACTACCTACTCTATACCAATGTTGTCTTCAAAGATTAAGAACTCTTCTGCGAGATCACCAAGTGCCGCGCACGGCCTTCGCCCTCAGAGTGCGTCTCAATATCGCTATAGTCGCTCGCTACGTGGTGTACCACCCAACGATCAGCCGAATTTAGTTCGATAATTTTCGTTTCACCAGTTCGCCGTACCTCTTCGATCCAGCCGCGCGCCTTGTCAGCAATCTTTTCTGCGTGCTGCTTTTTATAATCAGCAATATCAATGTTCACCCGCACCAGCGCCGCCTGACGGTTGCGTAAAATTGCCGACACCACTGTTTGTAAACTTCGCAGCGTCTCGGCATTCCGCCCAATGAGCAGACTATTGCGCTCGCTCGACGGCACAACAGCCTTGATAACCTCATCTTCAACACTCACATCAACATCCAGATTAAGGTCAAAGAACGCTAAAAAGTCCTCTAGGTATTTCTTGACAAATTCAATGGTCGCGATTTGATCCATGTAGCCTCCTTAATCCTTCGCTTTTATCCGCGTGATATTTGCCTCCGTCGCTGTAGCTGCTCGTTGCGAAGCGGCTTTTGACTTTTTTGCTGATGCGGCAGACTTGCTCGTAGATTTTGGCGAACGCTTTTCGCCGGCAATCTGCTGCATTTCCGCACCATCTTGCTTGAGAATAATAGCGTTTTGAGTGTAGGCAGCAATGTTTGAGGTTGCCATATAGAGCGCCAGCGCCCCTGGCAAACTGATCATAATAAGGAACATAAACACCGGCATAACCTTCATCATTTTGCGCGTGACAATGGCGTTAACCTCAGTTTGGTCAGCGTTCTTACCCTCGCCCGCCTCCATCAGCACATCACGCAACCGCTTCTTGTTGTCCGAACTTGGCGACATCTGCTTTGATAATAAATATTGCAAAACAGCGGCCACCAAGGCAAGGATGAGCAACCCAATTGATACACCACTTGATGATAACGCCTGCTTCGTCAGGTCCATCAGCCCCAAGAAATTCTGGTTAAAGTGATCTGGATTGGCGATCAAGTGCTTGACCGGCTCCCACTGCTCCATTACGTCGTATGTGTACTTAGCGAGCTCTGAGCGCTGCAATACGAATATCTGCACTACACGGTAAATCGCGATCAGTACTGGCAGCTGGATAAGGAGTACTAGGATAGAGCTCATCGGCTTGATGTTATGCTTTTTGTACACATCCATCATCGCCATCGCCCGCATCTGTGGATTATTCTTATATTTTTTGTTCAGCTTGGCAAGTTCGGGCTGTATCTTACGCATCGCTTTGGCTTGATGGAGCTGCTTCTTAACCAGCGGCCACAACAGAAAACGCACAATTATTGTAAACAGTACAACGCTAACCCCAAAGTCGCCGCCTGGAATTAGCGCATAAATTGCCATCAGCAAGTTAAAAATTGGTTGCACAATAACCACATCAAACATGTTCATGTCCTCATTATACCAGAGGTGGCGCTATTTATACAGCCCCGCCTGTGAAAAGAGTTGTTTTACTGCCGTCCTTAGGTCGCTATGTGGCATCACCAGCACCTCCGGCGAAAACACCATAATAACAACATCAAACCCACCCCGAATATGTGGCAACTCGAGTCGGATAATTTCGTAAATTCGGCGACGTACGCGGTTGCGTTTGACGGCGGATTTAAGCACCTTTTTACTAATCACTACCGAAAACCGACCATGGCGACGGTGCGGATTGACAATATATTTCATGGTGAGCTGCGATGAGCGAATTGCCCGCCCGCGCGCATAGACATAGCGCAGGCTACCATGACCATGAAATCGGTTGACGTGACGTAACATAAGTCCAGTATAGCAAAATCCCGCCCTGTTAGGCGAGGCGGGAGTTTGCGTTCTAGATAGCGATTTTAGCGCGACCCTTGAGGCGACGACGCTTCAGGACAGCGCGGCCAGCCTTGGTCGAAACACGAGCTCGAAAACCGTGCGTCTTGGCGCGATGTCGCTTGTGTGGTTGAAATGTTCGCTTTGGCATATCGTCATTTAGTGTAGCCTTTTTTGACATTTTTTGCAAGTCATGGATAAACTTTCCACCGTTTCTGCTGTTTTTTCCACATATTTATCAGAGGTGGTTCATTGCTGTGGAAAAATCACCTCGAGAGTCCCTGAATTTTATGATGGCTCCTGTGCTTGTGGAAAAGTCTGATTTTTTGCTATAGTAGGGTTATCAACGTAGTTCCGAGGGGGAAGGTATT